>CAMJLB010000005.1 GCA_946406555.1 uncultured Prevotellaceae bacterium | reverse complement strand
TCCTGGAAGGTCTCGATGATGTCGCCCTGCTGAATGTCGTTGAAGTTGACGAGCGAGATGCCGCACTCGAAGTTGGTGGGCACCTCCTTCACATCGTCCTTGTAGCGCTTCAGGGCATTGATGGCACCGGTGAAGACGACGATGCCGTCGCGCACCAGGCGCGCCTTGTCGCTGCGGTGCACCTTGCCCTCTACGACCATGGCACCGGCCACGGTGCCCACCTTCGAAATCTTGTAGACCTCGCGCACCTCTATCTGTGCCGTCACCTCTTCCTTGATGATCTTGTCGAGCATGCCCTCCATGGTAGAGCGCACGTCTTCGATGGCATCGTAGATAATAGAATAGGTGTTGATCTCCACGCCCTCGTTTTCGGCCAGCTTGCGTGCAGCCGACGAGGGGCGCACCTGGAAGCCGATGATGATGGCATCGGAGGCACCGGCCAGCGTGACGTCGTTCTCCGAGATCTGGCCCACGGCCTTGTGAATGACGTTGACCTTGATCTTCTCCGTAGAGAGCTTGATGAACGAGTCTGAAAGAGCCTCGATGGAACCGTCGGTATCGCCCTTGACAATGAGGTTGAGTTCCTTGAACTCGCCCAGTGCGATGCGGTGCGAGATGTCGGAGAGCGTCAGTCGGGTCTGCGTGCGCAGTCCCTGCTCGCGTGCCAGCTGCAGTCGCTTGTTGGCTATCTCGCGAGCCTCCTGCTCGGTATCCATCACATGGAAGGCATCACCGGCAGTGGGTGCTCCGTCGAGCCCCAGGATGATGGCGGGCTGTGCAGGCCGTGCCTCCTGTATGCGCTCGTTGCGCTCGTTGAACATAGCCTTGATCTTGCCATGCGAGGTGCCTGCAATGACCACGTCGCCCACCTTCAGCGTGCCGTTCGACACGAGCACGGTAGAGACATATCCCCTACCCTTGTCAAGACTCGACTCGATGATGGAGCCGGTAGCCTTGCGGTTGGGATTGGCCTTCAGGTCGAGCATCTCGGCCTCGAGCAGCACTTTTTCGAGCAGCTCCTCTACGCCGACGCCCTTCTTGGCCGATATTTCCTGACACTGGTACTTGCCGCCCCACTCCTCGACGAGCAGGTTCATGTTGGCCAGGTCTTCGCGAATCTTGTCGGGGTTGGCGCCGGGCTTGTCAATCTTGTTGATGGCAAACACCATGGGCACGTTGGCAGCCTGTGCATGGGCGATGGCCTCCTTGGTGGTGGGCATCACCGAGTCGTCGGCAGCCACGATGATGATGGCTATATCGGTGACCTGGGCACCACGGGCACGCATGGCAGTAAATGCCTCGTGACCGGGCGTGTCGAGGAAGGTGATCTGCCGGCCGTCGGGCAGCGTCACGTTGTAGGCACCGATGTGCTGGGTGATGCCGCCGGCCTCGCCTGCAATCACGTTGGTCTTGCGTATGTAGTCGAGCAGCGACGTCTTACCGTGGTCCACATGGCCCATCACGGTCACGATGGGTGCACGTGGCAGCAGGTCGTTCTCGTCGTCGGCCTCTTCCTGTATGGCGTTCTGCACCTCGGCCGACACATACTCGGTGGTATAGCCGAACTCCTCGGCCACGATATTGATTGTCTCGGCCTCGAGGCGCTGGTTGATCGATGCCATGATGCCAATGGCCATACAGGTACTGATGACCTTCACCACGGGCACGTTCATCATCGTGGCCAGCTCGCTCACGGTGACGAACTCGGTGAGCTTCAGCACCTTGCTCTGTGCTGCCTCGGCAGCCATCTCCTCAGAGAGGCGCTCGGCCACGGCATCGCGCTTCTCCTTGCGGTACTTGGCTCCCTTCTTGTTCAGGTTGGTCTTCGATGTGAGGCGAGCCAGCGTCTCCTTTACCTGGCGTGCCACGTCCTCCTCGTTGACCTCCACAGGCTTCACGGGCTGCTTCTGCTTGTTCTTCTTGTTCTTGCCGCCCTGCTGCTGGCCTTCGGCCCCCCGGCGCTGTCCGGGAGCGGCATCGGTGAAGTTCTGGTTTCCACCCTTGTTCTTCTTCTTTCCGCCGCCCTGCTGACCGCCGCCCAGCTGTTGGGTCTGCTGCTTGGCAGCGGCCTCGATGTCGACCTTTCCGCCACGTATGCGCTCACGCTTACGCTTCTCGCCACTCTGCTGGCCACCGCCCTGCTGCCCGCGCTGCTGGGCAGCCTTCTCTTCACGCTGCTTGCGTTTCTCCTCCTTCGACTTTTTCTTGGGCCTCGTGCTCTGGTTAATGGTCGAAAGGTCTATCTTGCCCAGCACGTTCACCTTCGGTGCCAGCCGGGCCTCGCTTTTCAGCGTGTATATCTCGGGGCCCGATGTGGCAGCAGCCGGCTGCTCATTGCCATTTTCGTCGGTTTCATCGTCGTCATCATCGCCATCTTCAGGTGCAGGCTTCTGCACCTCGGCGGCTTTTTGCTGCTTCTGACCGGCGGTTTCATCGGTTGCAGGCTTCTGCTTTTCAGCGTCCTTCGGCTCTTCTGCAGGCTTATGTTCTTCTGCAGGTTTGGCAGCTGGCTGGGGTGCGACTGGGGCTACTTCTACAGCATTGTCGTCGACAGAGGGTACCTCGGTCTTTGCGCTCTCTGCAGGGATCTTCTCATTTTTCTTTGCCTGGCTCTCGGCAGCAGCCTTCGGCTCGGTTTGCGGCTTACTGTCCTTGGGGGCAGCAGCCGTGGGTTGCTTACGCTCCGAGGGTTCTGCTTGCTGCACAGGCTTGGGCTTGCCCAGGCTGTCCAGGTCTATCTTGCCCAGCGGCTTAAACTGTTGCCGCTGTGCCATCTTCTCCTCGGTCTTGGTCTTGGCCATCTCCACCTTCTTCTTCTCTTTCTTAGGGAAGAGGGAGGCAGCCTGCGTCTTCACCGCCTTGTCGCCATTGAACTCGCCCACCAGTGCCTCATACTGTTGGTCACTGATTTTGGTGTTCGGCGTCACGTCCTCGCGAATCTGACCCAGACTCTTCTTGTTTTTTAGGAAATCAACTGCCGTTTGAAGTCCTATGTTCAGTTCCGTTAATACTTTGTTTAGTCTTATTCCCATTCTTTCAAATTGAAAATTGAAAATTGAAATTATTATTGAGCGATCTATCCGATGTGAAGACTGAAACTCATCAGCATGAAGCTAATGTCTAATGTTCAACCTTCAATCTTCAATCTATTCGAATTCTGCCTTCAGCACCTCGAGCAGATGGTCTACGGTCTCTTCCTCGAGGTCGGCCTTTTCTATAAGCATATCGCGGGGTGCATTGATTACGGCCTTTGCCGTGTCGAGGCCGATGGCCTTGATGGCATCGATGACCCACTGGTCGATTTCGTCGCTGAACTCGTCGAGGTAGATGTCCTCGTCGTTGTCGCCGCCTTCCGGCACCACACGGAACACATCGATGGTAAACTCGGTGAGCATCGAGGCCAGCTTGATGTTCATGCCACCCTTGCCGATGGCGAGGCTCACCTCTTCGGGCTGCAGATAGACTTCGGCCTTATGGTTATCGGGATCGAGGGTGATGCTGGTGACCTTGGCCGGCGAGAGTGCGCGCTGAATGAAGAGCTGCACATTGCTAGAATAATTGATCACGTCGATGTTCTCGTTCTGCAGCTCGCGCACGATGCCATGCACACGCGAACCTTTCACGCCCACGCAGGCTCCCACGGGGTCGATGCGGTCGTCGAAGCTCTCCACGGCCACCTTGGCACGTTCGCCCGGCATGCGGGCCACACGGCGAATGGCAATCAGTCCGTCGCCAATCTCGGGCACCTCGGCCTCGAGCAGCCGCTTCAGGAAGTCGGGATTGGTGCGGGAAAGAATGATGCGGGGGTTGTTGTTCTCGTTCTGCACCTCCTTCACCAAGGCGCGCACGGTCTCGCCCTTGCGGTAGGTGTCGGCGGGAATCTGCTCGTTCTTGGGCAGATGCAGCTCGTTGCCCTCATCATCCATGAGGAGCACCTCGCGCTTCCACATCTGGTAGACCTCGGCCGAGACGATGGTGCCTACCTTGTCCTTGTACTTCTGGTAGAGGGCATCGTGGTCGAGCTCAAGGATCTTCGAAGCCAGGGTCTGGCGCAGGTTCAGTATAGCGCGACGGCCGAACTTGGTGAAGTCTACCGGCTCGCTCACTTCCTCGCCCACCTCATAGTCGGGCTCTATCTTCTGTGCCTCCTTCAGTTCTATCTCCTTGTTTTCGTCCTTCACGTCGCCATCGGCCACCACGATGCGGTTGCGGTGAATCTCGAAGTCGCCCTTGTCGGGGTTCACAATCACGTCGAAGTTCTCGTCGCTGCCGAACAGCTTGGCCAGCACGTTGCGGAAGCTCTCTTCGAGCACGCTCACGAGGGTGGTGCGGTCAATGTTCTTGGTCTCCTTAAACTCCTGAAAGGTCTCGAACATCGAGGGGCCTTTCGCGTCTTTCTTTGTTGCCATTATCTTTATTTAGTATTTTTTCTGTTTTCGATTTTGCAATTACTTGAAGTTCAGCAGGTATTTGGTGCTCTTCACCTCGTCCATGGAGAACTGACGGTCTACGTCTACCAGCACGGGGCGCTTCTTGCCCTCGGGCACCTGCTTCTCTTTCGTGGCAACCACAAACTGGCGGCCTTCCACGGTCTTGAGCACGCCGGTGAGCTTCTTGCCATCGGCCTGCAGCACTTCCACCTCGTCGCCAATGTGGTTCTGGTACTGCTGCTCCACCTTGAAAGGCTGGCCGATGCCTGCCGACCCCACCTCAAGCTCATAGTCGCCAAGCTCGTCGCCCAGCTGCTCCTGCAGGTAGCGGCTCAGCGAGGCGCAGTCTTCTATCCACACGCCATCGGCCTGGTCTATCTCGATGACGATGCGGTCGCCATCCATCTCAATGTCTACAAGGAAGTAGTCGCCCTGCTTGAGCCACTCTTCCACCAGTGATTTTAATGTCTCTTTTGTAATCATTCAACTGTGATTTAAACAGAAATGAGGGGCTCTTGTCAAGCCCCTCATTCCACTGAACGGTGCAAAGGTAAACATTTTTTGCCATTCCTGCAAATATTTTGCAAAGAAAATATAATTAAGCCTATTTTCTGCGGCCTGACAGGCCGCTCAACTAACGAAAATTATTGCGACGTTTAGTATAATTAGAAGGTTTTTCTTTGCTTTTCTGGTTTTACATGGTTTTTGCAAGACTGCAAAGCGGAAAGGAGAATGGCGTCAGACAGTTAGGGTGTTGCCGAGGGTGACGCTCTCTACGCAGACCTGCTCGTGCAAGAACAATTGGGCCTGCTCTCTGAAGGTGTCGGGGTTCTCGGTGGTGAGATAGCGGGCCGTCGCTCCCCGGCTGAGCCGCTGTTCCATGTCGGGGTGCCGCTGCAGATAGTCTTGCAGCGAACCGCCCACGTACTCGCCCTGCGTGACGATCTGCACGCCCCGTGGCATATATTTCACAATCTTGGACATGAGCAGCGGATAGTGGGTGCAGCCCAGGATGACGGCATCGATGGCACTGTCTTGGCGCATGAGCTGGTCGATGCGTTTCTTCACGAAATAGTCGGCACCGGGCGAGTCGGCTTCATGGTATTCCACGAGGGGCACCCAGAAGGGGCAGGCCACGCCCGAGACGACGATGTCGGGCCATAGCTTCTGTATCTCGAGATTGTAGCTCTGGCTCTTGATGGTGCCCTCGGTGGCCAGCACGCCCACGTGGCGCGTCTGGGTAAGGGTGCCTATGACCTCGGCGGTAGGCCTGATGATGCCCAGCACACGCCGCGAGGCATCCCACTGCGGCAGGTCGTGCTGCTGAATGGTGCGCAAGGCCTTGGCCGAGGCAGTGTTGCAGCCCAGGATGACCAGCGGGCATCCCTGGTCGAACAGGTAACGCACGGCCTGACGGGTGAACTCGTAGACCACGTCGAACGAGCGAGGGCCATAAGGCGCACGGGCATTGTCGCCCAGATAGAGGTAGTCGTACTCGGGCAGCAACTGGCGGATGCCGTGCAGGATGGTCAGACCGCCATAGCCGCTGTCGAACACGCCGATGGGTGAAGAAAGGGATGGATTCGATGTTGTCATGATCAGAATTTGCAAAAATGGCATTAAACCTAATTATTCAACGAGCGCCCCACAACAACTGTTGATGGAACGCTCGTTGTCTTTTCCGGAGCCCTGCGGAGACAGGACTACTTGCTTAATAGAGAGACGACGGTCTGCTGCACGTCGACCCCCAGCATGGGGTCGATAAACGGACAGGCATTGGCATCGGTATTGATGACGATGGCCAGACCATGCTCTCGCGCGATGACGGCCAGCGCCTCGTTGAGCTTTGCACGCAGCGGCATCATAGCCTCTTCCTCGGCCTTCTGCAGGTCAGCCTGCCCCTGTGCCTTGAATTCCAGATTCTGCTGCATGAGCTGCTGCAACTCGGTCTGCCGCTTGAGCAGGATGGTGCGTGGAAAGTCGCGCTGCCCATCGAGAAATGCCTCATACTTCTTGTTGAACTCCTCCTCGACCCGTTTCAGTTCGGTCTCGTAGGCAGCCCGCAGGTCGGCCATCTTCTGCTGCACGATGGCGTAGTCGGGCATGGCCTGCAGCGTCTGACTATAGCTGAGATAGCCAAAGATGGGCTGCACCGTCTGCAGGGAGGTGCTGTCTTCCTGTGCAAAGGCCGAGAGCGACAACAAGAGTGCGAGTGAAAGTAGCAGTCGTTTCATGGCAGCAGCGGTTTTACTTCAGTCCCAGCTTTGCCTTCACCTGAGCGGTGACATCGGTGGAGAGCGTCGTAGAGATGTAGGGGATGCCGGCACCCATCTCCATGATATAGACATAGCCTCCCTCCTGGCCGATGGTCTTGATGGCATCGAGCACCTTGGCGGTGATGGCCTGCATCTTCTCCTGCTGGGCCTTCTGCAATGCCTGCTGGTTGTCCTGGAAGCTCTGCTGAATCTTCTGGTACATTTCCTGCAACTCCTGCTGACGACGCTGTTTGATGTTGTCGGGCAGCGAAGCCTGCTCCTTGTCGAAGGCCTCGCCCTTCTTCTGCAGCTCGTCCTGCATCGACTTCAGGTCGGCCTCGTACTGCTGGGTGAGAGCCTCGATCTCTGTACGGGCAGTGGTAAACTCAGGCATGGCCTGAACGATTTCCTGGGTGTTCACGTGGCCGAACTTGGCCTGGGCCTGGGCCGAGAGGCCGCAGATTGCGCAGATGGCGCAAAGGATAAATTTTTTCATTGTCTTTTTCTTTTTTATTTTTTTTGTTTTTATTTTTCGGGATTTCGGCATTCCGGGATTCCGGGATTCCGCATCTTTTCGGGATTCCGGCATTCCGTGATTCCGGGATTCCGCATCTTTTTCGGGATTCCGGCATTCCGTGATTCCGGGATTCCGCAAGAATCAATTAGCATACCCCAGCTTCTGGAGCACCTCGTTGCTGATGTCGATCTTAGGCGAACCAAAGATGATGCCGGTGTCGCTGGCGCGGTCGATGACGAGCTGATAGCCACGCAGGTCGGCAATGTCCTTCACGGCATTGTAGACCTCATCCTGAATGGGACTCATGAGCGCCGTGCGCTTCTTGAAGAGCTCGCCGTCGGGTCCGAAGTACTTCCGCTTCAGGTCGCTGGCCTCTTTCTCCTTCTTCATGATGGCATCCTGCTTGGCCTGCTTCTGCTCCTTGGAGAGGAACACCACCTCGTTCTGGTAGTTCTTGTACATGGTCTGCGCCTCGGTAGAGAGGGCGTCGACCTCAGCCTGCCACTTGCGCGACACCTGCGAGAGCTGCTCGTTGGCCCGCTCGTAGGCAGGGATGTTCTTGAAGATGTAGTCCATGTCGACCAATGCAAATTTCTGCGCATTCATCGTCATCGCTGCCACCAACATGACAATGGTCAAAAAAGCTTTTCTAATCATAATTCTCAATTTTCAATTCTCAATTATCAATTCATTAGAACTCCTGTCCGAGCACGAAATGGAAGTTGCTGCCACCCTTGCTTTCCTGAGCCGTTCCCGAGTAGACCTTGTCGAAGCCGTAGGCCCAGTCGATACCCATCAGGCCGACCATAGGCAGGAAGATGCGCACGCCGAAGCCGGCCGACTTCTTCATGTCGAAGGGGTTGAAATCCTTCACCTCCGACCATGCATTGCCCGCCTCGGCAAAGCCCAGGCCATAGATGGTGGTATTGCCCAGCATGAAGGGATAGCGCAGCTCGAGGGAGAAGCGGTCGTAGGCATAGCCGTTCTGCCCGTAAGGCGTGAGCGAGCCGTTCTCGTATCCACGCAGGCCTACGGTCTCCTCGGCATAGCTGGTGCTGTAGCCGCTCATGCCGTCGCCACCCATATAGTAGGTTTCGAATGGCGACTTCTTGTTGCTGTTGTAGGAGCCCAGTATGCCCATCTCGACCCTTGTCATGAGCACAAAGCACTTCTGCCCTTTGGTGAGCGGCGTGAAGGTGCGGGTCTTCAGCTTCCACTTGTGGTATTCTATCCACTTATATTTCTCGCGCTGCTCGCTGTCGTACTGCTCGCGGTTGTTGTTGTAGGTCGTAGACGTGGCCAGGTTGGCATAGTCTTTCCCGTCGAAGAGCGACCAAGGGGGCGTGACGGTGACCGAGAAGGTGAACTCGGAGCCACTGCGCGGGAACAGCGGATTGTCGGTCGAGGTACGTGTGAGCGACAAGCCCAGGTTGAGGTTGTTGCAGTTACCATTCGAGATGAGGAAGTAGCGCCAGTCCTTCAGCATGTAGCGCTGATAGGCCAGCGTGGCCGAGAGCTGGAAATAGTCGTCGGGCCAACGCAGACGCTTACCCCAGCCGATGGAGAAGCCCAGCAGCTTGACATACTTATCGTCGTCGAGATACGACTCGTAGTTGTTGTAATAGTAGTTGTTGTAGGTGCCGTAGCCGCCATAGTAGCCATACATGGAGTTCATCCACGAATTGTTGTAGTAGGTGCTCGACACGTCGCTCTGCTTCGAATAGAATGCCGACACGCTGAGCGCATTGGGGCGCTTGCCCCCAAACCACCCTGTGCTGTAGCTTGCCGACACCTGACTGTAGTAGCGGCCGTTGGTCTGGAAGTTCAGGCCTATCTGCTCGCCGTCGCCAGCGGGGAGGAAGCCCCGGTGCAGCTTGTTCTTGCCCAAGAGGTTGCGCATGGAGAAATTGTTGAACTTGATGCCCACGCGGCCGATGATGCCGGTCTGTCCCCAGCCGAGCGACAGCTCCAGCTGGTCGTTCGACTTCTGCACGAGGTTCCAGTTCACGTCTACCGTTCCGTCGTCGTAGTTGGGCTTCACGTCGGGGCTGACGCTCTCGGCATCGAAGTATCCCATCGAAGCGATTTCGCGAGCCGAGCGCATGAGAGCGTCTTTCGAGAAGAGGTCACCGGGCTTGGTGCGCAGTTCGCGGCGCACCACCTCTTCGTAGAGGCGGTCGTTGCCGAAGATGCGCACATTGCTCAGGTGGGCCTGCGGACCCTCGGTGATGCGCACCTCGAGGTCTACCGAGTCGCCCACGATGTTCACCTCGGTAGGCTCTACGCTCGAGAACACGTAGCCATTGTTATAATAGTAGTTGGCCACGGCATCCTCGTCTTCCTTGAGTCGTTTGTTCAGCTGTTTCTGGTTGTACACGTCGCCCGTGGCCATTCCCAGCACGCGGTCCAGGTTGTCGGTGGGCAGCACGGTGTTGCCCACCCAGCTGACGTTGCGCAGGAAATACTTGTTGCCCTCGTCGATCTTCACATACACATTCACGTGCTTGTCGTCGACGGTATAGACAGAATCGACCTCGATGGCGGCATCGCGGAATCCCAGCTCGTTGTATTTCTCTATCAGCTTCTGCTTTGCCTCGGCATATCGCTCGGGAGTGAACTTCTTGGCCCTGAACATGGAGTAGAACTTGCCCGCCTCGCTGATTTTGCCGAAGGAGCCTTTTTCCCAGATGCGGCCTTTGATCTTGCTGTCGGTGAGCTGTTTGTTGCCGTCGAAGATGATTTTGCGCACGCGCATCTTCGACTTTTTGTCGATGTCTACATCGAGCACCACCTGGTTCTTGCCCGTCACGTCGTCGCGCTGGGTGATGTTCACCTCGGCATTCTTGAAGCCCTTGTCGTCGAAATACTTCTTGGCCAGAATGCGCGCGCGGTCTATCAGGTTCTTGGTAAGGCTCATGCCCTTGGCCATGCCGAGCTTGTTTTCCAGGTCTTCGCGTTCGTTCTTCTTCACGCCGGTATAGTTTATCTGCGTGATTTTCGGGCGCAGGGCCAGGTGGACGGTAAGGTAGACCTTCGACCCGATGATGCTGTCGGCCGTGATTTTCACCTTCGAAAAGAGGCCATGCTTCCAGTAGCGTTTCACGGCCTGGGTGATCTCGCTGCCAGGCACGTCGATTTCCTGGCCCACGGCCAGTCCCGACAAGCCGAGGATGACGAAGTCTTCGTAGCCTTCGACGCCCTCTACGGCCAGGCCGCCAATCTCGCAATGGCGCGGTGTGCCGGCGTAAGATATTTCCTGCGCCACGGCATGACGGAACGGCAGATGGCAGACGACAAGCGCCAATACGATCACCTTCATCCACAGATCCTTCATCAATGATTTTCGCCCGTTGCGCATATTATTTGCTGATTTTGTCATTTCTCGTTTATCATTTATCTGTTTGGCCCTCAGCCTCTTCCACCTGTGCCTCGGTCTTTCCAAAGCGGCGCTGTCTGCCCTGGTAGCTGGCAATGGCCTTATGCAGTTCGGCCTCGTCGAAGTCGGGCCAGTAGGTGTCGCAGAAGTAAAGCTCGCTATAGGCAATCTGCCAGAGCAGGTAGTTGCTGATGCGCAGCTCGCCGCCGGTGCGTATGAGCAGGTCGGGGTCGGGCATGAAGTAGGTGTTCAGGTGCTCGCTGATGGTGTCTTCGGTGATGCGGTTGCATATCTCTTCCTCGGTATATCCCGTGGCGTAGTCTTGCAGGATGCCCCTCACCATCTCGCGCACAGCATCGGTTATCTCCCACCGGCTCGAGTAGCTCAGCGCCACGACCATGGTCATGGCATCGTTCTCGGCGGTATGCTCCATGGTCTCCCATAGCTTCTTCTGCACAGGCTCGGGCAGCCGCTTCATGTCGCCAATGACACGGAAGCGCACGTTGTTCTTCTGGAAGATCTCGTCTTCGAGCGACGAGAGCACCAGGCCCATGAGGGCCGCGATCTCGTCGGCGGGGCGGTTCCAGTTCTCGGTAGAAAAGGTGTAGAGCGTAAGGTACTTCACCCCCAGCCTGACACACTCCGAGGTGATGCGCCGCACGGTGTCTACGCCGGCCTTATGACCTTCGGTGCGCTCCTTGCCGCGCTCCATGGCCCAGCGGCCGTTGCCGTCCATGATGATGGCGACGTGCTCGGGAATGCGGCTCATATCTAATGCATAATCCATACTGCTTAATGCTTTATTATTAGTCCTTATCGTTATTGCAGGTGGGGCATTTCTGCCACAGGTCATAGGTAAGCGTCAGGCCCAGCACGCCATAGCAGTCGGTGTTCTTAAACATGCCGCTGCTCTTGATGCCGTAGGGGTCGCGCGTGCCATCGAGTTCGTCGCTGCCGGTAATGTGCATGGTCCACTCCAAGGCCATGTTCCAGCGCGTGGCCAACTTGTACTTCACGCCCACGCCCAGGGGAATCTGCCCGCCCGCCGCCGAACCGGCAAAGCTCAGGCCCAAGCCGATGGTGATAAACGGGGTGAACTGCCGGGCACCCCGGTACTCGCGGCCTGTGCCGTATGGCCAGAAGTTGCATTCATAGCGAAAGGCCACATCGGTGAGCCCACGCTTGAACTCGATGGGATGCTCTGTCAGCTCGGGCAGCCAGGTATCGGCATTCTTCGACGACCCCTTCAGCTGTCCGAAGCCTATGAACAGGTCCCACGCCATGCGCGGGTTGGGCTTATACTTCGCCACAAACGTGCCCATGGGCTGCAGTCCGCGGATAAGACTGCCGTTCAGGTCGCCCACATACGACACCAAGCCTGCGCCGGCACCCAGCTCCAACCGGTATTCCGGCTCTTGCTGCGCATGCAGGCACGGCGAGCCTGCCAGTAACAGTGCTACGAGGGCGAGTATCTGCTTCATGCTTACACCTTATTATATATATAGGAGGGGGAGCGTCAGCGCAGCTTTCCCTGCAACACCCAGCCAGCATTGCTGACCACCCATAGGTTGTTGACATCGTCGGCGGTCATGGCAAAGAGGCTTCCCGCGACATTCGACGGCAGCTGATACGAAGCGACCGTCTGCCACGATATGCCCTGGTCGCGCGTCTGGTAGACGAGCGCATTGCTGGCAATGGCAAGCACCTTGCCGGCATAGTTCACGAGCGAGAGCTGCGTCTGCACGGGCAACTGCATCCCATTGGCAGCGTCTACCGGCATGTATACCCATCGGCCTTCGGGCTTTTCGGTGTTATAGGTGCTCAGCTTGCGCCAGCTGCGCATGGCCTTGCCGTCGTTGCCCACCAGGAGCACGTAGTCGGTCTGGTCGCTCTGCGCATAGCTGAAGCAGAGGCTGGCCATGCCCTGCGTGGGCAGATAGGCCGTCGACTCGTCGAGCTGCTCAGTGGCCCAGGTGGCGCCACCGTCGGTAGAAGCCATGATGCTGTCGTTGGTGCCAATGGCAAACAGCTCACGGGTGCCGGCCCCGAAGAGCCGCTTCAGACTGGCCCGGGTGTCTACCTGCTCCCACGTCTCGGCATCTTCCGAGCGCAGCAGCGTGCTGCCGCTGAGCATGTAGACGTAGCCGCCTTTAAGCACCACGTTCTGCCAGGCATCGGCACTGAACGGGGTGTTGATGTTCTGGCCGAGCTGTCTCCAGCTCTTGCCATCGACCGATGCCACGGCGTGGGTGACGCCCTCGGTAGGGCCAAACACCACGAGGCGGCCCTTCAGCCACAGTGCTTTCATGCCTGCCGCCATCGAGGCCAGCAGGGGTTCGCTGGCCGTCTGCTTCCACCCGAAGGTCTGCGACGAGTCTTTCTTCACGTTCAGCCACACCTTATAGTCGCGCTGATGCGAGCCATTGGAAGAGAAGATGCGGAAGGTGCGGGGCACGCTGAAGTCGATGCTGTCGGTGGCCACATACCAGCCTTGCGTGCCGTCGATGCCCACCAGGGCGATGCCGCCGCTGTTTTTCGAGGCCACCGTACACACCACCTTCTTCACGTCGGTGCCGTAGGGCAGCGAGTCCAGATTATATATCTCGTGCTTCAGCTGGTCTATCGACATCTTGAAGCTCGTGCCCGCAAGGGCTATCTTCGCCAGCGAGTCGCGCTTGCCGGTAGAGGGGCGCTGCACGTATTGGTATTGGTTTAGCGTGCCCAGCGAGAAGCTGCTGATGGCTGCATCGCCATAGAGCGTGACGGAGCTTTCGTCGCTATTCAGGCACGACGAAAAGAGCGCGGCCACCGCCACACACAGGCCAAATATCTGGAAAATACTCTTCTTCCTCATCAGAACAAATTGTTTTTGGCTGCAAATTTACGCCAAATTCCTCAAAAAGCGGCCATTTCGTCAGCTTTATTAAATAAAATATATTATAAAGAGGCTGTTTTTAAGTTGTTTTTAGTTTTTGGCCCTTCGCCGCAGCAGATTTTGCAGGCAGGCCTCCAGATACTTCACGGGGAACGGCTTCTCTATATAGGCATCGACGCCGGCCTGCATGGCCAGCACCTTCGACTGGCTGTCGGTCTTGGCCGTGAGCAGCACAAAGGGTATATGCTCGGTGGCTGCATTCTGGCGCAGACGGCTGCACAGCTCGGGGCCATCCATGGTGGTCATCATCCAGTCGCTGATGATCAGGTCGATGGTCGAGGTGGGCACGCCCTGCTCTCTCACCACGAGCGACTCTTCGAGCAGCTTCAGTGCCTCGGCACCATCGCTGGCCGAGAGCACCTCGTAGTGGTCCATGAAGGTGGTCACGAGGAAGGTGAGCATCTCTTCGTTGTCGTCGACGATGAGCAGCGTGGGCCTGCTGACGACGGCCGGTGCCGTCTGCGGAGCCTCGGCCACTGCGCCCTGCGGTTTCGCGGTGCCGGCACCGGTTCCCGTCACGCCGTCCTTCGGCTCTTTGCCAGGAAGTGTTTCTTTTGCCTTGGCCTTCGTGTCCGGTCCGTCGGCGACGTTTGCTGCGAAGGCGGGCTGCGCTATCGGCATCTCTACACGGAAGATGGTGCCTTTGCCCACCTCGGAGCTGATGCTCACCTGCCCGTGGTGCAGCTGGGCGATGCGTTTCACGATGCTCAGGCCGATGCCCGTGCCGGGCTTGCTGCCCTTCGTCTGGAAGAAGGGGTCGAAGATGTGGCGCTGGTCGCTGGCACTGATGCCACGGCCATCGTCTTCCACCTCTATCAGCCAGTGCTTGCCGTCGGGCTGCAACTGGCAGCGCAGCTCTATGCGGCTGGTGGTGTATTTGTCGGCATTCGAGAGCAGGTTGCTCGTCAGCTTCACGATGGCCTCGCGGTCGGCCACGGCCTTGAACGACGCCGGCTCGCACGCCACGTGCAGCTGGTGGCCTTTCTGCTCGGTCACGGGTCGGAAGTTTTTGGCCACCGAGGCCATCAGCTCCGGTATGTCGTGCAAGGCAAAGTGCCCGTCCATGCCGCCATGCTCCACCTTGCGGAAGTCGAGCAACTGGTTGACCAGTTCCAGCAGCCGGTGGGCGTTGCGGTCGATGGTTTCGAGGAGGGTGGAGCGTTGAGCGTCGCTCAACGACCCCTTCAGCTGCTCCACAGGACCGATGATGAGCGATACGGGCGTGCGTATCTCATGGGCTATCATCGTGAAGAACTCCATGCGGGCATTGCGCACCTCTTCCTCCTTGGCCTCGCTCAGCAGTGCCATCTCCTTGCGGTGCTTGCGCCCGGCCAGCAGCAGCCGCCAGCGCATGAGCAGCCACAGCATGACGATGGCCAGCACCACATAGAACACCTTGGCCGGCAGGCTCCACCAGAAGGGCGGGTGCACCACGATGGTGAGCCGCGCCTCGTTCTGGCCCCACAGGCCGTCGTTGTTGGTGGCACGCACGCGGAAGGTATAGGTGCCTACGGGCAGGTTGGTATAGGTGGCCTTATGGTTATGGCCCACATACTGCCACTCCTTGTCGAAGCCCTCCAGTATATAGGCATAGATATTCTTTTCGGGCGAGCAGAAGCTGAGCGAGGCAAAGGCCAGCGACACCACGCGGTCGTTGTACCACAGGTCTACCTTGTCGACGCTGGGCAGCGCCACGGGCAGTCGCCACGAGCCTACCTCCACGGGAAAGTTATACACGTCGAGCCGCGTGATGAACACGGGCGGCTGCTGCTGGTTCACCCTGATCTGATAGGGATAGAACGAATTGAAGCCCCTGATGGTGCCGAAGTAGATGCAGCCGTCGCTGGCCTTGAGACACGAACTGGGCTGGAACTGCTCGCTCACCAGGCCATCGTGGCGGGTGAAACGCTGCAGGTCTTTGCCCGGGCTGTATTTCAGCACGCCGCAGTCGCCGGCAAGCCATAGCACGCCCTGGTCTTCGACGATGCTCGCCACGGCCTGCTTGGGCACGTCGAGCTTGATGCGCCGGAAGTTGTCGGCCTTCGCATCGTAGCGGCACAGGCCGCCCTGGGTGGCCACCCACAGCGTGCCAGCCTCGTCGAAGAGGGCACAGTTCACCAGGTCGTCGGTGAGCGTGGCATCGTCGACAGGGCTATGACGGTAGTGCTTCGACGCGCCGTTGGCGCCATAGCGGTAGAGCCCTTCGCCCTGGGTGGCAATCCAGAGGCTGCCGTCGGCCCCCTCGTCCATGTCGACGGGCAGGGCACCTATCTGCATGATACGCTCAAAGCGGTCGTTCTGGCGGTCGTAGCGGCACAGCGCCCCGGGCGTGGCCACATACATGCGCCCCCGGCTGTCGCGCAGCAGGGCGCTGGCATGGGCCTCGGGCAGAGAGAAGGGGGTTGCCGACGGGGCATAGTGGCGCAGGCTGCCCGTGTTCGTGTTCAGCACGTACACGCCATCAGTGAAGGTGCCTATCCACAGCTCGTCGCCGTCCATGCACAGCGCATGGGCACTGATCTGCTGCAGCTGCTGCTGACCGGGATAGGCGGCGAGACGCTTGCCACGCTGGAAGCACATCACGCCCATATCGTCGCTGGCCACCCAGATGCGGCCGTGGCGGTCTTCGCAGAAACGGGTGGCGATGCCGCCCGGGGTGGCATCGAAACGGTGGACGATGGGCGACACATAGGTGATGCCGCCATATTTCGTGCCAAGCCAGAGGCCTCCCTCACGGTCCAGCGTGGCGGCATATATAAAATGCTGGGGCTGATAGAGCTGGAACGTGCGATCGGCCATGTTGAAAAGCCACAGACCGTCGTCGCAGCCCACGAGCAACTGTTGGTCGTCGTATCTGCTCAGCGTGTGTATATGCAGGCAGTTGCCCGACTGCGGGGCCGGCATCGGCTCCAGCGTGCCATCGTCGGCCATGCGCATCAGGCCGTGCTCCCAGGTGCCCAGCCAGCGCTGCCCGTTCGCCGTCTGCAGCATGGTCACGGCCCCGTAGGGTTGGTCGCTCTTCAGGGCCACGGGCTGAAACACGTCCTTCGACTTGTTCAGCCGCCACACCTTCGACTCCTCGGGTGCCGACAAGGCCCATACCTGGTTGTCGGCATCGGCATAGACCATCGACACCGTGGCGGCACTGTCGCCCATCGTGTAAACCTTTGCCTGACGGTCGGCCAGATTGTATCTCAGCACCCCCTGCCCCTGGGTGCCCACCCAAAGGTTGCTGTCTCTGTCGGCGGCCAGGCTCGTCACCGGCCGCGCTATCTCCATGGGCAGCGTCTCGAACTTCTCGGTCACGAAGTCCAGGTAAAGCACGCTGTGGCCTATGCCCACAAAGAGTCCGCGCGTGCCGTCGCCCTGCAGGGCCGCCACGTTCTGCGAGGCGGCATTCTCCTTCACGGGATAGTCTTGCAGCACCACGCCATCGTAGCGGCACAGCCCTTTGTCGGTGCCTATCCAGAGGAAGCCGCGACCGTCTTGCAGCACGGCACGAACAGAGTTCGACGGAAGACCGTCGTCCATCGTCAGCTGACGCTGACGGTAGTCGGTCTGCGCCTCTACGGCTTCTGCACACGATAGAAAAAGAGCCAGCACAAAAAGGATGGCACGGAGGGATTTTGTCATAACTTTACCTAATAATTCATGCAAAAGTACATATTTTTTCCTAAAGCGCAAAAAACAATGACAAAAAAATTGTATTGCGCTGCAACGGAAGCTGAATTTCTCACACAGGTATCGGCTTCATTTCAGCAGATGGTAGGTGCCACCGGCGAGAGGCTGCACCACACCTTTCATCTCGAGCTGGAAGAGCAGGGCAGTGAGCTGCGCAATGGGGATATTGGCCTTCACCGTCAGCTGGTTGAGCTGAAAATCGCCCATTTCATCGAGAATTTTCACTATTGTCTGCTCTTCGGCAGAAAGGTCTGGAAAGAGCGAACGCTCTATTCCCTCAGTCTTGGCCCGCAGTAGCTGCTGGTCGGTGTGCCAGCCCATGGCCTGCACGAAGTCTTCGGCCGACGTGATGAGGGCAGCCCCGTTGTCTCTTATCAGCCGGTTGCAACCTTCGCTATAGGGAGCCCCCACCGCCCCGGGGAAGGCAAAGACATGTCGGTCGTAGTCCTGGGCGATGCGGCAGGTGATGAGCCCTCCGCCCTTGGCAGCACTCTCTATGAGAATGGTGGCATCGCTCATGCCGGCCACGATGCGGTTGCGGCGCACGAAGTTCATCTTGTCGGGCCGCGTCTCGCTCATATACTCGGTGAGCAACCCGCCCTGCCTCAGCATCTCCTTGGCCGTGTCGCGATGGTGGGGCGGATAGAGTTCGTCGAGGCCATGGGCCAGCACGCCCACTGTCTCGAAGCCTTGCTGGAGCGCATGGCGATGGGCACAGATGTCGACACCGTAGGCCAGTCCGCTCACGATGAGCGCCTGAGGGCACAAAGAGCGCAAATCGCCGATGAAATGGCGGATAATGTCTTGTCCGTAGGCGGTGATGCGGCGTGTGCCGATGATGTTGAGCACCCGTCGCTGGTTCAAGTCGGCCGACCCCATATAGAAGAGCACGATGGGCGCATCGACGCACTCTGCCAGCCGTTGCGGATAGCCGGGCTGCGAGAGCAGCAACGGCCTTATACGATGCTTCTCCATGAAGGCCATCTCCTGCTCGGCACGCGCCAGGGGCAGCGACCAGTCTTTCAGCATGGCGGCCAGCCGGTCGGGACAGTCGGGCAGCACCTCCTTGATGTCGTGGCGATGCTCATACACCGACGTTGCGCTGCCAAGCTCCCTGTAGAGCTGCAGCGCCATCTGGAAGTTGAATCCCGCCACGCGGGTGAGTGCCAGGGTATAGAGCGTCTCAGCGGACATATTTCTCGAAGGCACGGTCATAATCCTCGCTTACGGCCAGCCGTCCGTTGACCAGACAGACCAGCTCAATCTTCCCCCTGAAGCAGAGCAGCTCGTCGCTGGCACGGAAGATGTCTTGGTGAAACACATACTTGATGCCCTCCTTGGTGATGTTCAGCCTTGAGAGGAATTCGTCGTCGGGCCTCAGCGGTGCCTTGTATTGCAGCTGCATGCGTGCCACGACGGCATCGACGCCCTTCCGGTGCATCTCGGCAAAGCTGAGTCCCAGCGACTTCAGGAAGAGGTGGCGCGTGTGCTCACAATAGTGAACATACTGGGCATTGTTGACGATACCCTCGATGTCGCACTCATAATCGCGCACTTGCATGCGTGTCTCAAAGATATATTTCATTGTTGTGGGCTTTTTAAATATTCATATCCGAATCTGCATCGCAGACAGTCTTTCTTGTCGCAATATTCTTTTTTCAGCTGAATGAGCGCCTGCGAGTCGGCTGCCGACCTTGCGTCGAGTCCGCACTCTTTCCACATGGTCACGATATGGTTCTTCTCGGTCTTTATCTGCTCCATCATATCGAAGGCGCGGTCGCACAGTTCCTCGTTGCGGCGGTGCCTTCCCACGGCAAAGAGCATGGGTATGGCCGTATTGATCATGAGCAGTTCGAGCGATGAAGGCGAAAGATGCTTGGCGCTTCTCGCGCTCTCTGCGCCGAAGGTGTAGTGGGTCTCCCAATAGGGAGTGACGTGAGTCTGCAGCAGCTTGGCCAACTCGTCGATGGTCTTACATTCCAAAAGCACGCTCAGCCCCGCCCGCCGTTCATGATAGAGGTTGGCCAGCTGGGCAATCCTGATGTACGGGAAGTTCTGTGGTCGCAGCCTGAGGAATCGCCAGAGTTTAAAATCCATCGGTTTCATCGAGAACTTATGGGCCAGATAGAGATATTCGTTCCGCAGCCGCTGGTAGTAGCCCTCGCTGAGCGCCGCCGCCCTGTACTTCTCGTGCACGGTCTCTTCGCCGAGCAGTCCTGCCTGGCCCATGAAGATGGCCTCAATCTGGAACAGGTCGTCGCGATGCTTGCCTACGGCACTGAGCGGCACGTTGAAGGCCCACTCCTCGAAGGCATCGCTGTTTACGCCGAAGCCGTAGTTGCGGGCCAGGGTGACGAAGTAGGCATCTTCCCACGAGCCATTGCACCGCTGTGCCCGTCGCTCAATGGCCAGCGTCTTCTGTTCCAGTCGTTCCGTCTGCAAGGCGGCCATCCAGGAGTGTTGCAGCAGGGCCGGAAGGTGGGGAATGACCTTATAACAGGGCGGGTAGTGGTCGGTGCTGAGCAAGGCCTGATAGTTCTGCCTGACGCTTTCCGGCACTTTCAGCACGAGTTGCGGCAGGTAATGCTGGTCCTGCGTGAGCACATCGGCATCGGCCTCCCCTACCACATGCAGCACCACGTTGTTGTAGGCAGCATCGCGGTCGTGGTGGTGCAGATACCAGTCGCTCGACTTCTGGTGGAGCTCCACATTGCCCACCCAGAGCGTTCCACCTATGCGCACCTTGGCATTGAAGAAGTCTGGCCCCTGGTCGCTGCGGTTGTAGAGCCCGGGGTCGATTATTTCCACAGTGCGCCCGTCGGTGGTAAGAAGCTCACCGACGGGCCACATCTTGTGTTTCCAAGTATAGTGCAGAAGCTTTTCCATGTGCGGTGGGCAGATTCGCAACTATCAGGTGTTTTCGTGCAGCGCTGTCAAGCCATCAGCTTTTCGGCCATCTCGCGTCCCAGCGCCTCACACTGTGCCAGCGTGTCGGCATTCAGGGCCTGCTTTATCTCTACGGGTGTTCCCACCTGTTCGTAGTGCAGTTTTTCCTCATTCCATCGGGCAATCTCGCCCACGGCCTTCGATGCCCAGCTGTAGGAGCCGAACCATCCGAAGAGGCGGCCTTTGATGTCTTTCTGCGAGAGCTCGTCGAGCAGCACGTTCATCTCGTGGTACAGTCCGGTGTTGTAGGTAGGTGCGCCCACGATGAGGCCACGGTAGCGGAAGAGGTCTCGTATGATATAAGAGTGGTGCGTCTGCGACACGTTGTACATCACGATGTTCTTCAGCCCGGCCTGGGCGGCAGCCCGCGCGATGACCTCGGCGGCGCGCTCGGTGTTGCCATACATGGTTCCGTAGCAGATGACGAGTCCTGGCTCGGCCTCATAGCGCGACAGGCGGTCGTAGATGCCGATGACCTTCTCTACATGCTCGTGCCACACGGGGCCGTGGGTAGAACAGATGTAGTCGACCTTCACACCGGCGAGCTTCTTCAGCGCCATCTGCACAGGCGTGCCATATTTGCCCACGATGTTAGAGTAGTAGCGTGTCATCTCGAGCCAGAAGGTGTCGCAGTTCATCTGCTCGTCGACGTAGGCACCGTTCAGTGCGCCAAAACAGCCGAAGGCATCGCCGCTGAAGAGGACGTTTACAGTTGAGGGTTCTTGCCTTGCAAGCGTCTTTCGGCCGAGCGGAGTGTTGGGTGCGCAGAGGGTCATCATGGTCTCGGGCCAGTGCACCATGGGCGTGAGCACGAACTGCAGCTGATAGGAGCCGAGGTCGATGGAATCACCGTTTTTCACCTCTTTCAGACCCGTGGTGAGATGATAGAAGCCACTCATCATGTCGAACGTCTTCTTGTTGCCGATGATCTGAATGTCGGGATAGAACTGGCGCAGCAGCGCAAGCGAACCACTATGGTCGGGCTCCATGTGGTTGACCACCACATAGTCGATGGGCCGCTGGCCTATCACCTCGCGAATGTTCTCGAGATAGGGCATGAAGAAATCTACCTCTACGGTGTCGATGAGGCAAACCTTCTCGTCGGCGATGATGTAACTGTTGTAGCTCACTCCGTTGGGCAGGGGCCACAAGCCCTCGAAGAGCGTCTTATTGCGGTCGTTGACGCCCACATAGAAAATGTTTTTTGTAATCTCTTTCATTGCTTATATTGAATTTGCTGTTTTGCGGTCAGAATCGCATCTGCTGCCCGAACTGGTCGTCGATGTAGTTGCTGATGCTGCTGCAGACATTGGCCGAGAAGGCCAGTCCGCTGTCGACGAGGCTGTCCCATTGCTGCTCGGTGAGTCCACGGTCGATGTCCTGGCGCGTGATGCCATAGCGCAAGAGGCCATAGAGGAAGCCTGCATTGAAATTGTCGCCTGCACCGATGGTGCTCACCACGGGCTTGCCGGTATCCTTCACCGGATATTGCTTGGCAAAGCCGCCTTCGCCTCTTACCTCGACAGGCAGCGGCCCGCGGGTATAGATGAACTTCTTGCTGTAGAATGATATCTCGGAGCGGTAGACCGAATCGGCATCTTTCTTTTTGTACATGATCTCGAAGTCTTCGTTGCTGCCTCTCACGAAATCGGCAAACTCGAGGTTCTCGATGATGTTTGGCGTGACGCGCAGCAGCTCGTCCTTGTGCGATGCCCGGTAGTTCAGGTCGTAGTAGAGTATGGCCCCATGCTGCCGAGCATAGTCGAGGAAACCTGCCACCTGTGGCCGCACCACGGGGTTGATGGCAAAGAAGGAGCCGAAGACCACCACGTCGTCGGGCTGCACCTCGGGATAGAGGAAGTCGAGCTGGTCGTGGGGGTGGTCTTTATAAAAAAGGTACTCAGCATTGTTATGTTCGTCGAGAAACGCCAATGAAATGGGCGATTTTGAGTCGGGAAAGATGCACACGTTGCGCGCATCGACGCCGTTTTCCTCGAGAAACGACTTTACCCACTGCCCCACGCGGTCGTTGCCCGTCTCGCTGATGAAGGCCGCCGGCACGCCGGCACGTCCCAGCGATACCACACAGTTGAAGGCCGACCCTCCCGGCACGGCCTGAATGGGCTGCTTGCCCTTGAAGATAATGTCGAGAACAGTCTCTCCTATTCCAATTACTCTTCGCATAGATAATCGATGAAATCGTAGAAAAAATTAGCAGTATTGTAGTATATTCGTTCGTATCGCCCTCAGTGCGGCGTCATCTCATGGCCAGCGCCTTGTTCTCGGCCTGCTCCATCAGCTCCCGCTCGCCGGGGCCTTTGTCGTTCTGTCCGCAGAGATGGAGTATGCCGTGAATGATGACCCGGTGGAGCTCTTCGTCGTAGGGCTTATGAAACAGCTCGGCATTGGAGCGGACGGTGTCGAGCGAGATGACGAGGTCGCCATTGAGCACGTCGCCCTCGCAGTAGTCGAAGGTGATGATATCGGTATAATAGTCGTGCTGCAGGTATTCGCGGTTCACCTGGAGGATATGCTCGTCGTCGCAGAAGAGGTAGCCCACCTCGCCCACGCGCTTGCCGTATGACTGGGCCACGCGCCTGATCCAGGCACTGGTGTCGCGCCGTCGGATGGCGGGCATTTTCACGTTTTCGGTGCTATAGGTAATCATTGCGGAATTATTATAGAGGAGATTGGTTGCTTATTTGGCAGTGGCGGCCTGGCAGGCCGCACAATAGACGAAAAGAGTGATGGCGTTCTTCATAAGAGTGATGGCGTTCTTCATAAGAGTGATGGCGTTCTTCATAAGAATGACGGATGGTGGTTCATAGAGGTGGAAGGAGTGCCGATACATCTTGCCCGAAGTGCTGCAGCTCGCGCACCATGGTCGATGAAACCGACGAAAATTGCGGTTCGGCATAGATGAGAATCGTCTCCACCTCGCCCTTTGTGATGAGCCGGTTCACGTCGGCCTGCTCGCGTTCATACTCGAAGTCCTTCACCGAGCGCACGCCCTTCACGATGAAGCGTGCGCCCTCGGCGCGCGCAAAGTCGACGGCCAGGCCATAGTAGGACTTCACCTCTACGGCGGGCTCGCCGGCATAGAGCTGCCTGATGGCCTGCATGCGCTCTTCGGCTGGCAGCATGTAGGGTTTGTGCACGTTGTCGCCTACCACTCCTATGACCAGTCGGTCGAAGAGTGGCAGGACACGACGCACCACCGAATGGTGGCCAATGGTAAAGGGGTCGAAACTGCCCACGAAAATGCCTGTCTTCTTCATTTCGGGAGCAAAGATACACAATAAAATTGAGAAACGTGCTGTTTTGGCTCAATTTTTCTTGAACGTATCCTTCGAGAGTTCCTTGAAGAAGTCGTGGTCGAGAATGATGCTCAGCTGTCGCAGCAGGCTGGTGTTGATGTCCTGCCGTGCGAAGATGTTGTAGACGTTGGTGCGCTCGCAGTCTATCTGTCGGGCCACCCACACCACGGAGCGGTGCTTCTGCTCCATGATTTCCTTGATTCTGGTTCCGATGTGCATAGTAGTTCTCTTTTTAAATGTTTTTTAGCTTTGTTTACGATATTGCGATGGTGTCATGTCGAAGGTCTGCTTGAAGATACGACTGAAGTAGGTGACATCGTCGAATCCGCAGCGCTGCGCCACGTCGCCGATAGGCATGAGCACGTCGGCCTTCAGCAGGCGCTTGGCTCTCGACAGCCTGACACGCATCATATACGAAGAAGTGTTCTGCCCGGTGATGGCCATGAGCCTGCGGTTGAGCTGCGGCTTTGTCATGGCCATGCGTTCGGCCAGCGATTCCACATCGGCATCGCCCTGCTTCATGAGCAGGTAGATGCTGTCGATGAGTTTGTTCATGAACTGCCGGTCTTGCACCGATAACGGTTTGTCGGACTGTTCGTCGTCGAGGGGGCCTACGAACTTGGTGCGCATGAGCTGCTGTCGCTCCAGCAGCTTCTCGACCCGCACGATGAGTTCGTCGGCATTGAACGGTTTCACCAGATAGGCATCGGCTCCTGCCCTAAGGCAGCTCACTCGCGCCTCGTCGCTGGTTTTTGCAGTAATCACGATGATGGGGATGTGGTTCAGCAGCTCCGAGCCTCGCAGTCGCCGGCATAGCTCGAGCCCGTCTACCTCTCCTGGCATCATCAGGTCGGTCACCACCAGGTGCGGCATGGTCTCGGTGGCCTTTTCCAGTGCCTCGGCTCCGCTGCGCGCATAAATAAGGTTGTAGCGGGTAAGATGCATGCCTATGTATCTTGCAATGTCCTGATGGTCTTCTACGATGAGAATGGTGTCTGCAGTCTTTGCCGTGACCGCTGCCTGCGGCAGTGGCAGCGGCTCGGCGGCTTCGGTCAGCGCGCCTCCTGCTGCATCTATCATGAGGCCGGTGGTGCTCATCTCTTCCAGCGGCCTGGCCTGCTGCGGCCCCTTCTTGGGCAGCACCACGGTGAAGGTGCTGCCCTGCCCGAGTATGCTCTCGGCGGTCACCTGCCCGTGCATGGCCTGTGTCAACATCTGCACGAGCGACAGCCCTATGCCCGTGCCGAGGTTTCCCGTATGGGGGTGCTCCTGATAGAAGGCATCGAATATCTGCGGCAGAGACTCGGGAGCGATGCCGCAGCCGGTGTCGTCGACCTGCAGCTTCACCCGGTTGCCGGCGGTCTGCTCGAGCGTGACGCAGACCTTGCCATACGAGGGTGTGAACTTGATGGCATTGCCCACGAGGTTGGCCACGATTTTCACGATGTAATCGGGCACGAAGTCCATGTAGATGGCCGTGAGCGAGTGGTTGTAGGTCAGTTCTATGCGCTTGGCCTCGGCCAGCGGCTGACAGTTATCTATGACCATGGCGACGAAACTTACCAGGTTGCCGCGCCGCCAGTTGGCCTCGCCCAGTGCCGATCGCACCTTCGACACCTCGAGCAGCTGGTTGATGAGCTCGAGCAAGGCGTCGCCCTGTCTGACGATCATCTTTGCCGCCGACCGCACCTTGCTCAGGTCTTCGATGCTGTCGTCTTGCAGCTGGTGGCCCAGACCGAGGATGACGGTGAGGGGCGTGCGGAACTCGTGGGTGACGTTGGTGAAGAACTGCTCGCGTGCCATGGCGGTCTTTCTCAGCAGGCGTTGTTTCACGGTTCTCACGTGGAGCACATACCAAAGGCCGCAGGCCACGGCCACGGCCAGCAAGAAGAGCAGTGCGAAGACGAGCCGCATCACATCGCGCGTGTCGCGCTCCAGCTGCAGCTTCTCCTCGGCCAGCTTCACCTCGGCCATGCGGCGCTCGCGCTCCACCTTCAGGCGTGCGTTCTGTATCTGCATCACCTTTTTCAAGCCTATCAGGCTGTCGCGCAGCTCTTCGCCCACGATATAGTGGTCGAGTGCCTTCCATGCCTCGCCGCGTTTCTTAAAGTACTCGCAGTACAGATGCTGAATGCTGGCTTGATGCTCCAGCGAACCAGTGCGCTGCACGGCTTTTTCGCCTCTTTCGAGCCATTGTCCCGCCTCGTCGAGTTCCCCCTTATTTATAAGTAGTCGCACGATGTTGAGTCCCGATTCCAGCCGGTGCCACTCGTCGGAACTACCGGTGAGTATGTCGAATGCGGTCTGATACTCCTGCAGGGCCATGTCGAGATTGCCTTCCCGCTCGTACAGCCGTCCGAAATGGTTATGGCAGAGCGAAAGCCCCAGCCGGCACTGGCACAGCTCGTTGAGCCTGAGCGACTCGCGGTAATAGGTCCATGCCGAGTCTGTCTGCCCTTGCGCCTCCTTGATGCTGCCCAGGTTGGCCATGTTGATGGCCTGCCCCCGCACGTTGCCCAAATCCTGCTCGCCCTTGAGCGAGATTCTGAACAGGCTGTCGGCCACCTGATAGTTGCCCATGGTGAGGTAGACATTGCCCAGTCCGTTGAGGGCCACCACGCTCTTGTCGAGCCCGCCGTCGCCTAACTCCAAACAAAGCTGATAGGCTTGCAGATGGCACTCAGCGGCCTCGGTCAGCGTGCCTAAGCGCCGGTGGTTGGTGCCCAGGTTGTTCAGCGCCTTGATGATTTCGTCGGTGTCGCGCACTTCGCGAGCGAGGTCGAGCCCTTCCTGATGATGCTTGATGGCCCACTGAAACTGGCTCTGATCGCGGCAGAGCTGCCCCAGATGGCGCAGTCCCACAATCTGGCCCAGCGCATCGCCCGACTTGCGGTAGTCGTTGATAAGCTGCATGAGCGAGTCGTTGTCGTGGACACCAGACAGCCGACGCTCGATGGAATCGCGCTTTTGTGGAGAAAAAGCCAGCGCATCTGTAGAAGAATGACTGCTACAGGCTACCAAGAGAATGCATATAAGCATTGCACTGGTAAAGCGGTTCAAAAGCTGTCCAAATCCCATTTCATGCAAACGGTTAAGGATTATTGGTGATTTTGGTTACAAATATACGAAAAAATCGAAAAACTTATTCTTAATTATCGTTAATAATTACACTATGTACAAAACATTTCAACTTTCGACTTTTTACTTCGCAAACAACTGTCTTTCTGATGTTTACAATTCCAAAACAAATTATATTTACAAACAAAAAGGGGAAAAAAGTACTACATGTCCAAATTAATTTGCAGGTATCATGACTAACGAAAATGACAATAAAGAACTATTGACCTCTGTGACGAAAAACTGTACACTTATTGTTTATAAAGAGAAATAAAAGGTTTTATGATTATAAATCCAGAAAAAGCAGAATATTTATACAACGACAGAGAGCTGAACAGCGCTGTATTTTTAAAATTTCGAATCAGAAAAAAGATTATTGGGAATTTCCGATTCTCAGCGATGTTCACAACGTACTGAATATCAACACATTAAAAATCAAATAAAAAGCAACGTTGCAATTCAGGCTGAATGAGGGTGCAATACAGCCTCGATTGCGATGCAATTCAGCCTGAATCGCGATGCAATCGAGGCTACTTTGAGCCCCAACGGAGCCTAAACGGCGACGCCGGTGACTGCGGGCGACCGTGCAAAACGTACTGAACGGCATTGCCACGAGCCTTCGGCCACCCTGCGAGGCATGCCCGCCGGCGTTCCCGGCGAGCCAGAATGAAAAAATGAAATGTCTTGATTATCGAAAAAACGGCCTGTATCTTTATGCAAGCAGGAGGGCGAAGAAGGAAAGGCGAGGGGGAAAGAAAGGCGAAGGAGGGCAAAGGAGGGCATAAGAAAGGGGCATCCGTTCACACGGACACCCCTCAACTAAACAATCTGAAAAAATAGTATTTGATGAATTGTCAATCAGTCTTCCTTGACAGTGTACCACTTCACGCTTGGGTCGCTCACCCACTGGCCAAAGAGGCTGCCAATGTTCTGCTTCTCCCATGCCCAGCGATACTGTGCCCAGGCTACCTGCTGATACTTGTACCATTCGTTCTGCTCCATGTAGATGTTCACCGGCGTGGCAATCTTGCCGGCAGGCTCGCCCTGGGTAGCGGTAATCTCATACCACTTCTGCTCGCCAGTCATGGGGTCTTCCTTCTGCACCTCGAGCTTTATCTGGTCGCGCACCTGAGCGGCAAACTCGTCCTGATCCTTGCTCCAAGTCTTGCCGGTGAGGGTGAGGGGCACATAGTCTTTCAGCTCATACTGGGTGTAGGGGGCACGGGCCACGTGATGCTTCGTACCGGTGTTGACCATGCAGGTGACGGGCACCTGGAAGAGCGTGTGTACCTCCCAGTTGTTATCCTCGTTGATGCGCAGGGGCAGCGTGCCGCCAGCGGCGAGCAGCTCGATTCTCACGGTGGTTGCGTCGACATAGAACACGTCCATCACCACATCGTTGAAATCGAAGTCGCTGGCCTCCGATGCGCTCAGATCCTCGGCCATCACGTGCAGTGAGGGAAGCACCTCGGGGTTGGGGTCGTCGTCCTTTTTAATCTTGAAGCCCGGTGTGCAGCCAGCCTCACCAAGCACGAAGTCGTTGTCGGCGGGAATCACCTCGTAGTAGCCCTTTTCGGCAATGGTCACGTTGCCATTACCCACGGCGTTTGCCACGATATTCTTAAACTTATACTCGGCGATGGAGAGCGAGTGGTTGTAGGCATCGCTGGGATCGGTCTGATGATAGCCGTTGCCATCGGGAACATTGCTCAGATCGTCGGCCACGAGATAGATGTTGTTGGCAAAGTAGCCACCATCCTGGGGAGCATCCTGCTGCCAGTTCATATAATCGAACTTACCGATGCTCAACACGGCATAGCCTCCCTCTGTGGGGCCAACCCAAGACGTGCCATTGTTGTAGAGCGTACCGGCCTGCACAAGAGCACCAGCGGCAAGGCCCACATAAGTAGGCGTAGTGGTACCGTCCTCGCTGCTGCTGAACATGAGCTGGCCACCGACAATCAGGGCAGAACCCATCACACCCTCGTAATTGCGAATGCGGGCATTGTTCTTCACATAGAACTGGCAGTTGTTGAAAATGCGGGCATTGGCAGTGCTGCCGCCAAAGTGGTCGACAGCCACCAGGCTGTGGTTGTAGAAATTGCTCTCCTTTGCACCACCCTGATATTCGTTGACGAGGAACTTACCGTAGTTATAGAACTTGCCGAAGTTATTGTTGAACACGGCCACGTCGATGGTACCACCATTATAGTTCTCCTGTCCTGCGGCGTTGCCATTATTCACCTCAACCTTGCCTTCGCCCGTCAGCTTGCCGCCAGGGAGCACCACCAAGCGAGCCTGGTTGACCATGTTTAAGGTCTTGCCACTCACCACGTTCACCGTGCCGCCTTTGGCAATGATAATCTTGCCCAGGCTGCCAATGCGCTGGTCTACGGTCATATTCCAGGTGCCGGTAACGACAATGGTGCGCTCGGCATGGCTCAGCGTGCCACTGTCGGTAATGCCCTCAGAACCTGCCACACTAATATCGCCATTGTATGTGCCGGTAATCTTGAAGTTGGTGACATAGGTCTCATCGGCTTTATACACTATCCAACTGGGATGGTTAGCCAAGGCATAGGCTATCTGCTCCTCAAACGACATGGCAAAGAATTTTTCGCGCTCGGCCACCTGTTCAGCATTTTCCCAATCAATGCTGTTAGGGCCTCCCGCTCCATAATTGATGGCATAGGTACTGTTGTCGTAGTTATCCGACGTGTTGGTCTGATCTGGCTCCTTGGCCGTTGTCAGGTAGTTGGCCACCCAAGCCTCGTTGTAAGGCTGCACAATGCCCTGCACCTCGGGAGAGGTCATGCTACGGGTCATACGCGCCCCGGCAGGATTGCCAAAGCCCCACGTCTGGTTGGCATCGGGCTGGCCAAACACGCGCACGAAAGCATCGTTGTACTGTTGCTCTACCGACTGTACCGGCTTAGAGTTGGTTTCGCCTTCGTAAAGGTCTTTTGTGCAGCTGGTAGCCAACAAAGCAAGGGCCGCTGCACCCATCAAATACTTTTTCATAAACATAAATATAAATTATAAACAATTCGAATAGTCCGGATTATCGCGCTTCAAAAAAATTTAATTCCGCTTGCAAATTTAAAAAAAATTGAAATATGTTATAGCCAATCAGTAGTTAAAATCTGTTAAACACCGAATATTTTTAAACATAATATACAAAATGAAAAATAAAACAATACCGAACAGATGGCAAGATGAAAAAAAATACATAAATTTGCATCGTAAATGTAAGATACCAAAACAGGACAAAGATGATGAAACGACACACCATTTGGGCACTGCCACTGCTGGGCCTCCTGGCCGCAGGGTGCAACAAGGAAATGTTCGACCCCGAGGTATATAAAGAGGTGGTGACCAAGAAATTCCCGGTAGACTATATCGACGAGTGGCAGACGTGGGCCACGATGGAAAAGGCCGAGGCCCACATCAGCGTGGGCGGCGAGAGCGGGCAACGCTACAAGGTGGGCATCTACACGAAGAACCCGGCCACGGTGGGTTCCAACGTGTACCTCTACACCGACACGGTGACGAGCGGACAGCAACTGCATGCCGCCTACAGCTACCCCATAGGCCAGTCGCTGCTCTACGTCGGCATCTTCGACGAACTGGGGCACCGTGTGGTGCAGCCCATCAATACGGTGAACAAACAGATAGAGCTGAGCTTCGGGGGAACGGAGGCACAAGCCGGCAGCGACCCTCAGCAGCCCGACTACCATCACTCGCAGGACGACTACCTGAACCCCACCACCGACATAAAGGGGGAAACAGCCAACATGCAGCACATCAGTCTGGAGGAGATGCAGCAGTATGCCGCCGTGAGCGATGCCGACCTGCCGCAGGAGGGCACCTTGATGAGCACAGCCTCAACAGGCAAGGGCGACGGGCGGCACTACCGCGTGGAGGCCGGCACCGAGCTGGGGAAGCGCTTCGGCATGCAGGCACAGAGCGGCGCGGTGAACGATGCCGTGCTCTACATAGAAGGAACGGCAAGGCTGAACGGCAACATACTGAACAATGTGACGATGGTGGTGGCCAATGGCGGCGAACTGGCGGTGGAAGGAAGCACGGCGATAAACGGCGGGCGCTTTGTGGTGCTGCCGGGCGGCAGCATCAAGATAGCCAGCAACGCCACGCTCAGCACGAGCCAGGGGTCGCTCTGCTATAATGCGGGAGACATCGCCGGCGGAGAGCTCTCGCTCAATGGCAGCAACCTATACAACTGCGGCAGCATCAACCTCACCACGCTGACCAACCCGCCAGCCACGGGCAAGCCCATGATCATCAACTACGGCACCATCACGGCCGGCGGCAACCGCCCCAGCCTGGGCAGCGCGGCCATGGTGAACGGCGGCTACTGGCAGTTTACCGGCGATGCCGCCATAGGGCAGCTCACACTCCTGGAGAACAGCCGCATGGACGTGGAGGGCAAGGCACGCTTCGGCCAGAACAACAACTACCTATACAACAAGAGCATGCTGCAGGCCAACCACCTGTATGTAGACAACACCTGCTTCTTCGGCTCGATGCGCACGAGCGACTTTGCCATCATCAAGGCCAACCGCATCTACTTCGTGGGGAAGATATACGTCAACCAGGACAAGAACAACGAGTATACCAACACCGACCGCGTCTGGCTGGCCAAGCATTATACCGACCGCGGCTGCATCTACTTAGACTGGAACTATGCCGAAAGCTACGACCAGAACGGGCAGCTGATCATACGCGACGATGCGCGCTCGATGCTCAGCATCGTCAGGGCATCGGAATACAAATACGTGAGCGAGGCATCGGCACCGGCCTTCATCAGCATTCCGGCAGGCGCCACCACCGGACCGGGCTACAACAACGACGAGGCGCAGCAGAAGAAGCGGCTGAGCAAACCCACGGAGACCCCAATGGGATACAAATATCTGTTTGAAGACAATTTCCCAGACTTCGGCGACTACGACTACAACGACGCGGTAATCACCGTGCACCCCGAACTGTGCGGGCGCACCGTCAGGCTGACCGTGTCGCTCGACGCCGTGGGCACCACCAAGCAGATTGCCGCCGCCATCAGGCTCACCGGCGTGAAGCCCACCGACCTGGCTGCGCCCGTGACGACCAAGGGAAGAGACGGCATCAACAGCGGGCTGCCCGAGAGCTACCGCGTGATAAAGAACGACGAGCCGACGATACCCGACGACATGAAGAGCGAGGGCAGCAAGAACTGCGTGGTGCTGAACCTCTTCGAAAATGCACACTGGGCCATGAGAAAGGAACAGGTGAACGGCATGGTGAACAACATATACATCAACACCACCGAGCGCAACAGCCAGAAACTCGTCGGCGTGAACAACGAGGAGCCGCGCACAATGGTGTTCGAGCTGAAGCTGAACAACGACGAGGCCGCAAAACGCTTCACGCAAGACTGCCTCGACGTGTTTATCCTGGAGAGCTATAATGGCGCGTTCTGGGAAGTGCACACACTGCCCTGGAAGACCGACGAGGTGCTGGCCGACTATGCCACCGGGCGGAAGGGGCTCTACAACAACAACATTCCCTGGGCGCTCTGCGTGCCGGCAAACGGCTTCAAGTATCCGTTGGAGGGCACCAGCATCAGCGAGGCCTTCGACGGCTCGCACGCCCTGGCCAACGGCAATGCCTTCGATGCATGGGCCACCAACCACTACAATGCCACCAACTGGTATCTGTATCCCACCTACGGCAAGGTGCACGAATAGACGACCGACTATACCACGATTAAGCGGATTTCACGGATATTATAATTGAACACGAAGACACGAAGACACAAAGATATAGCCTCGTATGCGTAGCCCTTTGTGTCTTTGTGTCTTCGTGTCTTCGTGTTCAATGATAAAACTATTTTTTATTCATCTACTTATCATCGCTGAAGCTTCCTGACGCTGTCGCCCTGCTTCTCTACGACGATGCCCCGCTGTGCCGTACCGGCTGGGCGACCGCCAAGGGTGAAGCGCTGCACGGGAGCGGTGCTGTCGGCCTGACGGGTGGCGGCGATGCCTACCGAGACGCCTTCGATGGGCAGCTTGGCACCTTCCCACGAAGGAAGCACCGTGAGACGCTTGCGACCACCCGAGATATAGGCCGTGCCCTTCTTCATGGCATAAGGCATCTCGTCGGCCGTCAGCTCCTTCCACTCACCATCGATGAGCACCAGCGAACCGATCTTCGAAGCGGGAATCTTCGTGATGTTATAGTCTACCGAGAAGTTGCCCGTGAGCGAGTTCTCGCCTACCACCGGCGAGGTGACGGCCTCACCACTGACGAAGAAGTCGGTCTGCTGCCCCTCGCTGAAGCATACGCAAGGCACGCCGGCCGTCTGGCTCTCGACAGGCGACAGGCACACGTAGTCGCGTCCGTTCTCGCTGGTCATGCCGGCCACCTCGTAGAGCTGCACGCCCTTGCCTGGCTTATAGTCCTGGGGCAGTATGATGGTGCGCCAGTAGTTAGGCACGTCGTTGGTGAGACGGCAGATCGGCAGGCGGTAGAGCTGGAAGCCCGTGGCACACCACCAGCCCTCGCGGTTGTCGCTGTTGGCATTGTTCTTGTTGCTGCCCGGGCGAACCCATGCGCCGGTCTGCGCATGCTGCTTAGAGCTTTCGAAACCGATGGTGAGGTTGCTGCCCTCGGCAAAATAGAGGGGCATGGTGGTGAGCGTCTGCCAGGCATCGGCTTGGGCCACGTCGGGATAGTCGAAGCGGTCGTAGGCAAGCCAGGGCGATTCTACGCGCTGGCCGGCCTCATCGTGCATGAAGGCATGCTGGTCGGAAAGACAATAGTGCTCGGTAGTGGCCTGGGCCGAGAGGTAATAGATGCCTTCGGGCACGGCGGTGAGCTGCTGGCTGATGCCCAGCGTCTGGGCCTGGTCGGCGGTGTTCCACCAAGCATTCCAGCAGGTCTTTCCCAGCACGGTGTTCTGCCGCTGGTCGCCACCCTGGTAGGTGCCGGTCTTCACGTTCCAGCCCGAGCCCGACGAGGTGAAGCTGGGATTGTTGACAGCCCCCGCCATGAGTTCGAACTGCGGCAGCTTGGCCAGTTCCTGCTCCAGCTTCTGAATAAGGCCGGACAGCTGCGAGGCCTGCGACAGCGTGGCCGTCGTCGTGACGGCAGCCTCCAGCTCCTCGGTATCGGGCAGGCCCAGCGCCACGTAAGCCTGAGCCTTGGCCACGAGCTGCTGCAGCTGTGGCAACTGCCGCAGGGCGGCGTGCAGCTGGTCGGTGGCAGCCTGCAGGTTGTTCAGCTCGGCCTCGCTGTTGCCGGTGGTAGCCGTGAGCACGGCCTGCAGCTCGGCATTCAGCGCCGGTTCCGCCGTGTTATAGGCAATGGCGGCCTCGGCCTTCTGCCGCTGATAGGCCATGGCATCGGCAATGGCCTCGTCGCGAGAGTCGAAGAGGCGGCAGAGCATGAACCCGTCGAAACGGGCACGGTCTATCTGACTGGCACGGAAGGTAGCCTTGGCATTGTTGCCCGAATTGAACTTGGCAGCCTGCATCTGCCAGGGGGTGGTCTTCGCCGTCGTCATGACCTGGGTGCCATCGGCCAGTTCCAGCTTCACGGTGTTGCCACCGGCATTGCGCAGATAGAAGGCGAAATAATACTGGGTGTTGGGCAGGAGGTCGAACGACTGCATGAGCGAGCCTTCTTGCGAGGCGAGCATCGAAGTCCACGACATGAGGTAGGGTCCGCTCACGGCATCGTAGTCGCACACCTGGAAGCAAGGTGCGCCGATGGGCTGACCGGTGCCGTTGGTCCAGCCTTGCAGCCCCAGGTCGAAGTTGGCATTGAGAATCTGGTTGCCACCGATATACATCGACTTCCCGTCTACGGTGACGGCATCGCCCGTGGTGGCATCTTCTATGACGCAGGTCTGTACCGAAGAATAGCGGTCGCGGCTGTTCAGGTCGGTAATGTGTATGCGGTAGCTGTATCCGTCGAGCGAGTTCTCGTCGGTATACGAGTAGTTTGAGGCGGTCTCAGTCTGCCGTGGGGTGTAATAATCCTCCCAGGTCTTGCCGCCGTCGGTACTGCGCTCCACGACCATGGCCTTGTTCCACTCGCCATTGCCGTCGCGCCACTTCAGCGTGGCTTTCCTGGTCGTCTTGTTATAGCTCACGGTGAAGGCCGATGGATCTTTCTGGGCAGGAGTCTTCGGCGTGTGCTGCACGTTCTGGAAGCCCAGCCCGGGGTTCTGCTGCGCATACCAGCGTCCTGTCTCGGTGAGAGCCCCGTTCTTATAGATGCGCGAGGGGTCGCGCTCACTGTTCCAGTAGAAGTACCTCTCCACATAGCTCCATGAGTTCAGGTTGTTCACGATGCGCTGCACTGCTGCGGCATTCTGCGCCTCGGTCACGCCGTTGGCAAAGGCGCCATTGCTGTTCCAGGAAGCGCCCCACACCCATTCAGAAATCCAGATGGGGCGTTTGTAGCTGTTGTACCAGCCTTGGAGGTTGCCAAAGCTGCCCTCGGGCCAGTAGCAGTGCATGTCGAGAATGTCGCAACGCCAGCCTCGGGCGTCGATGCTGTCGAGGAAGGCACGCAGATGATTCAGCGAACCGTCGTGGCTCGACGGCGAGCAGAGACGCATGCCGGTGGCCATGAGGTTCTCCCAGTTGTTGAGGATGGTCTCCACGCTCTGCGGGTGGTCGTCGGCCGAGTTGCCCGGCTCGTTGTTGGTCTTCAGGTGGGGCGAATAGGTCACGCTGCCACAGGCCGCTGCCGAAGGCCAGTCTTCATAGATATGGTGAGGCACGCACTCGGTGTCGATGCCCCGGTCCTCGCCCAGCCCGAAAGAGTAGCAGCCCTGCACGTTGGTGGCGTCGCACACCTCTTTGCGGGTGTCGTTGGCAATGCCTGCCTTACTGAAGTCGTACCACTTGAACACACGGTAGCTGGAGATGGTCTGGTCGAGCACAGCCGGCAGGGTGGCAAACTCCAGGTCGGCATTGGCGGCAATGAAGCAACGGCTGTAGCCCCTGCCACCCGGCAATGTAGAGAAGGTGACCATGTAGCCACGCTTCAGCTTGAACGAGCGTATCTTGTTGTTCAGCTTGGCATCGGTGAGCGTGTTCATGAAGCCGCCGCTGTTCTCCAGCCCGAAGTCGTTGACGGCCGTACCCTGGTAGTTCTGTCCGGAGTAGACGGTAAGTGGCTTGGTGGCCGTGCCGTAGGGCAGCACGATGCAGCCACGGTTATACATCTTCACCTGACAGTTGGTGCCGTTGACGGCCTTCTCGCCGTTGATCTGCACATGGTCGGCAAGCAGTCCAAGGGCCTTCGAGGGTTTCACTGCCTGCAGGATGAGCACCGCATGGTCGGTATTCTGCAAGTTCACGATGCCGGCATCGGCAAAAGGCGTTGCACCAGTGACGACGTAATCCACATCGGTCGTCACGCTGACGGTGGCCGTGACCTGTGTCACGGTAGTCTTGGTGTTGGCGGCACTGAGCTGCGCCGATGACAAGAGCAGCAGGGAAGCCAACATAAATAAACGTGTCTTCTTCATTATTTGATATTGTTTTAGATTGTTTTCTGGCGACAAAGGTAAAGAAAAAATGCGAGAACAACAAACAATTCAATAGGAACTGGCAGAAAATTCGAAAAAAAACAGTAGAAAGGCGGAAGAGTTACTCCTGTTGGCGAAGCGGTCTTCCTCAGCAATTATTCTGATGAAGACAAGAACAACTGAAACAGCTTTTCGCGTGGCAGAAGACCTGCCGGCAAAAAGCTGTTCCAGTTGTGATAGTAAACGGGAAAAGTGTCTTTCCTTTTGCTTGGCGTGGGCGGCCTGACAGGCCGCGCAACTGACGAAAAGAGAGGCTCCGTTTGCTATAGAGGTTGTCTTTTTTCTGCGTTAGAAGTCCATGTGGTCGAGGGCATCGCTGAAGTCGCGCGGCTCGCGGTTGGTCTCAGGATCGTGGTACTCATCGCCGAGGCGCTGCTGCAACTTCTCAGCGAAATCGCTCTGCTGACGTGCCGGACGCTCGCCACGCTCAGGACGGGGCCTGCGTTCACCACGCTCAGGACGCTCACCACGCTCAGGACGCTCGCCACGCTCAGGACGGGGCCTGCGCTCGCCACGCTCGGGACGCTCACCACGCTCACGGCGTGCCGGACGCTCCTGATAGCCCTCGGGCTTCTCGATGAGCACGCGGTGAGAGAGCTTATACTTGCCCGTCTTCGGGTCGATCTCGAGCAGCTTCACCTGAATGTGGTCACCCTCCTTGATGCCAGCCTCCTCGACGGTCTCAAGGCGCTTCCAGTCAATCTCGCTGATGTGGAGCAGACCATCCTTGCCCGGCATGATTTCGACAAAGCAGCCGTAAGGCATGATCGAGCGCACCACGCCGTCGTAGACCTCGCCCACCTCGGGAATGGCCACGATGGCCTTGATCTTGGCCAGGGCAGCGTCGATGGCCTCCTTGTCGGGACCTGCCACCTGCACCTTGCCCACACCCTCTTCTTCGTCGATGGTGATAGTGGTCTTGGTGTCTTCCTGCATCTGCTGGATAATCTTGCCACCAGGGCCAATGACGGCACCGATGAACTCCTTCGGAATCTCGATCTGCACGATACGAGGAACCTGTGGCTTGAAGTCGGCACGCGGCTCGGCGATGGTGTCGGTGAGGCACTGCAGTATGTGCTCACGGCCAGCCTTGGCCTGCATGAGAGCCTTCTCCAGAATGTCGAACGAGAGGCCGTCGCACTTGATATCCATCTGCGTGGCGGTCAGACCGTCTTTCGTGCCGGTGGTCTTGAAGTCCATGTCGCCCAGGTGGTCCTCGTCGCCGAGGATGTCGCTCAGCACGGCATACTTATCCTCACCGGGATTCTTGATAAGGCCCATGGCGATGCCGCTGACGGGCTTCTTCATGGGTACGCCGGCATCCATCAGTGCCAGTGTGCCGGCGCAGACGGTAGCCATCGAGCTGGAGCCATTTGACTCGAGAATCTGCGACACCAGACGCACGGTGTAGGGGAAATCCTCGGGAATCTGCCCCTTCAGTCCGCGCCAAGCCAGATGTCCGTGGCCAATCTCGCGACGGCCGACGCCACGCTGTGCCTTGGCCTCGCCAGTGCAGAACGGGGGGAAGTTATAGTGGAGCAGGAATTTCATGTAGCCGCGCTCAAGCACGTCGTCGACAAGCTTCTCGTCGAGCTTGGTGCCCAGGGTGCAGGTAGAGAGGCTCTGCGTCTCGCCACGGGTGAAGATAGCACTTCCGTGAGGCATGGGCAGCGGGCTCACCTCGCACCAGATGGGGCGAATGTCGGTGGTTTTGCGTCCATCGAGACGAATGCCTTCGTCGAGGATGCAGCGGCGCATGGCATCTCGCTCCACGTCGTGGTAGTAGCGGTCCATCATGGCATCGTATTCCTCGTCGCTGATTTCGGCTTCCGAGGGAGAAGCCTCGGACACGGCGGCACGCTCGGCGAAGAACTTCTCCTTGAAGTCGCTGAGCAGCTTCTCGAAGGCATCGGCGCGGTCCTGCTTGGGCAGTGCCTGCCTGGTGATGTCGTAGGCGGGCTGATACAGCTCTTTGTTCATGCGCTCGCGCAGTGCCTCGTCGTTGACCTCGTGGTTGTATTCGCGCTTCACGTCCTTGCCCAGCTCCTTCGAGAGCTCTGCCTGCAGCTCGCACATGGGCTTGATAGCCTCCATGGCAGCCTTCAGTGCGCCGAGCAGGTCTTGCTCCGACACCTCTTTCATCTCGCCTTCCACCATCATGATGTTCTCTGCCGAGGCACCCACCATGATGTCCATGTCGGCATGCTTCATCTGTTCAAAGGTGGGGTCGATGACATACTTCCCATCGACACGAGCCACACGAACTTCCGAGATGGGGCACTCGAAGGGTATATCCGAGCAAGCCAGTGCAGCCGAGGCAGCAAATCCGGCAAGTGCATCGGGCTGGTCAACGCCATCGGCACTGAGCAGCATCACATTTACGAATACTTCTGCGTGATAGTTACTGGGGAAGAGTGGACGGAGAACGCGGTCCACGAGTCGCGATGTCAGGATTTCGTTGTCAGAGGCTTTGCCTTCGCGCTTGGTGAATCCGCCGGGGAAACGGCCTGCGGCTGAGTACTGTTCACGATAGTCTACCTGCAAAGGCATGAAATCGGTTCCGGGAACTGCATCTTTTGCGGCACAAACGGTGGCCAGGAGTACGGTGTTGTTCATACGGAGAACCACGGAGCCGTCGGTCTGTTTTGCCACTTTCCCGGTTTCAATGGTGATGGTCCTTCCATCAGCCAATTGAAGGGTCTTTGTAATTACGTTCATCTTTTGTATAAAAACATCTTAAAAAATAAAAATCGTGCAAAATTACTTATATTTATGCTAAGTACGTAATGAAAAGCTGAATAATTTTATATTTTTATGATTTATTGACGGTTAGGTTTCTTTACTTCCCGCTTCCTGCCGTTGCCTTACCGCCTCGAAGAGGAGTATGGCCGCCGATACCGACACATTGAGCGAGTCGAGCCTGCCAAGCATGGGAATGCGGATATGCGCGTCGGCCGCCTGCCGCCACTGGTTGGTAAGTCCGGTGGATTCGGTTCCCATGACGATGGCCGTGGCCCCGGTCATGGGCGTGTCGTAATAAAGACGTGAGTCTTGCAGCTGGGCAGTGAGAATCTGTATGTGGTGCTGTTTCAGGAAGGCTATGCACTCGTCGCTGCTGGTGGCCACGGTGGGCACGGTGAAGATGGCGCCGATGCTCGAGCGAATAAGATTGGGATTATAGAGGTCGGTGAGCGGGTCGCACACGACCACGGCATCGGCCTTGGCGGCATCGGCCGAACGCAGCACAGCTCCCAGGTTGCCAGGCTTCTCTACGCTCTCGAGCACCACGATGAGCGGGTGTTCGGGCAGCGCGAGGTCGGCAAGCCTGTGTTCTTTTGCCTTGACTATGGCCACCACGCCTTCGGTAGAGCCCCGGTAGGCCATGCGTTCGTAGACGGCAGGCGTGACGGTGTAGCGTTGAGCGAACTCTTCACTATCCACTATAAACTGTTCACTCCTGAAGATGCTCTCCACTTCGTATCCTGCCTCGATGCAGTGCTGCAGTTCGCGGCGCCCCTCAACCACGAAGCAGCCTTCGCGCCGACGCTGCTGCGACTTCTGCTGCAGTGCCAGCAGCCGTTTTATTTTCGGATTTTGTACACTCGAAATAACCAGTTCTTCCATGCTTCTAAGCTCGGTGTGCTTGCTGAAAACCAGAAACAGGTCGCTGCCCTTAACGGACAACGACCTGCCTCAGTGCTGTTATTGAAAAAAGATTCTATTTCTCGCTGATTACAGCTTGTTGACATGCTTGCTGAGGCTCGACTTCAGGTTTGCAGCCTTGTTCTTGTGAATGACGTGCGTCTTAGCGAGCTTGTCGAGCATCTTCTGCACTTTGGGATAGAGGGCCACTGCCTCTTCGCGGTTGGTCATAGCGCGCAGCTTGCGAACAGCATTACGCATGGTCTTGGCATAATACTTGTTGTGCAGTGCCTTTTTCTTGTCCTGGCGAATTCTCTTCACCGATGATTTGTGATTTGCCATTGTTTTTAATGTTTTAATGTTTTAATAATAGTTTTCATAAAGCCTATGGGTCTTGCGCCTTTCAGCAGCCCTGGGCTGATTCTAAAAAAGCGGCAACGCCGCTCTCCCTTGAACCCTCTGCCACCCTTTCCTTATATTAGTAGCGCATCGCTGCGCAGATGGCAGATTTATATTTTGTAGTCCCTAGGAGAGTCGAACTCCTCTTTAGAGAATGAAAATCTCTCGTCCTAACCGATAGACGAAGGGACCAAGCCTTCATAAAAGCGGTGCAAAATTACTGCTTTTTTCTCATTCCTCCAAATTTTCCGCAGAAAAAATGCTGTTCTACCGCTGTTTTTTTGTAATTTTGCACATTATGATAGCAAAAACGGAAGCCATCGTGCTACATTCCTTCAAATATGGCGAGCAAAAGCTGGTAGTCGACATGTTCACCCGGGACCATGGCCGTCTCACGTTTATGGTGCCGCTCCCCAAGTCGGCGAAGGGCCGTTTGAAGAAGCAGTACTTCCAGCCGCTCACCCCGCTTACCGTAGCCTACGACTACCGGCCTTCGCTTCAATTCCAGAAGCTTACCGACGCCGGCATCTTGCAGCCCCTGTCGAGCATTCAGACCAGCCCGTCGAAACTGGCCATCAGCATGTTCGTGGCCGAGTTTCTGTATCATGCGCTGAAGGGCGAACAGCAGAACGACCCATTGTTTGCTTATCTCTGCTCGGCCATCGAGTGGCTCGATGGGCGCCCGTCGCAGTATGCCAATTTCCATCTGGCCTTTCTCATCCACCTGAGCCGCTTCTTAGGTTTCTATCCCAATCTCGACGGCTACGAAGCGGGAAGCTACTTCGACCTTCGTGCCGGCACATTCTGCACCGCTCCCCCATCCCATCGCGACCTGCTGCTGCCTGCCGAGGCCGCGATGATGCAGACGCTGATGCGCATGGACTTCGCCACGATGCATCTCTTTCGCATGAACCGCCAGCAACGGGCGCAGCTGCTCGACGTGGCCTTGCGCTACTACCGTCTGCACCTGCCCGACTTTCCGCAGCTGAGGTCGGTAGAGGTGTTGAAGGAGCTGTTCGAATAGCGCCGCACGCTACCTCAGGCCAAACGTCTTCACCACCTCGCCCTTGTCTGTGGCAATGGCCAGACTTACGCTATCGGCCTTGATGCCCTGCAGGGGAATGCTGAAGAAGACGCGCTGCGAGTAGTATTCGGGCATGCCGCCCTGGTCGTGATAGAACCGCAGGCAGAGCGTCTGCCTGCCGTCGGCGTGGACGACGGTCTTTTCGGCCACCACCCCCAGGTGGTGTACGGCATCCTTGTCGTCGGTTTTCCCTATCTTTAAATAGATGCCGGCATTGATGTAGCGGCGGGTTCGTGGCAGCCACACGCTTTCCAGCCTCACGGGGTCAGTCTTCACGCCATGCTTCACGCTGTCGAGCGGCACGATGCTTGGCACGCTCACCAGGCTGCACGCCACGGGACTGACGACCGTCCCGTCCTCCACCTTATTATAATATAAGAAGGCCCGGTAGACGGTGTCGGCCTTAGTCACCCAGGAAAGCGAAATCGGCCTTTCCAGGTCGAGCCTCACGGCGTCATCGGTCACCACATAGTCTATCTGCCGCCAGCCGTCCACATGAGCCTCTACCATGTCGGCCTGCGTCAGCGAGTAATCGCCCTGTCCTTTTTCGTAGGCATCTTGGCTGCACGCCGTCAGGGCGACGCCCATCAAGGCCAAGGCAATGTTTTTCGTCTTCATGTGCATCGTCGATTATTGATCATTGGCATGTGCTGCCAGATAGTTACGGCAAGGGTTGGCATACATGGTGAGCATTCGCTCATGCAAGAAGGCCTCGTCCTTATTGGGCATGTCGATCTTGGCCATCTGTCCTTCCAGATAGCTGTTGAAGGCTTTCAGGTCTTTCTCGGTGTAGTGGTCGGCATGGTCGCGGTTGCCACTGAGCATGTCCATCGCGATATAATTGCCGGGATAGAGGCAGTAGTTACGGTGTATCTGGCTGTCTATACGGCGGCTCAGCTCATGGTAGAACTCGTTTTTCGGCAATGCAGCCAACTCGTCTATCCAGGTGTTGATGGGAGCGGCGCAGTGATAGGCCACACGTCCCTTGTATCCCAGGATGCCCGTGCGCATGTTGTCGAGGTCGTCCTGTCTGCTTTTCTTGAAGGCCGGGTTGTCGCGCTTCATCTGGAACTCCTTCGCCTTCAGATAGTCGCAGGGGTCGTATTCGTAGCTGATGGCGAGCGGCACGATATTCAGCTGCTTCAACGACTCCAGCGCGCCCACCTGCTCGCCACCGCCCATGGCGAGCATCTTCAGCACCGACTCCTGCGTGCGGTCGTCGGAGTCTTTGGCCCGGCCTTCGCGCTGAGCTATCCATATATTCTCCTTCTTCGTGTTCACGGCATAGTGTATGTAGCGGCTCATGAGCTGACTGCTGCGCAGCATCTCCTTCGGCGAAAGGCCCCGATGCACGGTGAACGACTTGTTCATGCGCACCAGCCGCTTTATCCAGGGATAGATGAGCAGGTTGTCGCCAATGCCTATTTCCACCGTGGTGGGGTAGCCGTTCTCCACGAGCATCACATCGAGGAATGCCGAGTCGAGCACGATGTCGCGATGATTGCTCACGAAGGTGTAGCGGGGCGCACGGTAGTCGCCGCAGGCCCGCAGTGCGCGGTCGTCGAAGGCCGTGCCGTCGGTATGTTTGCGTATGATGTATTTCACCACCGGCTTCATGAACCTCAGCTGGAAGTCGAGTGGTGTCTTCACGCCGATGAAGGCCAGCCGGAGCAGCCCGTTGCGCAGGCTCCGGGGCAGCCAGGGCGCAAAGCCTTTCATAATCGCATTGAACTGCCGGTCGGCAAGCAGCCCGTCGAAGGCCTGCGCCATCTCTTCGGCCTCGTAGGGGCGAATGTCATCGAACTCATTCATAGTTTATAGTTTATAGTGAAAAGTGAATAGTTATGATTAGAAAAGACTATTATAATATTCCCATTTTTTTCTTCATCGTCTTGATAGAGGATATCAACATTTTCATGAGTTCCGTATTGTCTGCCAACATCGACTCATAGCCCCGTTTGTCTATCAAACCTGCAGCAAAAAGATTTCCAAGCCAAAACTTCGTCTCAGAAGCCTCCTTCAATGCTATACTCAGCTTGCTTACAAAGTCGGCGCCGCTCTGTGCATATCTGCTTTCAGCGATATTGGCTCCAATACTTGTTCCACATCGGTATATTTGTAAAGCCATTGTCTTTTCGTGTTTCGTATTAGTCAAATAGTGGTATAATTTGACAATTCTCGCAGAATACAATTCCGATTTCACTTGCAACGGACTCTCTGGCCTAATCATAACTATTCATTATTCTCTATACACTAAAGTTGGTTTTCCACAATATCTGTGAGCACGTCTTTGATGTCGAGTCCTGCGGCACGCACCTGCTGGGGAATGAAGCTGGTGGCAGTCATGCCCGGCGTGGTGTTGATTTCGAGCATGGTGATGTCGCCCTGGGGGGAGATGATGTAGTCGATGCGGATGATGCCATTACAATGCAGGATGTCGTAGATGGCCGACGTGAGCTTCTGCGCACGCTCGGCCTGCTCGGCGGGAATGCGGGCGGGAGTGATCTCCTCCACCTGCCCGTTGTACTTGGCATCGTAGTCGAAGAACTCGTTCTTCGTCACCACCTCGGTCACGGGGAATACCACCTCCTTGTCCTTCGTCTTATAGCAGCCGACGGTGATCTCGGTGCCCTCGAGAAAGGCCTCGACCATCACCTCATCGCTCTCCATCATGGCCACCCGCAGTGCGGCGGCGAGCTGGTCGGGCTTTTTCACCTTGCTCACGCCGAAGCTGGAGCCATCGTTGGCGGGCTTCACGAAACAGGGCATGCCCAGCTTTTCGATGATGTCTTTCTTGCTGATGAGCTGCTCCTGGCCACGTCGCACGAGCACGCTCTCGGCCACACGGACGCCATAGCCGCGCAGATACTGGTTGAGCACGAACTTGTTGAACGTCATGGCCTCGACGAGCACGCCGCTGGTGCTGTAGGGCATGTGTATCAGGTCGAAGTATCCCTGCAGTATGCCGTTCTCGCCCGGTGTGCCGTGAATGGTGATGTAGGCATAGTCGAAGAGCTGCGTCTTCCCTTCATACTGAAACGAGAAGTCGTTCATGTTGATGCGCGACGTGATGCCGCCGGGCAGTTCTACCTGCCAGTCGGTGCCTTTCATGTCGACGATATACACGTCGTACCGCTCTTTGTCGAAAAACGAATAAAGGCCACGTGCCGAGCGCAACGATACGTCGTGCTCCGAAGAGTCGCCACCACATACGATGGCGATTGTGCGTTTTTGTTGATTCATTGTGTATTATTATTTCCTTTTAGATAGTTTCTCCATTTATCAATAAGTGCCTGCATGTCGTCGGGCAGCGTGCTGGTGAAGTCCATCTGTTCTCCGGTGACGGGATGTCGGAAGCCCAGCGTCTGTGCATGCAGCACCTGTCGCGGACAAAGCTTGAAGCAGTTCTGTATGTAGGCTTTGTAGCTGGCCGTGCGCTCGCCTCGCAGCATCTCGCAGCCGCCATAGCGCTCATCGGCGAAGAGCGGATGGCCAATGTGCTTCATGTGTGCCCTGATCTGGTGGGTGCGCCCTGTCTCCAGCCGGCACTCCACCAGTGTGGTGTAGCCATATCGCTCCAGCACGCGGTAGTGGGTCACGGCCGGCTTGCCCGTCTCGCTCCCCGGTGGAAACACGGCCATGCGCAGCCGGTCTTTCGGGTCGCGGCCTATGTTGCCCTCTATCCGGCCTTCGTCGTCGACGAAGTTTCCCCATACCAGCGCGATGTAGCTGCGGTGGGTGTCGTGGTCGAAGAACTGCTTGCCCAGGCTGGTCTTGGCCGCCGGCGTCTTCGCCACCACAAGCAGTCCGCTGGTGTCTTTGTCTATGCGGTGCACCAGCCCCACCTGCGGGTCGTTGGGGTCGTATGAGGGCAGGTTGCGCAGATGCCATGCGATGGCATGCACCAGCGTCCCGTGGAAGTTGCCGCAGCCAGGGTGCACGACCATGCCTGCCGGCTTGTAGACCACCATCAGGTCGTCGTCTTCATAGCGCACGTCGAGCGGCAGCTCTTCGGGCACGATGGTGGTGTCGAAATGCGGACGGTCGAGCATCAGCGTCACCACGTCGCCCGGGCGCACCTTGTAGTTGCTCTTCACGGGCCGCCCGCCCACCTGTATGAAGCCAGCCTCGGCGGCGGCCTGAATGCGGTTGCGCGTCTGGTGCTGCATGTGCTCGGCCAGATATTTGTCTATGCGCAGGGGCACCTGCCCCCGGTCCACTTCTATGCGGAAGTGCTCGTAGAGCTGGCCGGTGGCATCCATCGCAGCCTCGTCAGGATAGGCAGAGCCGTCGGAGAGGTCGGGGTCTTCCATCAGCTCGAAAAGCGAATCTTCGTTCATGGCATCACTTCTTCTAAATCATCGGTATCAGGTCCCTTCTCCATCTCGCCCAGAGGGTCGGCCATGGTGGAGTCTTCCGTCAGGCTCTCGTCTGCCTCTTCCTCGTAGAGGCCGTTTCCCACGACGAGCGTCAGCGGCGATTCTATCGACACCATGTCGCCCGCCTGCAGGCTGCGCCCGCCACTGCGAATGTCGTAGACCCAGTCGCGCTCGCCGTCGATTCGAACGGGGTCGAGGAGCCTGAAGCCGATGGCTATCAGGCGTGCCTGGGCCTCACGGTAGCTGCTGTTGTCTATCAGGTCGGGCAGTGCCACCTTTGGCGACGATGCCGAATTGACGGTCACGTAGATGGTGCGGCCCTCCTTCACCTTGGTGCCTGCGCCGGGCGTCTGCGTCAGCACGCAGTTGGCAGGCATGCGCTTATTGTAGCCCGTGTCGTTGGCGGCTATCAGCAGGCCGTCCTGGTCGAGCAGTGCCAGCGCGTCGCGATAGTCCATGCCGGTGATGTTGGGCACGGGTATGCCCTTGCCATGGCGGGTATAGACGTCGAGCCCCAGCTTCAGTCCGAGAAACAGCGCCACGACCACCAGTGCCATGGCGGCGAGATGGCCCAGCAGATAGGGGCTGAACAGTTTGCCGAAAAAGTCTTTTACTGTCATATTCCTATGCTATTTGTGCCGCAAAGTTACGAAGTTTTTCTGAAATAAACGAAACTTCTTTTCATAAACAGACGAGCGATTGTCAAATTTTTCCATTAGCCGAAAACAAAAAACGAGGCACGACCTCGCGGTTGTGCCCTCGTTCATCGTCTTGGCAAGCCAAGATGGGAAGCCTTACTTTCCGTGACGCTCGTCGCTAACGGTGAGCTTCTTGCGGCCCTTGGCGCGGCGCGAAGCCAGCACGCGGCGGCCGTTCTTGGTAGCCATGCGCTCGCGGAAACCATGCTTGTTCACGCGGCGGCGATTGTGGGGTTGAAATGTTCTTTTCATTGCAATGAATCTTTATTATTAGTACTTTTTATCTTAATTTCGGGCTGCAAAATTAGTAATTATTATTGAATTACGCAAGAAATTGCTAAAAATTAGCGGCTTTTTTATGTTTTTTTCGAGAAAATGCTTACCTTTGCAGCCGAAATAGCAGACGAATCGCAAAATATCACATCTTTTTTATATTTTATATGATTAATTCACAAGACATTAAGAAGGGCACCGCCATTCGCATGGACGGTGCTATTTGGGTTTGCATCGACTTTCAGCATCGCAAGCCGGGCAAGGGTAACACCATCATGATCATCAAGCTGAAGAACGTGAGCGACGGCCGCGTGCTGGAGCGCCGCTTCAACATCGGTGAGAAACTCGAGGACGTCGTCATCGAGCGCCGCCCCTACCAGTACCTCTACGAGGACCAGTCGGGACGCATCTTTATGAACCAGGAGACCTTCGAGCAGATTCCCATCGACAACGAGCTCGTCATCGGCCATGAGTTCATGAAGGAGAGCGACATCGTGGAAGTGGTGAGCGACACGACCGACGGCACCATCCTCTACGCTGAGATGCCGGTGAAGACCAACCTCCGCGTGATCCACTCTGAGCCGGGCGTGAAGGGCGACACCGCTACGAACACGCTGAAGCCTGCTACGTTAGAGACTGGCGTCGAGGTACGCGTTCCTCTGTTCATCAACGAGGGCGACCTCATCCAGGTCGACACCCGCGACGGCAGCTATC
>CAMJLB010000004.1 GCA_946406555.1 uncultured Prevotellaceae bacterium | reverse complement strand
CCGGCATGAAATGGGACTGGAATTACCACCTAAATTGACGCAGAACCACTTTTTCAATTAGAGTGAGGAGAAGGCAGCGAAGCCTGCAGCTTATTTGCTTCTCAAGAGCTGTCCGCCGGCGGTGACGCCTGCCGCCGACATTCTGATGCGCGTCTGCTTGGCGTTGTTGTAGAAGACGGCGGTGAACCGCCCCTGCTCGTCGGTCACGGCATTGGGGTTCCAGTAGAGGGTGCGGCGGTAGTCGGAAGGCTCTTCAGGCTGCCGTGTGCTGTAGTCGGGCTGATAGAACTGCTCGGGATAGCTGAAGCCATGAAAGACGATGTGGCGGTCGCGGAAGGTGGGCTGCTTGCCATCGTTGGGAATGAGCTGCAGGTCGACGGTGGCATCGGCAGAATAGATCTCTTCGACCATCGTGCTGTCTTCGGTGCGCGGTTCATAGTCGGTGAACACGCGGATGTTCTCCAGATTCTTCAGCTTCAGGCGGTTGAAGACATACTGTGGCGTGCGGTGGGCGACGAAGAGGCCCGCCTGCTCTACTTCGCTGGTGCCGGTGAAGGGCGAATAGTTGCGGTAGTAGACGTGGCCCTCGAGCCGTCCATCGACATGGAAGCTGCGGTGGCGGCCCATGTTGCCAAAGAGGTATTTGCACACCTGAACGGGGAACTGCCGCATGTCGAGCATGCCGAAGGACAGTCCCCGGTCGGTGATGTCGTTGTAGAGGTCGTAGGCATTCATGACGAATGCCGGCTTGTTGTAGTCGATGGCACGGCGGCCGCGGCGCTTGCCCTTCACGCTGATGCCCGCCAGCTGGTGCACGTCGTTCTCCATGGAGAGTTCCGAGAGGGTGTCGATGAGCATCTCCTCGTCGATGTCGGGCTGGTGCTTCTCGTAGAAGGTGTAGTCGTGGGTGAAGATGGGGAAGAACTGGTCGCGCTTGACGTAGAAGTCGGGGAAGGCCGTCTCGTCGAGCATGTATTTGTCGCTTCGCGAGGCCATGCTCTTCTTCAGGCTGTCTTTCTCCTTATACGCCTTCATGTTCAGGTAGGCATCGCCATAGAAGGGAGGCACGCTGAAAAGGAAATGGCCGTTCTTCGTCTTCTGCACCGACCCCACCACCTGGTTGGCCACCGACAGTTCGGCCTCGACGAGCACCTCTCGCCTGAGGTTGCCATGGTTCACGCCCAGCGAGGCGTTGGCATCGGCCAGGTTGCCGTATTCTATGTCGCCCATGACGCCTGTTTCAGCCGGTGCCTCGTCGACGCCCATCTCTATCATGCCATCTGTGGCCGTTTCCTCGGCAAAGGGGTCGGCGGCCTCGCTGTCGGCCGTGCTCTTGCGCCCCACCATGCCCACGCCATACTGCCACTCCCCCACCTCGTCGGCCTCGACGGGCGTGAGGCCGAGCATCTTGTAGACGTTGCCCTCTACGGTGAGCCCCTTCTCCGGCTCATAGCGCATCTGGCGGGCGGTGTCGGCCAGCTCCTCCCACTTATACTTGCGCCAGCCCTGCACCATCATGAGCAGGTCGAGACGGCGGCGGCGGGTGTCGTCGTCGGCCTCGAAATAATAGGAGGGATAGGCAATGAAGCCGCGCAGCTCGCTGCTCAGGAGCATCGAGGTGAGCAGGTCGTTGGTATCGTAGGAAGGCTCGTCGGTGGCCTTGTCGCGTACCGAGACGGAGATGGTGGTGGGCTGGCTGACGCCCTGGCACTGTATGGGCAGCTCTATGCGCTCGTAGGGTTCGTATGTGCGAGTGGGCTGTATGGGTGCGGTGATGAGGTGTCCGTCGTATTCATGGTTGTCGACGAAGAAGAGCCGGTCGGCCAGGATCTGCCCTTCGTCGTCGAAGAGGGTCACGTCGCACACGCCCGTCGGCAGGCTGTCGAGGGGCAGGGCGACCTCAGCCTTTCCCGCATCGAGACTGACGGGCTGGAAATGGCGCAGCACGCCCCGGCAGAGCACCGACACGGCATAGTGGCGCCCGGGCGGCAGCTGCCGCGCGTGGATGGCGAGGCGGCCGCCATCGAGCCTGAAGGCCACCCCTCGCTCCTCGGCTTTGGGCAGGGAGAAGCTATAGTCCTTGCCACGCCAACGGAAGCGTGCCTTGGCACGGTGGGTGGAAGGAGAGGCCAGGAAGACGCCCTGTCCCATATAGTCGGTATGTATGTCGATGGGAGCCATGCCCGAAGCCTCTACCGTGCCCTTTATGTCGACGGCCTCGCCATGCTGGTCGGTGACGCTGAAGGCCACGCGGTTTTCGACACCTTGCACGAGATGCCCCCCCTCGGGATAGAAGTTCACCAGCAGCTCGTCTTTCTTGGGCCGAGGCAGGCGGGCCTTTGGCCGCTGATACATGCGGCGCACGCCATACTGCCCAGGCTCGGCCGGCTTGCTGTAGACGGGCAGCACGCGGGAGTAGAGCCCGTCCCATACGCGGAAGTAGTCGGCACACATCTGCTTGTTGTAGAACCACCAGGTCTCGTCGTTGCGGTAGCGGTGCTGGCGCACGTTGAAGTTGAGCTGCCAGCGGGTGTAGGCCCGCAGCTCGTAGTAGCCGCTGTAGAGCGAGTCTTGCAGCACGAACTGGCCACAGGTGTGGCCGGTGGGACTCACGATGATGTTCTGCCGCTCTACCAGCAGGCCGTCGGGCGAGAGCAGCTCTACGTAGAGAATGCGGCTCATATCGGTGGGTGTCAGGTTGTCGGCTCGCACCACGTAGGCCTTATACCATAGCGTGTCGCCGACGAAATAGCAGGTATTGTCGGTATGTACGTAGACCTTCTCCTGTACCTGGGAGAGCGATGATGCCTCAAGGGCCTTCCGAATGTCGTCGATGCCGCCGGCCCTGCCAGCAGCCACGGCCATCAGGCAGGATAAGAGTAAAAAAGAGAAATGCTTCATCATGGGTGTACTTTATAAGTGCGGAATGGTAGCCACGAAGCGGGCACCAGCGGTATAGCTGGTGTCGAGGCAGAGCGTGCCGCCAAGCAGCTGCGTGAGCTTGCGTGCCAACGATAGTCCCAGCCCGAGGCCGGACTTGAAGTGGTCGAGTTTCTCGAATCGTTCAAAGATGCGTTCTGCATCGGCAGGTGGTATGCCGCACCCTGTGTCTTCCACGATGAACGCCACAGCGGAAGGCTGTTGCCTCACGATGACCGTGACCTGTCCCTCGGCGGTATACTTCATCGCATTGTCTATGAGGGCGCTGAGCACCTTTCGCAGCATGCCCCGGTTGGTGAGCAGCTCATACTGACCGTCTACCTCACTTTTCAGCAGCAGTGGCACACCGTCGGGGTGCTGCTCACGGCTGAGCGCGATGAGCTCGCTGCACAGCTCGTTGCACCGAACGGCATCCTTCAGCTCCGGCACCGAGGTAGAGTCGATGATGGAAAGGTCGATCAACTCGTCGACCAGCTGTGTGATGAGGTTGGTATTGTGCATCATCATCTTGGTGATATCTTTTTGCTCCTCGGCGCTGAGCTGGCTGTCGGCATCGTTCATAACCTGAGTAAAACCACTGATGATATTGAGCGGGGTGCGTATCTCGTGGCTGATGTTGCTGATGAACGCGGTCTTCATGCGGTCGCTTTCCAATGCGTGGTCGCGTGCCAGCCTGAGTTCCTGTATATACCTCCGCTTCTGGTAGTTGTAGACAAAGAGTGCCACGATGATGATGAGCATGCATGCCGCGACTGCCGTAAGGGCAATGATGCGCTGCTGGGCTGCATCGCGCTCGGCCTCGTAGAGTTCCAGCTCGTTTTGTATGCCCTGCATGTTGTTGCTCAGAATGATGGAGTTGATAGAATCGTTGGCCTCCATCTCGCGCTTCAGTGCCCGATAGGCCTCTTCCCATCTGCCTGCCCACTCATAGACGTAGGTCTGCAGGCTGTAACGGTCGCTTTCGTTTTCCATGGTCTTGGCAATGGCACCTTCCACGTCGCCCTGGCCAAGCAAGTGGAATACCTCGAGCGTATTGGCATGCACGGAGCTCTGCCCGCCAGCCACGGCCTCCTTATAGCGCTTGTAGCCTTGCTGGAAGGCAGGCATGTTGCCGCTCTTGAAGGCATGGATGGTGCGGTAGGCATCGATGTCGACCATGCGGTTGGTGTTCCTGGCTATCTGCCCGGCCTTGTCGAGCAGGCGCATGGCCTCTTCCGGGTCTTTGTCGATGATGACCTGCACCATATTCATATAGATGGGGGGCATGCTCTCGACGTAGCCCTGGGCTTCCATGCGCTCGATCGCCTCCTTGAAGCACTGGCGCGCCATCTTCTCATTGCCGCAGTAGTTGTAGATGTGGCCCATCATATTGATGGCCATGTAAAGCTCGCTGTGCAGCTTGCGCTCGCGCAGCTCCTTGGAGAGTTTCATGGAGAGCTTGTAGGCCTCGAAAATGTTCTGCCGGTTCATGAGGAACACGATCTCGTTGCACCGCTGGGTATAGTAACCATGCAAATCGCCCCGTTCGAGCAAGAAGTTTTCCAGATTGCCCACTGCCACGAAGAAGCGGGCACTGTCGCCAGCATTGAAGGCATGGGTCATCGAGTCGCGCAATGCCATAAAGGCTGGGTCGTTTTTGTCCACCTGTCCGGCAACAACCCTCACGCAGTGAGCAAGCAAGGCAAAGATGGAAAATATAAAGATGTATAAAGGTCGCAGTTTCATGTATTATTGGTAAATCGCCGCAAAGATACAAATCTTTTAGGGTTACCAAACACACTTTGATGTTAAAAAAGGGTAAAACAACACTTATTCCTTCAATTTGAATGAATTTTCGATGCTGCCGAGTTCGTCGCTGAACTTGCGGTCAATTTTCAGCCGCTGCTCGATGGCCGCACAGCTGTGGAGCACGGTGGAATGGTCGCGACCGCCAATGAGCTGGCCGATGCGCGAAGCGGGCATCTTGGTGTATTTCTGGGCCAGATACATAGACACCTGCCGCACCTGTACAAGGTCGCGCTTTCGGCTCTTGCTGAACACGCTCTGCTGTGTGACGTTGTAGTGCTGGCACACCTTCTCGAGAATATCGTCGATGGTGAGCGGATGGTTGTCGACCTTCACAGCCCGCTTGATGACGCGCTCTGCCAGCCGCATGTCGATATTGCTGTTGTAGACGATGCTATAGGCCATGAGCGAATTGAGCACGCCTTCAAGGTCGCGCACCGAGCCATTGGCCGTCTGGGCGATGAACTGTATGACGTCGGCAGGAATCTTCAGTCCGTCGCGCCGGCACTTCGAGTTCAGTATGTCGATGCACAGCTGCATGTTGGGGCGCTCCAGCTCGGCAATAAGTCCGCAAGAGAAGCGGGTGAGCAGACGGTCCTTCACGCCGTCGAGGTCTACGGGAGGACGGTCGCTGGCCAGCACGATCTGCTTGCCAAGACGGAAGAGATGGTCGAAGATGTGGAAGAAAGTGTCGAGCGTCCTTGGCGAAGTGGCCCACTCCTGAATGTCGTCGACGATGAGCACGTCGATGGACTGATAGAAATTGATGAAGTCGTTGACCGTATTCTGTCGCACGGCATCGGTAAACTGAACCTGAAAGAGCCGCGCCGAGACATAGAGCACGCGCTTGCGGAAATAGAGCTTCTTGGTCTGCACGCCGATGGCATTGATGAGATGGGTCTTTCCACAGCCCGAGGGACCAAAGATAAAAAAGGGATTGAAGGTAGACTTTCCCGGATGCTCGGCAATAGAAAGGCCCACGGTGCGTGGCAGCTTGTTTGAATCGCCCTCGATGAAATTGTCGAAGGTCTTTCTCGGGTCGAGCTGAGGGTTTAGGTCCTGGGGCACGGCCGCGTCGAGCACGTCGGGAGCTTTGTTGGCTCGCGTGGTGGGCTGCGGGGCATCGATATCTGCGGGACGCTCACTCTCCACGTCCTGTGTGAGCTTATGCTCCTTGTCGGTAACCAGCCTGTAGGTAAGCCTCACATTGGTCTGAAAACTCATCCGTAGCGCCCAGCCCATCACCTGCACGAAGTTCTGCTCCAAATATTCGTAGACATACGGACTTGGAACCTGTACCAACACTGTCTTGTCCTGCTCGTTGTAGGACTCGAAGACAATGGGCTCGAACCACGTTTTGAACGACTGCTCCGACACATTCTGCCTGATAAGATGGAGGCAGTTGTCCCAAAGAGCCTTATGATTTTTTTTCATCGGGCGTTACAGAAATTAGTTTACTTCAATATAGGCTGAATTATCTATACTGGGTGCAAAGTTCGGTATTTTTTCTGAATTATACAAATGGGCTTCTTTTTCACATCGTGTTTACAAACCTCATAACTTTCTCATACAAGGGCGATTATAATGTTTCACGATTTGTCGATAAAAATTCCCTATTGCAAACATAGAACATACTAAAAATCAGCCGGTTATACACTGAAAAAGCGTAATAACCGGCCGATTCTTATTTAGACAAAATAAAATTATCGGTCTTTCTTTCCGAAAACAGAGAAGTGCACGTAGCGTTTCGGATGAGCCTTCAGGTCTATCAAGAGCGAGTCGGCATCGCGCATAGTGGCATTCAGATGGTTATAAAGTCCGGCATCGTGCATAAGCAGCCCCAGGGTGCCTTCTCTGGAGTTCAGCGCATGGGTCATCTGCTGCACGTTGGCCAGTGTGGCATCGACCTTGCGCATGGTACCGTCGACGTCGATGTTGTTCAGCTTTCCTGTGAGTGCCTCGGTATTGGAAAGCGTCCCATTCACATTCGACATGATACGGGGCATCTCCTTGTTGAGCGATGCCGAAAGTTTTTTGAGCTCGCTGGTGGTGGAAGTAAGATTGGCGGTGATGTTGTCGACGTTATGCAGCGAATGAGACAATGCGGGGTCGGCCAGCAAGGCGTTGACACTGTTGAGGATGGAGTCGAGCTTGGGCAGCATCTGCTCTATCTTGGGCACCATGTCGCCCGCCTTGCTCATGATGCCCTGCTGCATCCCCCCCCTCACGGTGTCGCCAACGGCCATGAAGTCGGCGAAATTGGAGCCGAGCTTCAGCTCCAGCTTTACATTGCCCAGCAAGTCGCTCACTATTTCTGCCGTCGTGCCCTTGGGCAGCTTCATCTTGGGGTCGATGCCCAGCACGACAATGATTTTCTCCGGGTGGGCATAGTCGTAGTTGATGGTCTCTACCATGCCTATCTTAAAGCCATTGGCAAAGACCGGACTGGCCGGCGAAAGGCCTGTGACGTTGTCGAAGCTGGCATAGTAGCTCTTATTGCCAGAAAACATCGATACGCCTTTCAGGTAGTTCATACCAAAAAACAGCACTATTATGCCTATTATGGCCACGAGGGCAATTTTCACTTCGTTGGAAAAAAATTTCATTTTCTCGTATTCCTATTTATTCTTGTTTTGCTTAAATTCGCGTATGGCTGCGTTCACATTCATCTTCTCGCCATCCTTGAAGGCGATGATAAAGGCTTCCGGGAACTTGCTGAGTATTTTCTTGCGCAAGCTGTATATCTCATTATAGTTGGCCGATGCCCCTACGGTGTGCTTCCACAGCCCGCCCTCGCGGAAGGCATCTACCTCGGTGAGTCCCTTCAACCGGCGGTCGCGGGCCTTCAGCCGGGTGTCGGACACCAATATCTGCACCTTGAACACCGGCTGTTCTGCATTCCTCTCCCTTGGGGCCTCCGCCTGCTTGTCGGCAGGGGTTGGCACCTCAGCGGTCCCGGCTAAGGCAGGCGTCTCCCCCGTGCTGTCGTTGGCCACCAGTCCGTCGGCGTTTTCCACCTGCAGGGGCGAGTCGGCTTTTTGGCGGGCGGGCTTGTCGGTTTCCTGACGGAGAGGCTTGCCTACTGGCGGGGCGGGTGCTGCTTCGGCCACGGGGGCAGGTCTGGCAGAGGCGGCTGCTGCCGCTTGGGCTCTCCCCATCTTGCTATTCTTAAAGGCCACGAAAGCCTGATAGATGCCCCGTCCCATCTTGTCGACGTTGGCCCTGTCGGTAAGGAAATTACGGTCGGAAGCAGTGGTGATATAGCCCAGCTCTACCAGACAGGCAGGCATCGACGTCTCGCGCAGCACAAGGAAGGCATCCTGCCTCACGCCCTTGTTGGGCATTCGCGTCGTGGCACAGGTATGCTTCTGTATCAGCTTGGCAAGCTCCACGCTTGAAGCCATGTTATGCTCGTTCATGATCTGGAAGATGGCCATGCTTTCGGGCGACTTGGGGTCGTAGCCGGCATAGCGCTGCTTATAGTCGTCCTCGTAGGATATCACCTCGTTCTCGCGCTGGGCGGCACTGAGCTTCTCGTCGCTCCGGCGTATGCCCATGGTGTAGGTCTCCATGCCCGAGATGGGTTTCTTGCTTGCCACCGAGTTGGTGTGTATGGATATGAACACATCGGCCTTGTTGCGATTGGCTATGCCGGCCCGCTCATGCAAGGGCACGAAGACATCGGTCTTGCGAGTATAGATCACCCGCACATCGGAACAGTTGTTTTCTACATACCGCCCGAAGGCCAGGGCCACTTTCAGGTTGATGTCTTTCTCTTTTGCGCCATGACTGCAAGCACCGGCATCCTTGCCACCGTGGCCAGCATCGATGACGAGCACAAACTTGCCTTTCGCTGCCGCAAAAGCCACGGCGAAACACATCAGGCAACAACACAACAAAGCTATTCGTTTCTGCATCCTAAAACAGATATATTTTGCAAAATTACTGATTATCGTCGAAAAAGAACACTTTCAGCCTATAGTTTTATCATTTATTAAGTGTAGCTCTATGCCGGCCCCATCGCAGTCGGCTCCCATGGGCGGGTTCTCTTTGGTCAGTCTAAGGTCTAATGCCGTCGCTTCGGGCCATTGTTCGAAGACTGCCTTCCCTATCCTTCCGGCCACATGTTCCAACAGCCGGGAGGGTACTGCCATCTCGCGCCTCACCAGGTCGCAAAGCGTGGCATAGTTCAGCGTGTGGGCCACATCGTCGCTATGCATGGCGCGAGCTACATTATAATGTACGCGCAAACATATTATAAATTGTGCCCCTACCAACCGTTCCTGTGGCAGCACGCCATGTCGCGCCGTCAGCCGCAGGCCATCGATGAATATCTTACTTTCGCTGAGAATCATTGCTGCTCTTCCTGGGGCTGGGTTTCATCGACCCCCATGCTGCCTGCAGGCAGGTATTTCTTCAGTGCCCGCTCCACACCGTTTTTCCATGTATTGATGCTCTCGCTCTGCAACTGCAGCGAAGCCACGAGCTTTATCACGTGTTCGATAGGCATGCGATAGCGCAACACCCCCGAGATGAGCTTGGCATAGTTCCAGTATTCCGGGTTGAACCGCTCCGACAGTCCCTCGACCGTAATCTTATAGCCACGCGTGTTGGTAAACTGGAAGTCGTAGCGCTTGGTGCCATCAGCATTCACCTGCTTCACAATCTTTCCCCTGCTCACCGACTTAGGTATCATAATGCCCTCGTCGTCGTCTTGCAGTCCGGTGAAGATCTCGTAGGGGCGCCCGTCGAGCAATCCTACCAAGGCCACCCATTTCTCCTTGTTGTTCTGGAAACGCACCACGTCGCATTCCAACACCTGCGGACGCACTTCGGTTACCTGTGGCCCCACGCCCACCCGCAACTCTCCCTCGGGGGTGAGCTCGCCCAGATGGGCCAGCAAGCGGCGCATCTGGCCTTCGCTCACCGGGTCGGCCTCGTGCTGTTCGCATTTCTTCAGCTCGCTTATCAGATGCTCGGTGCCACCGTAGGCAGAAAGGATGGCATTCTGCGCCTCTGAGATTGTATATATCACTTGTGTATCCATAACCATCACGGTTTCTTGCTTCTTTTGTTCTTTCAAAGTGCAAAGATAATTGAAAATACCCAAACAGCCAAACGATTTTAAACTTTATCTGCGCTATTTTCGACAAAAATACGTAACTTTGCAGACTGATATACAGAAAAAGCCCTATTGATGAAGAAACCTATTTCCATCATCATGGCATGCATGCTTGCCATCTGTTGTTTTGCCGTACCTGCGAAGCCGGGATGCTGGCACACCTTGAAATTGTCCGACGGCAGCGAAGTGAAAGCCTTACTGACGGGCGACGAACACCTGCACTACTGGGTCACAGAGCAAGGAACCCTCTACGTGGAGCGCGACGACACCTACGTGACCACCACCGAGAGCGAACTGCGCCAGAAGCTCTCCTACAGCCGGCGCACCCGCACCGCCCTCGCCCGGCAGCAGCGGCAGAAAAAGTCCCCCATTGGCGAGCGCACCCACTATACGGGCAAGAAGCAGGGCATCGTCATCCTCGTGGAGTTCACCGACGTGAAGTTTCAGAAGGCCAACAACAAGCAGCGATACCGGCGCATTCTCAATGAGCTGGGCTACAGCGAGGGTAACTTCAGAGGGTCGGTGGCCGACTACTTCAAGGAGCAGAGCGCCGGGCAGTTCGAGCTGCAGTTCGACATAGTAGGCCCCTACACCCTACAGTACGACCAGGCCTACTACGGCAACAACGACCAGCAGGGCAACGACATGCACCCCGACGAAATGGTCATCGAGGCCTGCCATCTGGCCGACGGCGAGGTGAACTTTGCCGACTACGACTGGGACGGCGACGGCGAGGCCGACCAGGTGTTCATTCTCTATGCCGGAAAGGGCGAGGCCGACAGTCAGATGCGCAAGAGCGTCTGGCCCCACATGGCCAGGCTGAACATAGACTTCGGAAAGACCCTCACGCTCGACAACACGAGCATCAACACCTACGCCTGCAGCAACGAGATAGACAGCAGCGGCAACATCGAAGGCATTGGCTGCTTCTGCCATGAGTTCAGCCACTGCATGGGAATCCCCGACTTCTACGACATTCTCTACTCCGGACAGTTCGGCATGAGCAGCTTCGACCTCATGTGCCAGGGCAGCTATAACGGCAACGGCTTCCTGCCCGCCGGCTACACCGCCCACGAGAAGATGATGTGCGGCTGGAAGGAGCCCATCGTGCTCGCCGATGAAGACGTCAGCGTAGAAGGGCTGCTGCCCATGAGCCAGAACGGCGACACCTACATCATCTACAACGATGCCCACCCCGACGAGTACTTCATGGTCGAGAACAGGCAGAAGACGGGCTTCGACCAAGGCTACCCCGCCAAGGGGCTGCTCATCACCCATGTGGACTTCGACAAAGAAGTATGGCAGAACAACATTCCTAACTCCATCGTCAGCAAGGAAACAGCCCGACTGTTGGGCTATACCACCACCAACGACCACCAGCGCATGACGCTTCTGCATGCCGACAACGACGACGACTCGGAATACTGGAACAGCTACTCCGGCTACTACACCCGCCGCACCATCGCTACCGACCTATACCCCTACCTGCGCAACGACAGCCTCACGCCCACCTCGAAGCCTGCACCCGCACTCTTCAACCGCAACAAAAAGGGCACGAAGACAACGGAATGGGGCATCGTGAACATACGGCAGAACAGCGACGGCACCATGAGCTTCGATTATGTGGCCAAGGCCGCCTCGCAAGCAGGCGACGGCAACAACGACGATGACGACCCCGTCATCACTGGCGACGAACTGTTCTATGAGTCGTTCGACAAGTGCCAGAACAAAGGCGGCAACGACGGCATGTGGACGGGGCAGATAGCCAACGGCGAACTCATAACCGACAACGAAGGCTGGGTGACTCAGGGCGGCAAGGCCTACGGGGCCAACAAATGCGCCAAGTTCGGCACCGGCTCTACCGAGGGGAGGGCCACCACCCCACCCTTCACCATCGACGGCGAGGCAACGCTCCTCTTCAAAGCCGCTGCATGGAACACCCAGCAGGAAGACTCCATCATCTACCTCATGGCATCCGACGGATTCACCATCAGCCCCCAACAGCTGAAGGTGGGCAAAGGGCAGTGGACACAGTGCGAGGCCACGCTCAAGGGCACGGGCACCGCCACCGTCACCTTTGCCTTAGAGAAGCGGTTCTTCCTCGATGAGGTGCGCGTCGTCGACGGAGCCATTACGCCAAGTGCCATACACACGGCCACACTCACACAGCAGTGCCCACAGGCCAACGCCACCTTCGACCTGCAGGGGCGACGCCTCAGCGAAGGGCAGCTGCCCAAAGGCATCTATATCAAAAACGGAAAGAAAATCATCGTAAAATGAAAAACCTACTCACACGACGCAGCATACGCAAATATGCCGACCGGGAGGTGACCGACGACCTGCTCTCCCGGCTGCTCACCGAGGCCGCACGCACACAGACCATGGGCAACCTGCAGCTTTACAGCGTGGTGGTGACACGACAACCGGAAATGAAACAGCGTCTGGCACCAGCCCACTTCAACCAGCCCATGGTGACGCAGGCACCGGTGGTGCTCACCATCTGTGCCGACTTCAACCGCACGTCGGCATGGGCACGCTGCCGCAAGGCCTCGCCCGGATACAATAATTTCCTGTCGTTTCAGAACGCGGCCATCGACGCGCTGCTCTACACGCAGACCCTCTGCTGCCTGATGGACGAAGAAGGACTGGGCTACTGCTATCTGGGCACCACCGTCTACCAGCCACAGACCATCATCGACGTGCTGCAGCTGCCAAAGCTCACGATGCCCATAGCCACGCTCACCGTGGGGTGGCCAGCCGAAGAGCCGACGCAGAGCGACCGGCTGCCCATGGAAAGCTTCGTGCACAGCGAGACTTACCACGACTACAGCCCGGCCGACATAGACCGCTATTACCAAGAGAAAGAGAACCTGGAAGAAAACCGACACTTCGTCGAGCTGAACCACAAAGAAACGCTGGCACAGATCTTCACCGACATACGCTACACGCGCCAAGACAACGAGGCCATGTCGGAAGGCTTGTTGCAGGCACTTCGCCGTCAGGACTTCCTGAAATAAGGCTTCACGGTGGGGAGAGGACCTTCACCCCCTCCCCAATCACCATCATGAACTTCGAATATATACACATCGGCGAGACCAACTCGACCAACCACTGGCTACGCGAACATCACCCAACGGGCAACGTTGTGGTGTGGGCCGACTATCAAACGGCCGGCAGGGGGTGCGGTACCAACAGTTGGGAAAGCCAACCAGGAAAGAACCTGCTTTTCTCGGTGCTGATACACCCTACATGGATTGCAGCGTCGCAGCAGTTCCAGTTGTCGATGGCCATCTCCATTGCCCTTTGCCGCCTGCTGCAACCCCTATTACAGGAGCCTGCCATGCCACCAGTGGCGGTGAAGTGGCCCAACGACATCTATGTAGGCAACAAAAAAATATGCGGCATACTCATTGAGAACACCCTCAATGGCAACCGCATACGCGACTGTATCATAGGCATCGGTCTGAATATAAACCAACTGAACTTTGAAAGCGATGCGCCCAACCCCATCTCTCTGGGCCAGCTACTCCACCGCCATCTGCACCGTGAGACGATACTGCACGACGCGATGGCACAATTTGACCAGCTACTGACACACTGGGATGCCGAAGCCATACGCGCCGCCTATCGCGACCTTCTATATCGCAAAGAAGGATACCATGCCTACCGCGATGCCAACGGTCTCTTCGAAGCCCGACTGATTACCGTAGAAGACGATGGAACCTTGGTGTTGCGCGACCACGCTCAGCAAAAGCGACGCTATGCCTTCAAGGAAGTGCAATTTGTCATTTAGCAGCCTGGTCTTGCTCTATCAGCTGTAGCAAGCGGTCTACGGCCTCCTCCTCGGGAATATTCTTGGCCACACATTCCTTCTGCCGGTAGAGCGAGATTTTGCCTCGCCCTGCCCCCACATAACCATAATCGGCATCGGCCATCTCGCCGGGGCCGTTCACGATACAGCCCATGATGCCAATCTTCAAGCCTACCAGATGACTGGTAGCAGCCTTGATGCGGGCAATGGTCTGCTGCAAGTTGTAGAGCGTGCGCCCACAACCAGGACAGGAGATGTATTCGGTCTTCGTAAACTTGATGCGCGCGGCCTGCAAGATGGCATCGGAGAGGGCGTTGAGCGTTGAGCGTTCTTGCCCTGCAAGCGTCCTTTGGCCGAGCGGAGCGTTGAGCGCCTCTATCTTCAGTTTCGTGGCCTTGCGGTCGATGAGCAGCGCACCCACCGCCATGGCGGCCTTCAGCTGAAACAGTTCCCAGTCCGGCTCGCTCAGCCTCAGGGTGATGGTATCGTCGTGAATGCTTGCCTCGGCCTCCTCACGCAAGCGTGCACACTCGGCAATGCTCTCGACCATGCTCTTGGCCACAGGTATCTCGCGCTCAGGTTCTTCGCTCAGGCTCACCCGTATGGTATCGCCGATGCCCTCGGTAAGCAGGGCGCCAATGCCTACGGCACTCTTTATCCGGCCGTCCTCGCCTTCGCCTGCCTCGGTGACGCCCAGATGCAAAGGATAATGCATGCCCTCACGCTCCATGGCCTCGACCAGCAACCTGACGCTTTGCACCATGACCACCGTATTGGAAGCCTTAATGCTGATGACGACATCGCCGAACCGTTCACGGCTGAAGATGCGCAGAAACTCCATGCAGCTCTCCACGATGCCCGCCGGCGTGTCGCCATAACGCGACATGATGCGGTCGGAAAGCGAGCCATGATTCACGCCGATGCGCACGGCCGTGTGATGGTCGCGGCAGATGGCAATGAAGGGCAGCAGCCGCTCCTCTATCTTCTTGAGTTCCTCTTGGTATTCCTGCTCGGTATATTCCAGCTTCTTGAAGGTGCGTGCCGGGTCTACGTAGTTGCCGGGATTGATGCGTACCTTCTCGCAATAGCGTGCCGCCACGTCGGCCACATGGGCGTTGAAATGCACATCAGCAACCAGCGGCTGCGGATAGCCGTCGGCCTTCAGCCGGCAGGAGATGTTCTTCATGTTCTCGGCCTCGCGGATGCCCTGTGTGGTCAGCCGCACCAGTTCGCCCCCGGCATCGATGATGCGCTTGGCCTGGGCCACACACGCCTCCGTGTCGGTGGTCGAGGTGGTGGTCATCGACTGCAGGCGTATGGGGTTGTCGCCTCCTATGGCTATACTGCCTACGTGGGCAACGGTAGAAAAACGGCGTTGGTAGCTCATCAATTGGTCTTGTAGTCGTATTTCACTTCGGCCAGCTCACGGTTGGCCTTTTCTATCTTTTCTTTCAGGCTGGTCTTGTAGTCGTGCAGCCGCTGAGCCAGCTGTTCGTCGGCGAGGGCGAGCATCTCTACGGCTAAGATGGCAGCATTTTGCGCACCGTTCACGCCCACGGTAGCCACGGGAATGCCCGGCGGCATCTGTATGATGCTGAGCATGGCATCGAGGCCGTCGAGCATGCCCTTGATAGGCACGCCAATCACGGGCAGTGTGGTACTGGCAGCTATCACGCCCGGCAGTGCCGCAGCCATGCCGGCAGCGGCGATAATCACCTTCAGGCCGCGCTCCTTGGCCGAACGGGCAAACTGCTCGACGGCATCGGGTGTACGGTGGGCCGAGAGGGCGTTGACTTCGAATGGCACCTGCAGCTCGTCGAGCAGCTTGCAGGCTTTCTCCATGACGGGCAGGTCGCTGGTGCTGCCCATGATGATGCTTACTACTGGTTTCATATTTCCTTATTTAAAAAAAGACTATTCTATTTTTTTCTTAAAGCCTACCCCCAGCCCGTCTACAGGAAGAGGATGCCGATGGCAGCACAGACAAGCCCCACGAAGAAGCCGCCTATCACTTGCGAAAGGGAGTGCTGCCGCAGAATCATGCGAGCAGAGCCCAGCACGCCGGCCACCACAAGCACGACACAGAGCCACCACACAGGATTGAAGCCAAAAATCTGGGAGAAGGCAAACAGCGAGCCTGCCACCCCGCCGATAGCGGCTGTGTGGGTAGAGATTTTCCACCATGTATTGATGATGGCACACACGATCTGAACGAGCAGGGCCGCCATCACAATGCTGCCCACGAAATGGAACACATGCCACGACTTGAGCAGCCACACACACAGCAGATAGCACACGATGCTGATGGCGTATGGCACCATGCGCCGCTCGCGATGCCCCAGCTCGATGAGCGTCCACCCCTGATGCTTGCGGTAGAAGTGGATAAGGTAGGTGGGCAACAAGATGGTGAAAAGATATACCACGATGATGATCTGCAGCCTGTAGCCCACTGGCAGCAGGGCAAGATAGCTGAGGGTGAACAGGATGATCAGCCCAAACAGCGGCAGGTAGAACGGCGTGAACAGCATGCTCACGAACCTTGCCATGTAGATGATGCTTTTTTCTCTGGTCAATGTTATCTGGAAAATTATCAGTTGTCTTAGTTCCTGCGCAGCCTTGCCACGGGAATCCCCATCTGGTCGCGATACTTGGCCACCGTGCGCCTTGCCACGGGGTAGCCCCGCTCCTTCAGCGCGTCGCTCAGCGCGTCGTCGCTCAGCGGTTTGCGTTTGTTCTCTGCCTCGATCAGCTCTCGCAGCGCGGCTTTTATCTCCCGGGTAGACAGTTCCTCTCCGCTATCGGTCACGAAGCCGTCGCTGAAGAAGAATTTCAACGGGAACACGCCCCAGCGGGTGAGTGCATATTTCGAATTGCTCACCCTGGAGATGGTCGAGAGATCCAGTCCGGTTCTCGCTGCCACGTCTTTCAGGATCATGGGGCGCAGCGAGGCTTCGTCGCCATCTTCGAAGAACTGGTGTTGCAGGTCGATGATGGTCTTCATGGTGAGCGTCAGCGTGCGCTGCCTCATGCGCACGGCATCTATGAAGTTTTGGGCCGCATCTACCTTCTGCTTGGTATAGAGCAGGGCTTCCTTCATCTGCCGGCTCAGCTTCTCCTTGTCTTGCTGATAGGTCTTGAGCAAGTCGGCAAACGACTGCGACACCTGCAGCGAAGGCACCTCGCCATTGTTGAGCGTGAAGGTCACCGTACCGTCGTCCTGGGTATCGACGATGAAGTCGGGAATGATTTGCTGCATCGACCTTCCCGTGGCCTCTCCCATCGATGCCCCAGGCTTAGGGTTCAGCCTTCTCAGCTCGTGCTGCAAGGCACTGGCCTGCATGTCGGTCAAGCCAAGTGCAGCGGCAATCTTGTGCCAATGCTTTTTGGTGAACTCGTCGAAGAAGTGCTCCACCACCTCGCGCATCAGGTCTTTCAGCCGCGACGGTTCCCGTCTTTCTATTTGCAGCAGCAGGCACTGCTGGAGCGACTGCGCGCCGATGCCTGCCGGGTCGAAATCCTGCAGTTTTCTCAGCACGCCCTCTATCTCTCCAGTCGTGGCATCTATGTTATGGTAGATGGCCAGCTCATCGCTCAGGGCGTCGAGCGGCTTTCGCAAGAGCCCGTCGTCATCGAGCGAGCCTATCAGGTACTCCATGATGTCGTGCTCGCGCTGCGTCAGCTCGGTCTCCCCCATCTGCTCGCGCAGTTGGTCGTAAAACGACTGCTGCTCGCCGAAGACCATCTCCTCACGCTCCTCGCTCATGACCTGCCCGCTATGGTACACAGGCAGCTCTTCGTCGTCGCGCCCTATACTCTCGAGTGCCGCGTCGAGGGCATCGCCCCGCTCTTCGCGCTCACGCTGCCGGTCGTACTCCTCGGGCGAGTCTGCCGTTTCGGCATAGTCAGACAGGTCTGTCCCTTCAGAGAAGTCAGGATAGTCTTCGTCTGAAGCCGGTTCCAAGGCAGGGTTGTCGTTCATTTCGGTCTGAATGCGCTCGGCCAGTTGAGCGATAGGCAACTCAACCAGCTGTGCCTGCAGCAGTTGCTGCGCCGAAATAGATTGTTGCAGTCGCTGTTCCTGTTTCTGTTCTTGTATCTGGTTTTGCGCCATTATCTGTAGTACTCTTTCAGTTCCTCGGCAAGGAAGGCCAGCTTATTGGTGTCGTAGCCCTCGAAGCGCTCCCACACCTTCTGGCAAGGCAGCAGCAGCGGGCTCAGCGATATTTCGCTCCTGTTCAGGTAGGGGTCGCACAGTTGGTAGAGCATCAGCACCTGCACCACGTCGGCTGCCGCCACCTTCAGGAGTTTTGCCAGTTCGGCCACCTCCGGGGTCTGCGTCACCATGGTCTGTGGCACCAGCTGGAAATAGAGGCTCAGGATGATGATGAGGGCTATGGGCAGGAAGCGCCCGTCTTCCGGCAACGGACGGAAGTCTTTCTCAAACGTCTCGTTTATCTCTACGCCTTGATAGAACTCACTGGCCATGCCAAACCCCCGCATCTCGCGCCATAACCTCACAGCCCTGGCCAGTCGCTTCTGATCGTTGCCATACAATTGCCAGAGGTGCTCCAAGCGTGGCGTCGACAGCCTGGCCACCTGCTCTAAACGCTGGTGAAGCACACGTGGCTCCACATGCAGTTCCATGCTCAGCTCAACTGCAGCTCGCCAGAACGTAGGCTTCACGCCAACAGGCTTCATCAGATACAGCTGAACCAAGGGCAGCCAATATTCGTCTTGCCAAGGGTTTGTCTTTGCCATAGTCGTTTCCTTTTTGCCGATATTGTATTCTTTTGCCCACAAAGTTAAAAATAATTCTCCAAATAAGCAAGAAAGTCGGCAAAAATTGATAACTTTGTAGCCAAATCTGAATATATTTCATCTATGAAACAATACTTCTTGACCTGTGTGTGCCTTTTTGGGGCGTTGGCATGCTATGCGCAGCAGTCCCTTCCGGTTTCCGAACTGCGGCAGAACCCGCTGTATGCTGCAAGCAACACGCTGGCCTATCCTGGCCCCAAGCAGCAGCGGCTCACGCCTGCGCCCCATGGCAAGAAGCCTTTCTACCTTAGCCACTATGGCCGTCATGGCTCGCGCTACCTCACGAAGGTGCAAGACTACGACTACCTCTTAGGCGTGCTCGACCGTGCCGAGCGCGAGCAGAAGCTTTCCGGCCTGGGTCTCGACCTGCTGCGCCGCGTGCGCCTGTTGCAGGCCGAAGCCCAGGGCCGCATCGGCGACCTTACGCCCCTGGGCTTTCAGCAGTCGAAGGACATTGCCCGCCGCATGATAGAGCGCTTCCCCGAGGTGTTCAAGGGGGCGGCCACCGTCGATGCCCGCAGCACCATGGTGCCACGCTGCATTCTCTCCATGTCGGCAGCTCTGCAGCAGATGGTGGCCTTGAACCCCAAGCTGCAGGTGGTGCAAGATGCCAGCATGCACGACCTGGGCTACATGAACTTTCACGACCGCAAGCTGATAGCCAACGGCTCGAAAGTCCTGGCACGCAAGTGCTACAAGGACTACTGCGAGAAGCGCCGCTTCCCCGACCGCGTGGTGCAGTCGCTCTTCTGCGACACTGGCTATGTGAGGAAGCTGATCAACAGCGAGCGCATAAACTACTACCTCTTCCGCCTGGCCGGCGACGTGCAGAACACGCCACTGGGCCAGCAGCTTTCCCTTTACGACTTTTTCACCCCCGAAGAGATTTTCGCCAATTGGCAGAAAGAGAACGCCCTGTGGTACCTGAGCTATGCCCATGCCCCCCAGAGCGGCGGGCTGCAGCCCTTCAGCCAGCGCCACCTGCTGCGCCGCATCATCAGCCAGGCCGACTCGTGCATACGGCTGGCGCACCCCGGTGCACACCTGCGCTACGGCCATGAGACCATCGTCCTGCCACTGGCATGCCTGATGGGCATCGATGGCTACGATGCCCGCATAGAAGACCTCGACTCGCTCGAGCAGCGTGGATGGGTGAACTACCGCATCTACCCCATGGGCTGCAACATACAGATGGTGTTCTACCGCAAGAACCCTCACGACAGCGACGTGCTCGTCAAGGTGCTGCTCAACGAAAACGAGGCCACGCTGCCCATCGAGAGCAGCATGGCCCCCTATTACCGCTGGGCCGACGTGCGCGACTACTATCTGAGGAAGCTCGACTCTTACCCTGACGACGACGAATAGCCGCCACCGGCACGCCGGCCTGACCTGCACTATTCATGAAGGCTGGCATATACCGCCTTTGCGGGCATACAAAAACCAGATTGCAGCAGTCTTCTATTCTTCTATCAGGATGCCCTCGGTGTTGTATCTCTTTCCATTTCCATCCTTACGGAATTGCATTTGCAAACAGATGGGGAGGCACGTCTTCATTTTACCACTATAGCCAACCTGCTTTACTCTGCCACCTACAATGCGGTTCCGACACGGCCAATTACTCTGCGATGACCCACTCTTCGGGCACACGGGTGTCGGGGTTGAATTTCACGCCGACCTTTACTACCCGGCAGCCATCGGTGTGATAGGGAATGGCATAGCCGTTCTGGTCAATCTGCGCCAGAGCCTCGCGGGCAGTTCCATTGACTTTCAGCTCGAAGACATACGTCGTCTCCGGCATCCATACCACCATGTCTGCCCTACCTCCGGCCACATGGACTTGTGTGCGTACATAAAAATTGAGCATCGTGAAGATGAGGTACATCGTGTACTCGTAGAAACCCTCTTTTACGGCCACGTCCTGTAGTTTCTGCTTGAACCCCTCGACGTAGGGCACACCAGCCAGAAAAGCCTGCATCTCGCGCATGGCCTGGTCAGCATTGTCAGCCTTCAACGCCTGCCAGAACTTGGCGGCAAAGCCTCTCTTCACATAGCGCGGCTCCAGCCCGGTATATTCTGGCAGCAGGCCCTCGGTATAGCCAATCATCACCTCGCGATTAGGGATGGCCAGCGTGTAGGTCTCCAGCTCGCCGTCGTAAGCCTTGATGGTCAGGTAGCCGCTCTGGTAGAGCAGCGGCAGCGCACTCTTCATGTTCTCCGTAGGCTGGTCGAAGTCGGAGGCGAAGGCCTCTAAGCCCCCAAGAGCCGTGATGTCGGTATTGAAATGCCGTAGCTGCCTGATGAGGAAAGTGGGCGTACCGCTTTCAAACCAGTAATTGATGACCTTGCGCTGCTGAAAGGCTTTCAGCAAGCTAAAAGGATTATAGACCTCTGGTGAGTCTTCTGTAAAGTGATAGCCGTCGTAGCGTTCCTTCAGCTTCTGGTGCATCTGCTCGCAGCTCAGACCATGAATGCCGGCAAGCTGCTCTACGTCTGTTTTCAACACGGTAGAGAGTTCCTCTTCCGTGATGCCGCAGATGGTGGAGAAAGCCGTGTCCAGGGTGACGTTCGTCAGGTTGTTGATGGTCGAAAAAATGCTCAGCTGCGAGAATTTCGTGATGCCTGTGATGAAGCAGAACTTCACATATTGCTCATTGGCCTTTAATGGCACATAGAACTCCTGCATCACCTTCCGCGTGTCATCGAGCTCGCTGTCATCGTGGAGTACGTCGAGCAATGGGGCATCGTATTCGTCAATGATAATAGCCACTTGTCTGCCCGTCTTCTCGTATGCCCGTCGGATTAGGCCTTCAAGCAATCCACCGGGGGTCACCTCATCGTCGTCGCGCCCGTACATGTCGGCATAGATTTTCATCGTAAGCATCAGCCGGTCTCTCAGCGCATCAGCCGACCTCTGGCCTTTTGAAGTGCTGATGTCCAGGCGGATGACCGGGTACCGCTCCCACTGCTGCTCCAGCTGCATGATTTTCAGGCCCTCGAACAGCTCGCGCTCTCCAAGGAAATACGACGCTAATGTAGAGGTGAGCAGCGATTTGCCGAAGCGGCGCGGTCGGCTCAGGAATATGTACTTGGCATAGTGGACCAGCTGCCACACCAGGTCGGTCTTGTCAACATACACATACCCACCCCGGATCATCTCCGAGAACGTCTGTATGCCTATAGGATATCGTCGCGTCATCATCATTGCTGTCCCTTTTTGCCTGCAAAAATAATATTTTTATGCGAGACTGCCAAACCTTCGGCGAAAAATCAGTTATCAGACAGAGACACAAAGCCTCTCCATCGCTTGCGGTTGCAAACAGATGGGGAGGCACGTCTTCATGATGGGGAGGCACGTCTACATTATAACTCCTCGTCGTCGTCCCTGCCGGTGCCGCCGTGGCTGCGGGCGCGGGCAGAACCGCTGCTGGCAGCCAATGCCGGCATTGGCTGCCGGCGAAGTTGTTTACTTTTCTTCCCTCGCCTTAAAGGCCAGTGCATACATGCGCATCTGCCTCACCATGGCCAGCAAGCCGTTCGAGCGTGTGGGGCTGAGGTGCTCCTTCAGGCCGATGCGGTCGATGAAGTAGAGGTCGGCATCGAGTATCTCCTGTGGCGTGCTGTCGCTCAGCACGCGTATGAGCAGCGTCACGATGCCCTTCACTATCAGCGCATCGCTCTCGGCCGAGAACCGTATGCGCCCGTTCTCATAATCGGCCTGCAGCCACACACGGCTCTGGCAACCGTCTATCAGGTTGCTCTCGGTCTTATATTGCTCGTCGAGCGGTTCCTGCTCGTTGCCAAGGTCTATGAGCAGCTGGTATTTGTCCATCCAGTCGTCAAAGCCCTGGAATTCTTCGATAATCTCGTCTTGTCGTTCGTTGATGGTCATATTGTCTTTTTTCGGAATAATAATTACAGATATTGTAGAAGCACGTCCCATACTGCCACGATATGGCATACCGAGCCAGCCAGGACGAAGAAATGGAACACGCTGTGCATATAGCGCCGCTTGTTGAGCGAATAGAACAGCGCCCCGGTGATATAGCACACGCCCTCGGCCACGATCCAAGCCACTGCCGATGCCGACACCGTCTCCATAAGCGGTTTGAAAGCCACGAGCACGCTCAGGCCCATGCCCACGAAGCACAGCGTCTCGGCATTGCTGTGCTCCTTCAGGCGCAGGAAGCTCACGATGGTTCCTGCAATGGCACATGTCCACACGAAGCAGAACAGCCCCCACCCCCATAAGCCCTGCTGCCGCAGGGCCACGAGCGTCAGCGGCGAGTAGCTGCCGGCAATGTGCCAGTAGATGGCCGCGTGGTCCCATCGGCGCAGCCGCTCCTTCCACGGCGAGCGTGCCGGCAGGGCATGGTAAGCCGTCGAGGTCACATAGCTGCCCAGCATGCCAAACAGATAGAGGCTCACGCCCACCGAGGCCCAAGGGCTACCGGCTCCGACAGTTATGACGAGGAACACCACGCCCACGGCCGCTCCCAGGAAGATGCCGAAAGCATGGCTCCAGGTATTCCACAATTCCTCTTTATGCGTGTAGCGTATTGGCATAATTCTCAATTTCATCGTGCGCTCTTAGTGCGCCGCACCTTGAAATGGTCGAAGCCCTCGCCATAGACGCCGATCACGGCGCTCTGGCTTACAAAGGCATGGGGGTCTACCTCGTTGATGATGCGGAAGATGACGTCGCTCTGCCTGCGCTGGGCCAGTACGAAGAGCATCTTCACGTCCTGACCGGAGTAGAAACCCTGCGCGTCGATCACCGTGCAGCCACGGTGCGGCTCGCGGTTGATCCGGTTGCCAATCTCCTTATACTTGCTGCTGATGATGAAGAACTGCACCGACGAGCGGCGCGAGTTCACCACCCAGTCTATGCAGAACGCAGTGACATAGAGCACCACATAGCCATAGATGACCTTCTCCCAGTCGCGCAGCACGAGATAGCTGCTCGTGATGATGACGACATCGCAGAGCATGATGACACGCCCCAGCGATATGTCGCGATACTTGTTGATGATGGCCGCTATAATGTCGGTGCCGCCCGTGGAGCCGTTGGCCGAAAGGCCCAGCCCCACGCCACAGCCGCAGAACACGGCGCCGATGATGGCTGCCATAAACGGCTGGTCGGCCAGCAGATGGGCCGTGTAATAGGCCGACACGATGCCCACGCCCACCGTGAGCACGGCCACGGCATAGATGGTCTTCAGGCAGAACTTCAGGCCCAGCACCCTCAGCGCTATGAGCAGCAGCACGGCATTGATCACCGAGTAGCTGGCCTGCACCGGGATGCCCGTGCTCCAGTAGAGAATAGACGACACACCGGCCACGCCGCCGGTGGTGATATTGTTGGGCAACAGGAAGACAGCCCAGCCTATGCAGTAGCTCATCATGCCTACTGCAATGGTCAGGTAGTCGCGCACCTCGGACCACAGGCCCGCTTTCGTCAGTTTTGGTCGTTCCATGAATGCAATATTGCTTTACGGCTGCAAAATTAGCACAAATAAGTGAAACGGCAAAACTTTCGTTCCTCTTTTTCCTCTAACTTATTTCCTGCATATTCATGCATGTTCATGCATCTCGTTTTTCGATAATCAAGACATTTTATTTTTTCAATCCAGAGCGGGGCAAGGGTGTGGCGTCCCCCCTTTTCTTCGGCCTTCCTGCACATCAGGAATGCAATTCATGCTGAATGACAACGCCGCGAACAATAACGGCGTTGCCATTCAGCATGAATTAGGTGATCATGTAGCCTGCTTTGCAATGCAGTTCAGCCTATATTACAATGCAAAACAGGCTGAATTGCCTCCCAATTCAGCCTGTTTTGCAAGGTCGTTTTCTCTCCTTTTGCAACACTTTGATTACCAACGTCTTACAAACCCTCTCAAATTTCGTTTTTTCAGACCAAGGCGTGACGTGGTTCGGAATTTTAAAAATACAGCGATTTTCGGCCGAATAAATATTCATTCGCACATGAATATTATTCCGATTCTACGCAGTGAGTAGCGGTTGGGCCGTGCGACATTCACCCCCGAGCCATGAAGTATATCTTCTCCATGTCGGCAGCCTGCAGCACATTGACACGCAGCGCACTGCCCCTTAGTATTCGAACGACGACCCGCCGAGGAACTCGCGCAGCAGCGACGTGGGCGGAATCTGGTCTTCGGGAATGGGGCGTATGTATTTCAGGAACTTCTTCAGGCGATAGGCCTCGGCATACTCCACGCAGTTCTCGGGCACCTGCTCAAGCAGGGGTTCTGCCTGCTGCTTGATGACGGCCAATTCGAAGAGCATGGCCGAATTGAACATCTGGTCGGCGTGCTCCTGATAGGGGAAGATCCACTTGTTCTCGCCCTTTCTCACCGACGGCCAGCGGCGAATGGTCTCTTGCGCCGACACGCCCCGGTACTTGTAGTCGCGAATGATGCGGCGCAGCAGACGGTTGTCGGTGGTAGGTATATAGTTATGGTTGTCGAGCAACAGGGTGGTGAGTGCCGAGGCATAGACGCGGAACTTCAGCTCGTCGGGAATCTGCGAAGTAAGCTCTGGGTTCAGGGCGTGTATGCCCTCTACCACGAGCACCTCGTCGGGCTTCAGCTGCAGCTTCCTTCCGCTCCACTCGCTCTTCCCCTTCTGGAAGTTATAGCGGGGCAGTTCTACCTCTTCGCCCCTGAAGAGCGCCGAGAGCTGCTCGTTGAGCAGCGAGAGGTTCAGGGCGTGTATCGACTCGAAGTCGTAGTCGCCGGTGTCGTCGAGCGGCGTGAGCTCGCGGTCTACGAAGTAGTCGTCGAGCGAGATGGGCACAGGCTTTATGCCATTGGTGATGAGCTGCACCGAGAGCCGTTTGCAGGTAGTGGTCTTTCCCGACGACGACGGCCCGGCAATGAGCACCAGGCGCACGCCCTTCTTGCGGGCTATCTCGTCGGCTATGCGGGCTATCTTCTTTTCCTGCAGGGCCTCGCTCACCTGTATGAGCAGGCTGGTCTTGCCCTTGTCTATGGCCTCGTTCAGGTCGCCGATGGTACGCAGCCCGATGATGTCCTGCCACTGGTGGTGCTCCTTGAAGATGCCGAACATCTTGTCTTGCATCACCATCTCGCCCAGCTCGTCGGGATGCTCGCGCGATGGTATGCGCAGCAGCAGGCCGTCGTAGTATTTCTCCAGGCCGAAGAGGTAGAGCTGCGAGGTGTTGGTGAGCAGCGCTCCGTAGAAGTAGTCGTAGTATTTGCCGATGTCGTAGACGGTGGTATAGAGCGAGCCGTGGCCCTTGAGCAGCTTCACCTTCGAGTGGGTGTGCAGGAGGGTGAACATCTTGATGGCCTCTTCGGTGGTCACCTGATGGTGGTGCACGGGCATGGCGGCATCGATGATCTCGCGCATCTTGGCGCGAATGCGGCCTGCGTCTTCGAGCGTCACGGGGTGCCCTATGTTCAGGTTGACGTAATAGCCGTTGCTCACGGGAATGTCGATGGCCACCTTACAGGGCGAGTAGAGGTCGCGGACGGCCTTGCAGAGCACGAAGAACAGCGTGCGGGTATAGGCCCTGAGGCCCGACGAGCTGGTAATGTCGAGATACTCCACCTGCTTGGCGTTGTAGACGCGGTAGTGCATGCCCTCAACCTTGTTGTTCACCCGTGCCAGCAGGGCGGGATGCTCCATCTGGAGCTGCAGCCGGCTGTATATCTCCTCGAGCGTGCTGCCTGGCTCCACGCTGATGTCCTGACCATTGTTCAAGCAACTAATGGTTACCAATTCTTTCATAAATGTACTGAATTTTTAGTTATTGCTCATAATTCAGTACAAAATTAAGGAATAATTCTGAAGCAACAAAACAAAATCGGCAAAAATTGCTTAACTTTGCATTCACGATGGAAGCAAGCGAACTTTTCGATATATGCGAGCGGGTGGCCCGTGGCGAGGCCACGGCATACGCTTGGCGCCAGATGCGCGAGGTGCTGGTGCTCGCCTGTGGCGAAGGCACCCGCCGCGTGGGCGGTGCCTTCGGCAACCTGTTCTCACAAGTAGACTTCCTGTGCCAGCGACATGGCCTGAGGGGTGCCGACAAGGTGGCCGTGCAGACCATGCGCCGCCACGCCAACCAGGCGCAGCCGCCGGCTGCCGACGAGCTGCCCTACGACCTGCGGGCACTGGTGCTCTTCGTCTCGGCCGTGTTCGGGCAGGCCGTGCCGGGCAGTCTGCGCCAGCTGCTGCCTGCCAATGGGCGTCCCACCCCGGCGGGGCAGCACGTCGACATGGTGTGCGTGCGCTGCATCGTGAGCAGATGGGACGACCTGTTCATAGAGGCCGAAACAGAGCAGGGCACCGTGCTCGCCGACTATGGCAGCACCGACCACGGGCGCAACCTGCTCTACCTGCGCAAGATACTGCGGAAGGGCATGCAGCTCAATCTGCTCGACTGCACTTCTTCGTTGAGCGTTGAGCATCCTTCGTTGAGCGATGATACCAACGGAGGAACAAACATCGCTCAACACTCTGCCCGGCCGAAGGATGCTTGCAGAGCAAGAACCCTCACCCCCCGCCTCATCGTGGTAGAGCCCGACTTCCTGGTCGACATCTCGGCTGTGGCCGCCTGCTTCACCAACTACGGCCACCACCCGCTGCTCTACACCGTGAACCGCCTGCGCCCTCGGGGCAACAGCCAGAGCATGCTGCTGGGAAACTTTGCCGACACCGTGCTCGACCATATCGTAAGCCTGCCACCCGGACAGGAGCACGCCGCCGATGCTACGCTGAGCACCACGCTGAGACGCTCTTTCCGCGAACAAGCCCTGCGCTTCTTGGCCTGCCACGACTTCAAGCCCGACCAGTTCAAGCGCGATGCCAGACAGCTGGTAAGCCACATTGCCGAGGCCGTCGACCTGCTGCGCAGACAGCACCCCGAGGCCATCGGCCGCATGCTGCTCGAGCCGTCGTTCGTGTGCGAGCGGCTGGGACTTCAAGGGCGCGTAGACCTGATGACGAGCGACCTGGGCCTGCTCATCGAGCAGAAGTCGGGCAAGAACATGAAGATAGCCTACCAGAGCCACGACCAGCACGGGCTGCAGCTGGAGAACCATTACGTGCAGCTGCTGCTCTACCACGGCGTGCTGCACTACAACTTCGGGCGCAGCACCGACTCGACAGACTCGCGCCTGCTCTACTCGCGCTACGATGCCAGCCAGGGACTGCTGGCGGTGAACTACTACCGGGGACTGTTCCGCGAGGCCATCATGCTGCGCAACCAGATCGTGGCCACCGAGCTGCTGGCGGCTCGCCAAGGAGCCGGACGCATCGTGCCACTGCTTACACCAGAATATATATACAAGGACGTGAAGCCCGACGGATACTTCGCCCAGTACGTAGGGCCGCCACTGCGCGAGCTGGCCGCACAGGTAGCGGCCCTCAGCCCCACCGAGCGCGCCTACTACGAGCGCATGCTCACCTTCGTCTACCGCGAACAGGCATGCCAGAAGCTGGGCTGTGCCTCCCAGCAGCTCTACCACAGCAGCGGGGCAGCCTGCGACCTCTGGAACATGTCGCCCTCCGAAAAACAGGAGAGTGGCAACATCTTTGCCCAGCTGAGAATCGTGAAGCGGGAGAAAAGCGACCCGCAAGGGGGCTTCGACCTGATAACGCTGGCCCCCTATCCCGCCGGCGACACGGGGCAGCCCACGCCCCTGGGCACGTCGAACTTCAGGCGCGGCGACATGGTCTACCTGTATGCCTATGAGGGGCAACCCAGCGTACTCAAGGCCATTCTCTACAAAGGCAGCATAGAAGAGCTGCAGACCTGCCAGCTGACGATACGCCTGAACGACGGGCAGCATAACCCCTCGCTGCTTGCCGTAGGGGGAAGCCAGACGTGGGCCGTCGAGCACGGCAGCAGCGACCTCTCTACCGGCAGCTGCCTGCGCGGCATGCAGCAGTTTGCCGCCGCCCACCCCCGCCGCCGCGCACTGCTGCTGGGCCAGCGCCCACCCGAGGCCGACACCGCCATCAGCCTGAGCCGCAGCTACAGTGCCGCCTACGACGACATCTTGCTGCGCATAAGCCAGGCACGCGACTACTTCCTGCTCGTTGGCCCGCCGGGCACGGGCAAGACCTCGCAGGCACTGCGCTTCATGGTGGCCGAGGAGCTGGGCTGCAAGCGGCAGGACGAGCCGGCGCTGCTGCTCATGTCGTACACCAACCGGGCCGTCGACGAGATTTGCGCCATGCTCGACGACCTGAAGCAGCCCTACCTCAGACTGGGCAACATCGCCTCGTGTGAACCGCGATTCAGAAAGCACCTCCTGGAAGAGGCCCTGCACGAGACCGCGACACTGAGCGACATAAGGCAATACGTAGAACAGGTGCCCATCATCGTGGGCACCACCTCTACGCTGGCTTCCCGACAAGACATCTTCGCCCTGCGCCACTTCTCGCTCTGCATCGTCGACGAGGCCTCGCAGATACTGGAGCCCAACATCATCGGCCTGCTCAGCAGCGAGCAGATAGAGCGTTTCGTACTCGTGGGCGACTACAAGCAGCTGCCGGCCGTGGTGATGCAGAACGAGGAAGAGGCACGCGTATCGGAGCCTTGCCTGCAGGCCATCGGGCTGAGCGACTGCCGTCAGTCGCTCTTCGAACGGCTCATGCGCTGGGAACGGCACTGCCACCGCACACAGTTCATCGGCACGCTCGACCACCAAGGGCGCATGCACCCCGACGTGGCACGGTTCCCCTGCAACCATTTCTATGCCCAAGAGCAACTGGTGCCCGTGCCGCTGCAACACCAGCAAGAGCAGGCTCTGCCCTACGAGGGGCCGTCGACCGATGCGCTCGACGACCTCTTGCGCAGCCGCCGCGTGCTCTTCCTCGACTGTAGGGCCGATGGCCAACAGCAGGCGGGCGACAAGGTGTCGGTAGCCGAGGCACGACTGGTGGCCCTTCTGCTCAAGAGGCTGCTACGCTTCTACGGCAAACGCTTCGACGCCGCGAAGACCGTGGGCGTCATCGTGCCCTACCGCAACCAGATCACCATGATCAGGCAGGAAATCGACCGCCTGCAACTGCCGCAACTGCAGGCGATAAGCATCGACACCGTAGAGCGATACCAGGGCTCGCAGCGCGACGTCATCATCTATTCGTTCACGGTGAGCCATCGCTTCCAGCTCGATTTCCTCACGGCAAACACGTTCGTGGAGCACACACTGCCCATCGACCGCAAGCTGAACGTGGCCATGACCCGTGCAAGACTGCAGCTCATCATGACCGGCAATGCGCAGGTGCTGGGCCACAACCCGCTGTTCAGGGAAATCATAGAAAGCTACTCGCCCAACGAGCACGAGCGAGAAAAAATACAACGTTTCTTTTGGTAGTTACATAAATTCTTCATATATTTGCAAGCAATTAGTGAAACAGCTGTTCTTAAAGACACCAAATGAAAGCCATCACCCTGCCCAGCAATAGCGTTCGGCACCTGTCATTCTACCTTGCCATGGAAGAATATGTGGCACGCCATCTCGACGAGCCCGATGCCTTCTTCCTTTGGCAGGTGAGGCCGACGGTGATTTTTGGCCGAAACCAGTCGCTGCATAGCGAGGTGAACACCGACTACTGCCGGAAGAACGGCATTGAAATCTATCGGCGCAAGAGCGGCGGAGGCTGTGTCTATGCCGACGAGCAAAACCTGATGCTGTCGTACATCACGCAAGAGCAGAACGTCAACCTGGCTTTCTATACCTTTATTAATATGGAACTGCTGGTGCTGCGCCGCCTGGGCATAGAGGCTACCAGCACCCAGCACAACGACGTGCTGATAGACGGGCGGAAGGTGAGCGGAACGGCCTGCTACAGCCTGCCGGGGCGCAGCATCGTGCATGCCACGCTGCTCTACGACACCAACATGCAGCACATGCTCAACGCCATCACGCCGGGGCCGGAGAAGTTGCAGCAGAAAGGCATCAAGAGTGTGCGACAGCGCATCACCGTGCTGAGGGAGCACCTGCCCCAGCTTTCGGTCGACGAGCTGAAGGCGCTCATCTGCCAGACGCTCTGCACAGGCCAGCGTGTGCTCACCTCCGACGAGGTGGCCAGCATAGAGCTGCTCGAGCAGCAGTACCTCAAAGATGATTTTATAAACATTATACCTTAATCGTGAAAAAAAGGATATGGGAATAAAGACAGAACTTGAAAAGAAAGACAAGCGCACCTGCCTCTACGACAAGCACGTGGGCCTGCACGCCATGATGGTGTCGTTTGGTGGCTTCGAAATGCCCTTGCAGTATGCGGGCATCGCTCCCGAGCATACCGCCGTGAGAGAGCGCGTGGGCTTGTTCGACGTAAGCCACATGGGCGAGGTGACGGTAAAAGGCCCCGAGGCCGAGAAGTATGTGCAGTATATCTTCACCAACGACGTGAGCGGAGCCCCCGACGGAAAAGTGTTCTACGGCATGATGTGCTACGACGACGGAGGCACCGTCGACGACCTGCTGGTCTATAAGATGGGCGAGCAAGACTTCTTCCTCGTCATCAACGCCGCCAACATCGACAAAGACTGGGTGTGGATGCAAGAACAGGCCAAAGGCTTCGACATCGACCTGAAGAACGCCTCCGACTTCTACGGACAGATTGCCGTGCAGGGGCCGCAGAGCGAGCAGATCGTAGAGGAGGTGCTGGGCATCGAATGCAAAGAGATGGCATTCTATACCTGCAAAAGCATATCAGCTTCCCACAATCCACTGATCATCAGCCGCACGGGATACACCGGCGAAGACGGCTTCGAGATATATGCCTCCCACGCATACATCAACGACTGTTGGGACAAGCTCATCGCTGCCGGCGTGCAAGCCTGCGGACTGGGCTGCCGCGACACGCTGCGCTTCGAGGTGGGACTGCCCCTTTATGGCGACGAGCTCTCGCACGACATCTCGCCCGTGATGGCTGGCCTGACGATGTTCGTGAAGTTCGACAAAGAGGGTGGATTCATAGGCCGCGATGCCTTGCTGAGACAGAAGGAAGAGGGCGTGGCCCGACGCCTGGTGGGCATCGAACTGCACGACAAGGCCATACCCCGTCATGGCTATGCCGTGCTCAACGCCGAGGGCGAGGCCATTGGCGAGGTGACAACGGGCTACCACACCATCTCGACCGACAAGAGTGTCTGCATGGCGCTCATCGACAGCCGTTATGCCCAGCTGGGCACACCGCTGCAGATTCAGATTCGCAAGAAGGTGTTCCCCGGCGTGGTGGTAAAGAAGCGATTCTACGACAAGCATTATAAGAAATAAGGTATCGCGATTCCCGGAAAACCGAAATCCCGAAAAACCGGAAAACCGAAATCCCGGAATCCCGAAATCCCGGAAAACCGAAATCCCGAAAAAACAACAAAAACAACCAAACAATATGGCATCAAAAGTAATTGAAGGACTCTATTACAGCGAGTCGCACGAATATGTGAAAGTGGAAGGTAGCTTCGGCTACATTGGTATCAGCGACTATGCCCAGAACGCCCTGGGCAATGTGGTCTACGTGGACATGCCCGACGTAGACGACGAGGTATCTGCTGGCGAAGAGTTTGGCGCCGTGGAGAGCGTGAAGGCTGCCAGCGACCTTATCGCACCCGTCTCGGGCACGGTGGTCGAAGTGAACGAGGCGCTCGACGATCAGCCCGAGCTCATCAACCAGGACCCCTACGAGAACTGGATTATCAAAGTGGAGATGAGCGACACCGCCGAACTGGAAAAACTGATGGACGCCAAAGCCTACGAGGAGTTCTGCAATAAATAGAAAAGGCCCGTCTATACTATGTATAAGTATTTTCCTCATACCGAGACCGACCTGGAACAGATGCTCGCCGCCGTGGGGGTCGACTCCATTGATGCCCTCTACGCCGAAGTGCCCGAGGCCATACGCTTCAGGGGCGACTATCAGCTGCCGTCAGAGATGAGCGAACTGGAGGTTCGGCAATTGTTCGAACAGCTGGGGGCACAGAACAAACAGCTCACGTGCTTTGCCGGGGCTGGTGCCTACGACCACTACACGCCCGCCATCATTCCGCAGTTGCTGCAGCGCTCCGAGTTTCTCACCAGCTATACGCCCTATCAGGCCGAAATCTCGCAGGGCACGCTGCACTACATCTTCGAATACCAGTCGATGATGGCCGAACTGACAGGCATGGACATCTCGAACGCATCGATGTACGACGGCACCACCGCCACCGCCGAGGCCGTGATGATGGCCGTGGCAGCCGGCAAGAAACAGCGCCGAGTGCTCGTCAGCGAGACCGTCGACCCGAAGACGGTGGCCGTGGTCAAGACCTACGCTCACTTCCATGGCATCGACATCGAGATGATTCCCGCCGAGAACGGCGTCACCAGTCTCGCATCGCTCCGCTCAACGCTCACCGGCACCGCCGCCGTGCTCGTGCAGCAGCCCAACCGCTACGGTATCGTAGAAGACTACACGGGCTTTGCCGAGGCCATACACGAGCAGAAGGGTCTCTTCATCATGAACAGCGTCATTGCCGACCTGGCCTTGCTGAAGACGCCAGCCGAATGGGGAGCCGACATCGCCGTGGGCGACGCCCAGAGCCTGGGCATCCCCCTGCAGTGGGGCGGTCCCTATGTGGGTTATATGTGCTGCACCGAGAAGCTGCTGCGCAAGATGCCCGGACGCATCGTAGGCAAGACGCTCGACAACCGTGGGCAACGGGCCTTCGTGCTCACCCTGCAGGCTCGCGAACAGCACATTCGCCGACAGAAGGCCACGTCGAACATCTGCTCCAACCAGTCGCTCATGGCGCTCTTCGTCACCGTCTACTGTGCGCTCATGGGCAAGCAGGGACTGAAAGAGGCAGCAGAGCTGAGCTATGCCGGAGCGCACTACCTGTGCGAGCAGCTCGTGGCAACGGGCCATTTCAGGCTCGCCTACGACCAGCCTTTCTTCAACGAGTTCGTGGTCTGCTACGACGGAGACCTCGACCTGCTGCAGCGCCGCTTCATCGACAACGGCATCTTCGGCGGCATCAAGGTGGCCCCGCAACAGCTGATGCTCGCCGTCACCGAAAAGCGCACAAAAGAAGAAATCGACCGCCTCATTTCACTCATCTAATCCACTTGTCCCGTAGGCTGCGATACCATCGCAGCCCCACCCCCAAAAACCCTATGAACAACAAACTATACGGAAACCTGATCTTCGAGCTCTCGCAGGAGGGCCGTCGCGGCTATTCTCTTCCCAAGAACCGTTTTGGCAAATACGCCGTGCCGAAAGAGATGTGCCGCAAGGAGGATGCCCAGCTGCCAGAATGCGACGAGATGACGGTGGTGCGACACTACACCAACCTCTCGGCCAACAACTTCGGCGTTGACAACGGCTTCTATCCGCTGGGGTCCTGCACGATGAAATATAACCCCAAGATCAATGAGGAGATGGCCGCCCTGCCACAGTTCCAGAACCTGCACCCGCTGCAGCCTGCCGACACCGTGAAGGGTGCCGAGGCCATCTGCACACTGCTCTGCCGCTCGCTCTGCGAACTCACGGGCCTGCATGCCTTCACGCTGAAGCCCTTTGCCGGGGCCCACGGCGAGCTCACTGGACTGATGGTCATCAAGAAATATCATGAGAGCCGGGGCGACGAGCAGCGCCGCCTGGTCATCGTGCCCGACTCGGCCCATGGCACCAACCCCGCATCGGCGGCCGTCTGCGGCCTCGACATCATCGAGGTGAAGTCGCTTGCCGACGGCACCATCGACATCGACGCCCTCAAGGAGCTGCTGACTCGTGTGGGCAATGATTCCATCGCGGCCATGATGATGACCAACCCCAACACCCTGGGGCTCTTCGAGCGCCAGATACCCGAGATAGAAAAGCTCATACACGCTGCCGGCGCACTGATGTACTACGACGGAGCCAACCTGAACCCCATGCTGGGGGCTGCCCGCCCGGGCGACATGGGTTTCGACGTGATGCACATCAACCTGCACAAGACCTTCTCGACGCCTCACGGAGGCGGCGGACCGGGAGCCGGACCGGTGGGCGTGCGCAAGGGCCTGGAACAGTTCTTCCCCACCGTGAGCCCTTATCATGGCAACTTCGCCGTGGCCATCAGGGCCTACGCCTACATTCTCTCCCTGGGGCGCGAAAACATCAAGATGGTGGGGCCGCTGGCCACACTCAACGCCAACTACATCAAGGAGCAACTGAAAGCCGACTACGAGCTGCCCATCGACGGTCTCTGCAAGCATGAGTTCGTGTTCGACGGGCTGAAAGACAAGAGCACCTGCGTGACCACGATGGACGTGGCCAAGCGCCTGCTCGACTACGGCTACCATGCTCCCACCATCTACTTCCCCCTGCTGTTCCACGAGAGCCTGATGATTGAGCCCACGGAAAACGAGTCGAAGGAGACCATCGACGGCTTCATACAGGTGATGCGACAGATAGCCGAAGAGGCTAAGACAGATCCGGAGCTGGTGAAGAGCGCACCGCACAACACCCCCATCGGACGGGTCGACGATGTGCTGGCAGCCAAGCACCCCGTGGTGACGTGGCGACAGCTGCAGAACGACAGAACAGCATAATAAGGAAAAGACATAATAACAGAAGACCATATCTAAACAGCTGTTTATGTTCTTCTGTTATTATGTCTTTACTATAAAGTCATTATGTTCTTCTGTTATTATGTCTTTAATATAAAGTTATTATGTTCTTCTGTTATTATGTCTTTAATATAAAATATTATGTCTTTATGTTATTATGTCTTTAATATAAAGTTATTATGTCTACAGAAACCGACATTTTAATTATTGGAGCGGGTCCTGGCGGCTATCGCGCTGCCGAGCTGGCCGCCCGGCACGGTCTGAAAACGGTGCTCGTTGAGCGCGACGAGGTGGGCGGCACCTGTCTGAACCGTGGCTGCATACCCACGAAGACCTATGTCCACTCTGCCACGTTCCCTGAGGCATTCCGGCGCCAGCAGCAGGTGGTGCAGCAACTGCGCCAAGGCGTAGAGACGCTGCTCTCCCACCCCAATATCACCCTGCTGCGGGGCGAGGCCCGTTTCCTCGATGCCCACACCGTCAGCGTGGGCGGCGCCCCCATCGCCGCCCGAAACATCATCGTTGCCACGGGCAGCGAGGCCAAGCTGCTGCCCCTGCCCGACATCAGCGACCCGCGCGTGATGACCAGCACCCAGCTGCTGCAGCTCAGCACGCTGCCCAAGAAGCTGTGCATCATCGGTGCCGGTGTCATCGGCATGGAGTTTGCCTCGGTGTTTCAGCGTTTCGGCAGCAAGGTCACGGTCATCGAATATCTGAAGGAATGCCTGCCCATGCTCGACAGCGACATAGCCAAGCGCCTGCGCAAGCTGCTGGAGAAGCGGGGCATCACCTTCCGGATGAAGACCGCCGTGCAGTCGCTGGCCGACATCGATGCCGACGTCATCCTGATGGCCACGGGGCGCAAGCCCAACGTGAGCGACGACTTCAGCCTTGCGGGCTTCGACTACGACGAGCGCACAGGCATCAAGGTCGACGACCACTACGAGACCACGGTGAAAGGCATCTATGCCATCGGCGACGTGAATGGCCGCGCGATGCTGGCCCATGCCGCCGAATATCAGGCCAAGGTGGTCGTTGAGCAGCTGGCCGCTTCGGCGGCGGTGGCCCCCCATTCTGCCCCCGAGAGGGCTAAGGGTGCTACGCCTGTCCCCGCTGCCATCTTCACCGAGCCAGAGGCTGCCTGCGTAGGCCCGAGCGAAGACCAGCTGAAGGCCGACGGCACTGCCTACGAATGTCGCAAGGCTTTCTACCGCGCCAACGGCAAGGCACTGGCCATGGACAAGACAGAAGGCATGCTGAAACTGCTGAGCGAGCCGGGTGCCGGCCGCATACTGGGCTGCCATGCCTTCGGTGCACATAGTGCCGACATGGTGCAGGAGGTGTCGTGCCTCATGCAGCTGGGAGCCACCGTAGAGCAGCTGCGCTGGATGATACACATTCACCCCACGCTCTCGGAAATATTATTGACTGCGGCCGAAGGCTGATGCCCCTGCCCATACTGAAGATACAGAAATCTCCGTGCGGCAAGCTCACCACACGGAGATTTCCGTATCTACTCGCTGTCTCCCCAGACAGCTACTCTGCCACAGGCTTGAGTCCCATCTGTGCGGCCTTCTCCATGAGCAGCTGCAAGAGCGGCTCGCGCTCGTTTTCCACTTTATTGTCGAGCACGGCATCTTTCAGCGTCTGCTTCAGCGTGCCCACCTCTCGCGAGGGCTTCAGCCCAAACAGCTCCATGATCTCATTGCCGTCGATCACCGGCTGCAGCAGCCGCTTGTAGTCTTTCTCCTGAAGGTCGGTGAGCTTCTCGCGCACCATGCGGAAGTTCTCGAGGAATATCTTCTTCTTCCCCTCGTTCTTCGAGGTGATGTCGGCTTCGCAGAGCGTCATCAGGTCGTCGATGTCGTCGCCGGCATCGCTGAGCAGGCGTCGCACGGCACTGTCGGTCACCTCGTTGTCGGCAATCACCTGTGGGCGCATGTGCAGGTCTACCAGCTTCTGCACATATCTCATCTCGGCACCCATGGGCATCTTCAGCCTTCTGAAAATCTCGGGCACCATCTTTGCCCCCACGAAATTATGGTTATGAAAGGTCCAGCCGGCGGCATTGTCCCACCGCTTGGTCTTCGTCTTGCCCACGTCGTGGAGCAAGGCGGCCCAACGCAGATAAAGTGAAGAGTGAAGAGTGGAGAGTGGCGAGTTGGCGTCTGCTCCCGGTTGTCTGCCACCTTCTGCGGCAGCAGACTCTGCACTTTCCACTCTACTCTCTACGCTTTTCACTACGTTCTCCAGCACCTCGAGGGTATGGTAGAAGTTGTTCTTGTGTGCCCGTCCGTTTTTCTGCTCCACGATGTCGAGGGCAGCCACCTCGGGCAGAATGATCTGGAGCAGTCCGCTGCGTTGCAGATAGTCGAAGCCTATGCTGGGGTGCCTGGCCATCATGATTTTGTTCAGCTCCACCTCGATGCGCTCTCCGCTCACGATCTTGATGCGGTCGGCCATGCGCTGCAGCGCCTCGAAGGTTTCTTCTTCTATCTGGAAGTTCAGCTGTGTGGCAAAGCGTATGCAGCGCATCATGCGCAGCGGGTCGTCGCTGAAGGTGATGCCCGGCTCCAGCGGCGTGGCGATGATGCCATCCTCGAGGTCGGCCAACCCGTTGAAGGGGTCGACGAGCTCGCCGAAGCGGTCGTGGTTCAGGCAGATGGCCATGGCGTTGATGGTGAAGTCGCGGCGGTTCTGGTCGTCTTCCAGCGTACCGTCCTCCACGATGGGCTTGCGCGAGTCGTGGCTGTAGCTCTCGCGGCGGGCACCCACGAACTCCACTTCTTGGTGGCCGATCTTCACCTGTGCCGTGCCAAAGTTCTTAAACACCGAGAGGTGGGCCTTGCGCCCCAGCATGCGTTTCAGTTCGCTGGCCACCTTGATGCCGCTGCCCACCACCACCACGTCGATGTCGCTCGAGGGGCGTTCCAGGAAGATGTCGCGCACGTAGCCGCCCACCACGTAGCAGTCTACCTGCAGGCTGTCGGCCACCTCACCTATTTTATGGAATATGTCTTGGTCGAGAATCCCGGCCAGTTCTTCATCGGAATAGAGCTTCATGTCTTGATAGGAATATTTCTTTGTTGCCGCTTGCCAATACCCCGCTTTGAGATATTTTCTGCGTTTTGAGGTGCAAAGATACGAAAAAAAACGCACACTTTATCAAGCAATGCTCAAAGTTTTTAGTTCACCATTCAAGTTCAGCATGTTTTAGTGAGTCTGGGAGATTTGAAATAATCGCTGTTTTTCTTGCAACAGTTACGGAAAATTTGTACTTTTGCATAAGTTATTACTGCATAAGCTTATGAACGACTACGTGATTATCGTGGCAGGCGGCAAAGGCCTGCGCATGGGCGGCGAGGTGCCCAAGCAGTTTCTGCCCGTGGGCGGCCTGCCCGTTCTGATGCGCACCATGCTGCGTTTCAAGGAGTACTCACCCGAGCTAAACATCATTCTGGTACTGCCCAAGGCCCAGCAAGACTATTGGCTGAGCCTGTGCCGCCAGCACCAGTTCGGCCTGTCCTACCAGCTGGCCGAGGGTGGCAAGACCCGTTTCCACTCTGTGCAGAACGGCCTCTCGCTCGTGCCCGACGACGGTCAGGGCTTGGTAGGCGTACACGATGGCGTGCGCCCCTTCGTGGGCACCGATGTCATTCGCCGTTGCTATGAAGAGGCGCGCCGCACCGGGGCCGCCATACCTGTAGTGCCCGTGGTAGAGACCCTGCGCCACCTGACCGAAGGGGTGAAGAACCGCGACGAGTACCGTCTGGTGCAGACTCCGCAGGTGTTCAGCATACAGCTGCTGAAGGCGGCCTTCCGGCAGCCCTATCGTCCCGCCTTCACCGATGACGCATCGGTGGTGGAGGCCTACGGCCACGCCGTGACGCTCGTAGACGGAAACCGAGAGAACATCAAAATCACCACGCCGGCCGACCTGTACATGGCGGAGGCACTCCTCAGCAAACGTTGAGGAGCCTCAACCCTCACCCCCCAACCCTCAACGCTCATGGACGTACTCTCACAAGACATCATGTATCTGCCAGGCGTAGGCCCCAACCGCAAGAAGGTGCTCAGTCAGGAACTGGGCATCGAGACGTTTGGCGACCTGCTGGAGTACTATCCTTATAAATATGTAGACCGTTCGAAGGTGTACAAGATACATGAGCTGACAGGCGAGATGCCTTTCGTGCAGGTGGTGGGACGCATTCTCAGCTTCGACACCTTCGAGATGGGACCGCACAAGGAGCGCGTGGTGGCCCACTTCACCGACGGCACCGGCATCATGGACCTGGTGTGGTTCAACGGCGGCAAATATGCCAAGCAGAACTACAAGACAGGCACCAGCTACGTGGTGTTCGGCAAGCCCAGCGTGTACAACAGCCGCATACAGGTGCAGCATCCGGAGATCGACGAGGCGGCAAACGTCGACGTATCGGCCATGGGCATGCAGCCCTACTACAACACCACGGAGAAGATGAAGAAGCAGAACTTCAGCTCACGCTCCGTAGAGCGTCTCACCAAGACGCTGATAGACAGGCTGAGAGAGCCGCTGCCCGAGACGCTCACCGCCGACATACTGAGCAGCCGCCACCTCATGGGGCGCGACGAGGCACTGCGCACGCTGCACTATCCGCAGGATGCCCGCCAGCTGGAGCGCGCCCGCCTGCGCATGAAGTTCGAGGAGCTGTTCTATGTGCAGCTCAACATATTAAGGTATGCGAGCGACCAGCGGCGCAAGTACCGTGGCTATGTGTTCAACCGGATAGGCCCCATCTTCAACACCTTCTACAAGGAGAACCTGCCCTTCGAGCTGACGGGTGCTCAGAAGCGCGTGATGCACGAGATACGGCGCGACGTGTGCTCGGGCCGGCAGATGAACCGCCTGTTGCAGGGCGACGTGGGCAGCGGCAAGACGCTCGTGGCGCTCATGGCCATGCTCATTGCCATCGACAACGGCTTCCAGGCCTGCATCATGGCCCCGACCGAGATACTGGCCGAGCAGCATCTGGTGACGATACAGAACTTCCTCAAGGGCATGAACGTGCGCGTGGAACTGCTGACGGGCATGGTGAAAGGCAAACGGCGCACACAGGTGCTCGAAGGGCTGCTCGCCGGCGAGGTGCAGATACTCGTCGGCACGCATGCGGTGATCGAAGACACGGTGCTCTTCCGGCGGCTGGGCCTCGTGGTCATCGACGAGCAGCACCGCTTCGGCGTGGCACAGCGGGCCAAGCTGTGGGCCAAGGCCGCTCCCGTCGACAACTCATCAATCTCCAAAACCATAGAAGCCTCCTCGGGGACCGTAGGGGGGGCCACCCCTTCGGGTACCTCCATCCCTCACGTCCTTGTGATGACGGCCACACCCATACCGCGCACGCTGGCCATGACGCTCTACGGCGACCTCGACGTGAGCGTGATCGACGAGCTGCCACCGGGCCGGAAACCCATACGCACCATACACGTGTTTGACAACCGCACCACCTCGCTCTACGACGGCATCCGCCGGCAGATACAGCAGGGGCGACAGGTCTACATCGTGTTCCCGCTGATCGAGGAAAGCGAAAAGATAGACCTGAAGAACCTGGAGCAGGGCTTCGAGGTGCTGCTGCAGGCCTTTCCCGAGTTCCGGCTGAGCAAGGTGCACGGCAAGATGAAGCCAGCCGAGAAAGAAGAGCAGATGCGGCGCTTCGTGAGCGGCGAGACCCAGATACTGGTGGCCACCACGGTGATAGAGGTAGGGGTGAACGTGCCCAACGCCTCGGTGATGGTCATCTTCGACGCACAACGCTTCGGACTGAGCCAGCTGCACCAGCTGCGAGGCCGCGTGGGGCGCGGTGCCGACCAGTCGTTCTGCATTCTGGTGACTGGCTACAAGCTGAGCGAAGACACGCGCAAGCGCATCGACATCATGTGCGAGACCAACGACGGCTTCCGCATTGCCGAGGCCGACCTGAAACTGCGCGGACCTGGCGACCTGGAGGGCACGCAGCAGAGCGGCATGGCCTTCGACCTGAAGATTGCCGACATAGCACGCGACGGACTAATCGTGCAGATGGCACGCGACGAGGCACAGCACATCGTAGACGACGACCCGCAGTGCCAAGCCCAGAAATACCAGCTGCTGTGGAACCATCTGAAGGAAATGAGAAAGACAAACATCAACTGGGCCGCCATCTCCTGAACGGGATCACTATCATATTTATTTCTGGCATAATTATTCACATTATTCAGATTTCTTTCATAAACAAAAGCCGGCCGACCCTATCCGCGATGCACCCCACTCATCGGAAACTACTCAGACTGCCATTGGGTCTTAGGCTGGCGAGAGGAAGAAAGTGTTAACCGACAGCGATTAAGTGTTAAAAGACCCCAAAATATAAGGCAGGGTTTCGTTTTTCCAAATGGTTTTTACTAACTTTGCAACGTTCTTTTGATTTTTATCAATTCATTGGATTCTGAATGAGTTGTCATCAGTAGAACCAAAACAATATTTCGAAAAGTAAAAACCAATTAGATTTATGACTTTTAAACGATTAAAGAAAATTGCCATTATAGCCTTGTCGACGCTCGCAGCGATGCCAGTCGCCGCACAAGACCTTCTTGCCAACCAGGCCCCCATAGACCGAAAGATGAAAGCCGTAGATGCCGAGATGCTGCGACAGCTCGTGGAGATGGAAGAGGAGTACGACTCGCCTGCCGCCGACCTCTATGAGGACTGGGACAACACCTACGCCCACAAGCTGACGTCACTGCCCGACACGTTCCGCATAGACCTGCGCGACTTCTGCATGCCCACCCCCAGCCGTGTCATCACGTCGAACTTCGGTTCGCGCTGGGGCCGACAGCACAAGGGGCTCGACATCAAGGTGTACATCGGCGACACCATACGCGCTGCCTTCAGCGGCAAGGTGCGCATCGTGCGCTACGAGGCCAAAGGCTATGGTAAATATGTGGTGATACGCCACCCCAACGGCTTGGAGACCATCTACGGCCACATGTCGAAGCAACTGGTGAGAGAAGACCAGGAGGTGCGCGCCGGCGACCCCATCGGCCTGGGTGGCAACACGGGACGCAGCACGGGTAGCCATCTGCACTTCGAGACGCGACTCTGCGGCGTGGCACTGAACCCCGCCATCATGTTCGACTTCCGCAATCAGGATGTCGTGGCCGACAGCTACCTCTTCCGCCGCAGCCACTACGAGCGCGACGGGGCCATCGCCACTCAGCTGAGAGGGGCCAACGGCCTGTATGGCTACAACCCCGCCGACGTGAACAGTACGAACATGTATAAGAGCCAGGCACAGTCGAGCAGCCGCGCAAATGTGCGCTACCACAAGGTGAAGAAGGGAGAGACGCTCTACTCCATCGCCCGTAAGCATGGCACCACGGTGGCCGCGCTCTGCAAGCTGAACCGTATAAGAAAGAACGTGCGACTGCGCACAGGACAGATTCTGAAGTATAGTTAACTATAGTTAACCGCCATAAGGAATAGACAAGGGGGAGCACTCATCACAAAAGGGGGCTCCCTCTTTTTTATACAAGCCTTCAGCAACCATGAAATTTAGGATGTACCCAGAAGCGGAATGAATAACTGAACTTTCCACCCTTTATAACGACCAAGGATTAACGTGGGTGGGAAACTTAAATGAATAATTTGTTCTTAAATGTTTTTGTCAAATATCTGCATATCTGCAACACTCACTGACTTTCAGACAGTTACGCGGGAGCAGATGGGGAGCAGATACTGGCATCTGCTCCCCATCTGCTCTCGTACCAACCATTTGCTTTTCAGAGAGTTTCACAAACGGAGCAGACGGAGCAGATGTTTAAAAACTTTTTTATGTTGTAAGGATACTGAGGTCTTGCTTATCCAGCCTGTATGAGGTTGCAATCCAGCCTGATTTGCACTGAAAAACAGGCTGAATTGATGTTCAATTCAGGCTGAATTGACACCCAACCCAGGCAGAATTGCAATGCAAGGTCAGCAAAAAGAGAAAAGAAACCCCGCTTCAGCAAGAAGGCTGAAGCGGGGCGGACCATTTTGTTTGCTGTTTGTTATCTGAATATTTCAGTCGATAGGCCCGAAGGCTTAATTAAAGGGCAGATACATCTTCGACTCCGTCCAGCCTTTGGCGCCAAGCTTGTTGCGCATCCACTGGTAGCCGTAGTTGGCACCGTATGCCGAAGGCGAGGCTTCGTTCTTGTGGTGTGCCAGGCGCATGAGGTCGAAGTAGCGGTTGCCCTCGAAGGCCAGCTCAAGCGCATACTCGTCGCAGATAATGTCTTCGAGCGCGTTGATGGTGTCCTGCTTCGTGGTGCCCACGGTCAGGCCCTGCTTCGTGGCCAGCTCCTGCAGCTTCTTGCCAATGATGCGGTCGTACTTGTAGGGCGACTTGCTCTGCAGGTAGTTGCCGGTGATGGCCAGGTCGCTGGTAGCATAGCCAGCCCCGTGGCAGTGAATGCCACAGGCATTGGCGAGCGGGAAACGGTCGATGAACGAGTCCTTGAGCAACGGATATTCGTTCTGCAGCTTGGCCTTCGTCTCCTCGGTCATGTAGGGAGCGCTGGTGGCCTGGCTGGCGGGACGGATAAGCACCTCGCTGATGCCGTCCTTCAGTATGGCGAAGGCCGCATCGCACATGCCCAGGCGGTTGAAGGCCTCGGCCAGACGCAGGAGGACGGTGCTGTTGCGATAGAGGATGATGTTGGCAAAGTCGTACTTCGTGATCCACTGTATGGCGTGGTCGTCGGTATCGTCGTAGAAAGCCAGCACGTTGCGCAGGCGCTGGTCGCCGACGTTGGCGGCGCGTATGCTGTCGTAGTTGCTCTGTCCGCCAATGGCATAGTAGTAGTACTCGGTAGAGTCGGAAAGCTCGGTGAGGGCCTTCGAGGGCTCTATCTGCACATTGGTCACCAGCGGCAGGTTCCATTTCCAGAAGCCCTGCTCACCGCCTATGTTGCGGCAGTTGTTGCGGGTGTAGCCCGTCTGCTCATCGGGAGTGGCATAGTAGTCGGCACCGAAGGTGAGGGGCACGCCGGTGGTGCCGCCATACTGTGCACTGGGAGCCATGGGGATGTAGCTGATGATGTCTGCAACAGAGTTACGGCCGAAGATGGCCTTCCAGTCGTTGACCTCCACGGTGACCTTCACCTGCCTATAGTCCAGGCCGCCAGTGGCATCGTCGCGGTTGTTGATGAACCCGGCAATATGCTGACTGCTGGGACGGGCAGACACCTTGGTGAGATAAGTCACGAAGTGGCGTGCAGCCTGTTCGTAGTTGTTCACCTCAAGATACATGTCGCCCAGGACGACGTCGACGGGGATGTAGCAGCGGCTGGGGGAGAACTGCTTCTTGGTGCTCTCCCAGTTGGATTTCACGGTCTCACGCTGCTGCATGCCGGCATCGGGCACGGGCATGCCGCTGTACTGCTCCAGGTCGGGAGCGAGGGCAGCCACGATGCCATTGAGGTCGAGCGTGGGGAAGGTGTTGCTGTCGATCTGCGAGATCTCGGTGAGCGGCTCGGTGAAGAAGGGCACGCGGCCATAGTTGCGTGCCAGCTGCAGATAGGCCCAGGCGCGCAGTGCCTTCACGGCGGCAAACTCGCCGATGACCACATTCTGGGCTCCCGTGTAGAGGTTGGTGTTGCGGTGGGCTATGTAGTAGTTGCAGTTGTTGATCACCCGGTAGTACACGTAGGCACTGTCGTAGCGGTTGGTGGAACTGATGTTGAAGGTGGCCAGCTGCGTGAGCATGCTGTCGGTGTACTGCGTGGTCTGAACGAGGTCGCCGCGCAGCTCGCCCACGTAGACGTACTGGTCGGCCAGCTTCTGCATGGCCTCGAAGATGCCATAGCTGTAGAAGAGCGAGTCGGTCTTCTTAGACAGCTCGGGGTCTATGTTCTGGCGGGTACTCTCGGTGTCGAGCATATCGGAGCAAGAGAACGTGCAGCAGACAGCGCAGACGATGCAAAAAAATGAAACTATTTTCTTCATGATTCGCAATTCTGAATTAAAGGTTAATCTTAAGTCCTAATGTCACTGAGCGGCTCTGTGCGAGGTTGCCACTGTCGATGCCCTGATAGAGCACGCCATAGCCAGCGGAGAACTCGGGGTCGCTGCCCAGATACTTCGTGACGGTGAAGAGGTTCTGTGCCTCGGCCCATACCGAGAGGCCCTGCAGCCACTGCCATGTGCCGGGCACGGGCACGCGATAAGTGAGCTTGAGGGTCTTCAGGCGCAGGTAGCTGCCATCCTCGATCCACCGGTCGCTGAAGCGGCTGTTGCCCATGGGGTCGCCATAGACGGCACGGGGCACGTCGGTCGTCTGGTTTTCGCTGCGCCAGCGTCCGGCCATCGACACCTGCTGGTTGTAGAAGTTGCTGCCGCTGTTGAGCACCATGCGCTGATAGTTGAACACGTCGTTGCCCAGCGAGTAGTTGAAGCCGATGTTGAGCGTGAAGTTCTTCCATGCCACCATGGCGAAGATGTTGCCGTAGATGTCGGGGTTGGGGTCGCCGATGACGGTGCGGTCTTTCTCGTCGATCTTTCCGTCGGCGTTGAGGTCCTTGAAGTGGACGTCGCCGGCCACGAAGTTGTGGGCCACCTTGGCATCGTCTTCCATGTAGAGGTAGGTGCCGTTGCCGGCAGCACGGGCAGCAGCGTCGTTGCTGAACACGCCGTCGGTGATATAGCCATAGAACACGCCCACGGGCTGACCCACGATGGTGGCCACATTGTCGGTGCCATAGACCGAGTTGGTGTAGCCCTGTGCCGACTGCGAGCCGCCCACCCAGAGCATGTTGTTGTCGGGCAGTTCGGTCACCTTGTTCTTATAGTGGCCCACCGAGGCGCCAATCTCTACGTTGAGGTCCTTGCCCACCACGGGCTTGAAGGTCACGGTGGTCTCGAAGCCTTCGTTCTTCAGCTTGCCGCCATTGCTCCAGTAGCGGTTGATGCCGCCGATAGGAGTCGTGAAGCTCTTCATGGTGAGCAGGTCGTCGGTGTGGTGGAGGAAGTAGTCGAACTTCACGCCCACACGGTTGTTGAGCAGGTAGCTCTCCAGGCCCACGTTCACCTTGCGTGTGGTCTCCCACTTGATCTTGTCGTTGCCGATGTTGGTGAGCTGCGAGCCGATGGCATCATAGAAGAAGTAGACGCTGTTGTAGCTGGTGCGTGCGGCATAGTTGGAGATGCCGTCGTTGCCGCTCACGTCGAATCCGGCGTTCAGGCGCAGGTAGTTGATGCCGGCCGACTTGGGGAACCAGCTCTCGTTGGTGAGCACCCAGCCGAGCTGAATGCTGGGGAAGAGGGCCCACTGCGTGCCGAAGAGTTTCAGCCCGTCGGCATTCTTGCCGAAACGGCTGTTGGCCTCGGCGGTGAGCGAAGCGGTGGCGAAGTAGCGGTTCATGTAGTTGTAGTCTACGTTGCCATACCACTGCAGCTGGGTCCACTCGTCGTTGGCACCCGTCACGGTGATGTATTCCCAGGTATTTGAACTCGGGTTGGGATCCTTGTCGCTGGTCTTACCCGATGCCTGTCCGGTGACATCGTTGCTGTCGAAGGTGAAGTTGTTGTAGCGCGCGCCCAGGAAGGCAGCCCAGGAGTGCTGTCCGAACTGGCGGGCCCAGTCGAGCTGCAACTTGCCCACGAAGTTGTTCTCCTTGGCAAACATCGACTCGGTCTTGGCAAAGACGCGGCCCAGGCCGGAGATGTTGAATGAAGGCACGCTGGTGTAGGGCCGGAAGTAGCGCTGGGCATTGCGGTTCAGGGTGTAGCTGAACATGCCGGTGAGCTTGAAGCCCTTGCCCATATCGAAGACCGGCTCTACGCGCACATTGAAGAAGGTGGTCTCGGCACGGTTCTTGTTGTTGCCCTCGGCATAGTCGAGAATGGCCGTGGGGTTGGCCAGAGCACTGTTGTAGCCGTAGGCAGCGTCGAGCTGTGCAAAGATGTCGTCGTAGTTGGAGTAGAGTCCCGACGGGTTGCCGAAGTTATCGCGGGCGTAGGGAGCCACGATAGGCGACTTGATGAGCGCGAGCACGGTGGGCGACACCACCTGTCCGCTGTTGAAGTCGGCCGGCATGCTGTTGTCGAGCACGTTGTTGTTGGAGCGTGCTATCGAGATGTCGAACTTGGTCTTCAGATTGTAGAGAATGCTGATGTCGGTGTTGAAGCGCACGTTCATGCGGTTGAACGAGTTCTTGCGTGCCGAGTACTGCGCATCGGTGTAGCCCACCGAGAGGTTGTACATGCCCACATCGTCGCCACCCTGCACGTTGATGCTGTAGTTCTGGGTGATGGCCTTGTGATAGGCCTCGGCAGCCCAGTCGGT
>CAMJLB010000003.1 GCA_946406555.1 uncultured Prevotellaceae bacterium | reverse complement strand
GCCGTCATCTGCCCATACTGCGAAACGCCCAGCGCGTTGTCGCGCTCCCAGTCGTCGGGTTTCGAATAATTGGGTATCACCATGCCATTGGTCACTACCACTCGGGGCGCATTCTTGTGGGAGGGGAAGAGGCCGAGCGGATGCCCGCTATACATCACCAGCGTCTGCTCATCGGTCATCTCCGACAGATATTTCATCACCAGCCGGTATTGTGCCCAGTTCTGAAATACGGCCCCGTTGCCGCCATAGGTTATCAATTCGTGCGGATGCTGGGCCACACGCGGGTCCAGATTGTTTTGTATCATCATCATGATGGCTGCTGCCTGCCGGCTCCTGTGCGGATATTCGTCGATGGGCCGTGCATACATGGCATAAGTGGGTCTATACCTATACATATATATGCGCCCGTAGCGCTTCAGTTCGTCGGCAAACTCTGGTGCCAGTTCCTCATGCAGGTGTTTGGGAAAATAGCGCAAGGCGTTCCGCAGTGCCAATCGCTTCTCGACAGACGAGAGAATGTCTTTGCGTTTGGGCGCATGATTGATTTCTGCGTCATAGGGAGGCATCTCTGGCAGCTGCTCAGGTATGCCCATCATTAGTTCTTCCTTAAAGGTCATAGTTTCAAGTTTACAATATTCATGATTTCTTGTTCCTCTCTCTTGGCATTTTCCATTATCGTTTCGGCCTCGGCCACGAGCACCTCGGCCTTGGCACGATCCTTCAGTTGAGCAGCGTTGATCTTCACATTCAATCCAGCTCCCAATACGGCGGCACGAGCAGCCAGCGCGCCCACACCGGCATCGCTCACACTGGCAGGATTGCCCTCCTGAGCCATGGCGCGGCAAATGCTGAACACTTCGTAGCTGGCCTTCATCGTGCGCAACGGCACTTCTGTGGCATGCACGGTAGCCTGTTCTATCGCCTCTGCCCGCAAGGCCTTCTCGTGTTCGGTCTTCTTGGGCAAGCCAAAGGCAGTCATGATGCGGTTGAATGCGTCAGTGTCTTCATCGACCAGCGCCAGCAACTCGCCCATCAGTGCCTGGCCACGGTCGGCCCAGGCTGAGAACTCGGGGCAGCGATCGTCCCAACCAGCTTTATGGCTCGACAGATTGGCCACCATAGTGCCCAGCGCAGCACCCAGTGCCCCCATATAGGCAGCAATGGTGCCACCACCAGGTGCAGCACTCTCCCGACTGGTCTCGTGAGCAAATGCCTTCACCGTAGTGTCTACCAGCTTGGCCGACATCTCCGCAGCATCCTCCATCAGGTATTCTATTACTTTTTCGCGGGGATTAAAGGGTTTCAAGTCATCGAGGCCCATCGATTTGACGGCTATTTTCACGATGTCTTCTTCAGGTATGCCCGTCGAACGGTTCTGCTTACGCAGAAAATACTTGCCCGCCTCGATCAGTGCACGTTTGGGCACCAGACCCACAATCTCGGTACCGGTAACGCGCAAGCCACGGGCATGTGCGGCACGGCACACCTCATCGAATGCTACATGTAGCGGCGTCACGTTGATGTCGGTCATGTTCATCGACACCTGGGCTATGCCGTATTCGTCGATATACCATCCAATGGCCTTGGTACACTTCAGCGTACCAGGAATCATCACCGCGTGCCCGTTCTCGTCTACCACCGGTTTGCCAGTAATGGGATTGCCCTCGCGCTTAGGCCGTCCCTTCTCTCTCACGTCGAAGGCGATGGCATTGGCACGTCGTGTCGAGGTGGTATTAAGGTTCCAGTTCACGGCTATCAGGAAGTCGCGTGCTCCCACTGCCGTACAGCCACAGCGCAGGATGCTTTCGGGAATAGAGGCCGTCAGACCTCCTTCCATGGGCATATAGTCGGGCTGCTTGTCGGGATTGGTCAGTTTCTCCTGCAGTGCCTCATACTCCCCAGCGCGACACACGGCAAGGTTCTTTCTCTCAGGTCTGAAGGCCGATGCCTCGTAGGCATAGCATGGAATGCCAGCCTCACTGGCCATTCGCGCAGCCAGATTTCTTGCCAGTTGCGCACACTCCTCAAGCGTGATGCCACTTACAGGAATCAGTGGCAGCACGTCGGTGGCGCCCATACGGGGATGCGCCCCGTGATGGCGACGCATGTCTATCACCTCGCTTGCCTTTTTGGCACCACGGAAAGCAGCCTCGACCACCGCTTCCGGCTCGCCCACAAAGGTCACCACCGTGCGATTGGTAGCCTCACCCGGGTCTACGTTGAGCAGCAGCACGCCTTCTACGCTTTCTATAGCGTCGGTTATCTGTTTCACGATGCTCATGTCGCGCCCTTCACTGAAGTTGGGCACACACTCAATAATCCGTTTTTCGTTTGTCATTTATAGTATTCTATTAGGTTATGATGCAATTCTATCACTGCATTTTGCTGCAAATTTAGTCATTTATTTGCAAACAGCAAAACAAAAACAAAAATCATTTTGCCTGTTGCGCATAGTTTGCGGTACCTTCAGGTTTTCTATGCTGCCTTCAGGAGAGTTATGTCCTACTTGCATATTCATGCATTTTGTTTTTTCGATAATCAAGACATTTCAAATTTCCATTCTAGAACGGCAAAACGCATGCTTGCAGGCTAACAATGCTCCTCGGCAAAGCGATTTTGCCAGTCTGCCCTCGTCGCAACCGTCAATGAAACAGTAGCTGAGTCTGAATTAAGAAATGAGTAAAAATGCAATTGTGGGTTTAATAATTATTTTAATCAAGAAATAAACCTATATCAAGAAATTGTGCACCCACACAAAAAAATTTATCAAAAATAATTGAATAAATGTTTGCATGATACAAATTAATTCACTACCTTTGCAGCGTTATCCTGAAAACAATCTTTTTACCTTAAAAGAACTAATACCTATTGAAGATAGAAGCGATTGGCTGTGAAGCCCGTCGCTTTTGTTTTGTAGCCATACATCAATGCTTCTCAAAGTAACTCATTCTGCTGAAGCAGGCACAGAAATATCGTCCACGACCTATTACTAAATAATATTAAAATTAAAAACAAATCGCTTGCGATATGAAATAATCTCCGTATCTTTGCATCGCAAACGACATAAATAACTTTTTAAATTAACTAAGGTATGCAAAAAATCTATGATTTCAAGGCTCTTACGAGCAAAGGCAAAGAGATTGACTTCTCAGAATTTCAAGGTAAGGTATTGCTGATAGTCAACACAGCCAGCAAGTGCGGATTCACCCCTCAGTTTGCAGGGTTGGAAGAACTGAACCAGAAGTATAAGGACAAGGGACTGGTCATCATCGGATTTCCCTGCAACCAGTTCAAAGAGCAAGATCCTGGCAATGATGCACAGATAGAGGAGTTCTGCCAGCTGAACTACGGTGTGACATTCCAGATCATGAAGAAGACCGACGTGAATGGCGCCGCTGCCGAACCCATCTTCGAGTATCTGAAGTCGCAGGCACCTACAGAAGAATACCACGGACTGAAAGCCAAGGCAACCAAGACACTGCTCAAGACAATCAGCAGCAGCGTGGAAAAAGACAGCGACATTCTCTGGAACTTCACCAAGTTCCTCATCTCGAAGGATGGCGAGACCATCAAGCGCTATGCCCCAACGACTGAGCCAAAAGACTTCGAGAAGGACATTGAGGCCATGCTATGAGCATCATATAGAGACGATTTCTTGACGCGAAAGAGCAGAGCAGCTACGTAATAACCTATGCACGCAGAATTACAAATCGACAATCAGATTTGCTTCCGGCTCTATACGTCGGCGAGACTGATTACCCAGGCATACACCCCGATGCTGACACAGATGGGCATCACCTATCCGCAATATCTGGTATTGATGGTGTTGTGGGAAAAAGACGGTCAGCCCGTTAACGACATCGCCCATAGGCTGTTTTTAGAGACAAACACGGTGACACCACTGCTGCAGCGCATGGAAAAATCGGGCATCGTCGTCCGGCAAAAAGGCAAGGCGGACAAGCGACAACAGATAGTGAGTCTAACCGATAAAGGGAAGACCATGGAGGAGCAAGCCTATAAACTGATACCCCATGGCATGGGCGAGCGGCTGGCCACCTGTCCACTAAAGATGGAAGACTACACCAGCCTGGCCCAACAGCTCGATGCCATGATAGCATCGCTCAAGACAAAGACGTAACTCCGCAAAACACAACGCCCCCCGGTATGCAAAAGCATATCGGGGGGCGTTGTAGAACATAAATCTCACAAGACGCAATAGATGCCTGCATTAAGTGAGAAGGAAATAACTACTCATGAGACTTATTCGCCGAAGTAGCGCTTCAACAGTCCGGCAAACCCTGCACCATGACGGGCTTCGTCTTTGGCCATTTCGTGCACGGTGTCGTGAATGGCATCGAATCCGGCAGCCTTGGCATTCTTGGCAATGCGGAACTTATCTTCGCAGGCTCCAGCCTCGGCGGCAGCACGCTTCTGCAGATTGGTTTTCGTATCCCATACACACTCGCCAAGAAGCTCGGCAAAGCGACTGGCATGATCGGCCTCTTCAAAGGCATAACGCTTGAAGGCCTCTGCAATTTCAGGATAGCCCTCGCGGTCGGCTTGACGAGCCATGGCCAGATACATGCCTACCTCGCCGCACTCGCCATTGAAATGGCAGCGCAGGTCTTCAATCATCTCTTCGCTCACTCCTTCGGGTTTGCCATCGCCAATCTTGTGCTCTGTGGCATAGGCCATCTCTTCCTTCAGCTCAGAGAACTTGGAAGCAGGAGCCTTACAGATAGGACACTTCTCGGGAGCTGCATCGCCTTCATAGATATAACCACAAACGGCGCAAATAAACTTTTTCTTCATAAACAGTGATGTCTTTTTTGTTTAGTTATTGAAATAAACTTGTGCAAAGATAGCTATAAAAAAACAATTCAACAAAATTTTCGCGTCATTTGTGCACAATTTATAATTCGTCTAACTTGTCGCGACATGCAGCATTTCCATTCAGCGAACGCCACGCTGGTTAAGGGCCTTGGCATAACGCGCGGCATTGGCCAGATGCTCTTGGTACGTTGCTGCAAAATTATGGGTGCCGGAAAAGTCTTCTTTCGCACACATATACAGATAGTTGTGATCCACCCTGTTGAGCACGGCATCCACCCCTTTGATACTGGCAATCTTGATAGGTCCCGGGGGCAATCCGGCATGGGCATAGGTGTTGTAAGGGCTTGAGGTAAGCAGCATGTTCTTATAGATGCGCCGCAGTTCGAAGTTCTTCAAGGCATATTTCACCGTAGGGTCGGCCTGCAGGGGCATGCCACATTTCAGCCGGTTCAAATACATGCCCGCAATCATGGGTTTCTCGGCGTTATTAGCCGTCTCCTCATCTATAATACTAGCCAGTGTGCAAACCTCGTTGGGGGTGAGCCCGATAGCCTCGGCCTTGTGCATGCGCTCATAGTTCCAAAAAGCATCGTGTTCCTTCTGCATGCGTTGCAGCAACTGTTCTATGCCAATGTTCCAGTAGACCTCGTAGGTATTGGGCACAAACATGCATAGCACCGTGCAGGTGTCATAGCCCAAAGAAGCCACTTGCATGCTATCGGAAAGCGTGGCTGCTATCACAGCACTATCGAGCATCAGCTTGCGCGAAAGTGTTGCGGCCAGACGGTCGATGGTTCTCGACTCGGGAATGGTAAGCATCATGGGAGACTGCTGTCCGTTCCTCAGACGGCGGAAGACGGTGATGACCCCATCGTCTGGTTCGATGGCATAGCGGCCGGTACGCACATGGTCTGCATAGCCCACATGGCGCAGCAGGGTGCGCAGGGCCGTCATGCCACGTTCGGTGCCCAGTGGCTGCAACTTTCCGCAGACGGAATCGGCCGTATCGTCGGCATCTATATACAGGTATTGGGTCTCTTTAGCCGAAGTGAAACCTGTGAAATAATAATAGTATATCAGCCCGAGAATGCACAGCAGAGAGAAAACTGCTGGTAGCAGATATATTTTTTTTGAATTGAACCGTTTCATCATGTATTTGCTTTAAAAGGTTATTGCTAAAATGGGGCAAAGCCCCAAAACAGGGTGCAAAGTTAGTGAAAAGTTGGCAGTTTGCGAACAGCGAGCGATGAGTTTTTGCATTATGAACATCAAAATAAAGTTAAATGAATGGCATATCTTCTAAATCCGGCGCACAAACTGCCAACAATTTCCTATCTTTGCAAAAAGAAACCTTTATTGACTTCGAAATATGAAACTCAGATTTACCATAAACTACCGCACCGAATGGGGTCAGCAACTGGTGGTGGCACTGCGCTATCACAACGTCGACGGAACAGGAAGTTCCGTGCTGGTGCCCATGCAGACTACCGATGGCGAGCACTGGACAGCCGACACTGCCGTGGTAGAATCGCGACGGAGCCCCATCAGCGCTTTCACCTATTATTATATAGTGGCCGACAACGACGGACGGGAGCTGCGCCGCGAATGGAACATGGTGGCGCGCACCTTCGCCTTCGATGCCTCGAAGAGTTACGTGATGCACGACCTATGGCGAGACACTCCCCTACCCCAACACTTATATACCAATGCCTTCGCCGTCACCAGGGGCTTCGCAACCAACGAGTCGACCCGTCCGCTACGTCTGCCACTGTTCAGAAAGACCATCGTGTTTCGCGTGTCGGCACCACAGTTGCTCGAGGGGCAACAGCTGGCCGTCGTGGGCAACCACCCCGCACTGGGTTCGTGGAGCCCTGCCCGCTATCTGCCCATGGAATATGCAGGACAAAAAGAGTGGATGCTTTCACTCAACGCCGACGGACTTCAGTTACCGCTGGAATACAAGTTTGTGGTGGTAGATGGCTCCACCCACCAGCTGCTCTTATGGGAGGAGGGTGAAAACCGAATGGTTATGCACACTACGGACGATGGCGAAGTACAAGTGCTTTGTGGCGACGGGCTGCGCATCAGCGAGAAGCCATGGCGCATTGCCGGCGTAAGCATACCCGTGTTCTCGCTCCGCAGCGAGCAGTCGTATGGCGTGGGCGACTTTGGCGACCTATACAGATTCGTAGACTGGGCGGTGGAAACTGGCATGCGTGTGATACAGCTGCTGCCAGTAAACGATACGACCTGCACACACAGTTGGAACGACAGCCACCCTTATAATATCGTGTCGGCCTTTGCCCTTCACCCACACTATCTGGATTTAGAGCAGGCTGGAGAGCTCGACGACGAAAAACTAATGGCACGCTTCCATCGCCAGCGCAACGAACTAAATGCGATGGCCTACAGCGACTACGAGGCAGTAGACCGCGTGAAAAGCGAATACATTACACTACTGTTCAAGCAGAAAGGCAGCGAGACCCTTGCCTGCGACGAATACCAGCAATGGCACCGGAAAAATCGCGAATGGCTGGAGCCATACGCCGAATGGCTAACTCGACAGGCCCCAAACAAAGAGCAGGCACGGAAGCAGATTGCTTTCACCCAATACCTGCTGCACTGCCAACTACTGCGTGCAGCCAACTACGCCCGCTCAAAGGGCATTCTGCTAAAAGGCGACCTGCCCATCAGCGTAAACGCCCAGAGCGCCGAGACATGGCAACACCCGCAACTGTTTTTCCACGACACTCAGGCAGGTACGCCGCCAATCAACGACAAGGAGCAGGGCCAAAACTGGGGATTTCCCATCTACAAATGGGGCAAAGAATGCGAACAGTGGTTCGCACGCCGAATGAGATGGATGGAGCAATACTTCGACTCGCTCCGTATCGACCATGTGCTGGGCTTTTTCCGCATCTGGGAGATACCGTCATGCCAGCACTCGGCTGTCCTGGGCCACTTCGTACCGTCGCTGCCCTTGTCGGTAGCCGAGATTGAGCAAGCCGAACTGCCATTCCGCCGCGACTTCCTCACTAAGCCTTTCATCAACGATCGCATCGTGGAGCGAATCTTCGGCTATCATGCTCAGTATGTGCGCGAGAATTTCCTCATCAGCAAGCCATACGGCCTATACGACCTTGCGCCCAGTGTGGCCACCGAGAAGCAGGTGTGGGCACTCTTCGACGGCAAGACCGACGAGAACAGCCTTTGGATTCGCGACGGTCTGTGCCGGCTGATTGCCAACGTGCTTTTTGTGGAAGACCCACGGCAGCCCAACACCTACCACCCACGCATAACCGCCTACAAGGAGCCCGTGTTCAAGGCCCTCGGCAGCGACGAGCGCGAAGCCTACATGCACCTCTACAACAACTACTTTGGCCAAAGGCACGAAGCGCTGTGGGGAGCCACCGGCTACCAGCGGCTGAGCAAACTGATCCATGACACACGCATGCTGATATGTGCAGAAGACCTGGGCCATCAGTCGTCCTGTGTGGCTGGCGTGCTCGATGCCCTGCGCATGTTGACACTCGAAGTGCAACGCATGCCCAAGCAAGACGGCTTCGAGTTTGCGCATATCGATGCCTACCCCGTGAGAAGCGTGGCCACCACATCGACCCACGACATGCCCACGCTGCGGCTGTGGTGGCAGGAATGGCCCGAGCGCACCCAACGCTACTATACAACCATGCTCCAGAAACAAGGGCAGGCACCCGAGCAGCTGTCTACGACACTGGCCGAAGAGATTGTGGCACGCCATCTCTACGCACCATCGATGGTTTGCATTCTTCCGCTGCAAGACTGGCTGGCTCTTGACGGCGAACTGCGCGAGAAATCGCCACGACAGGAGCGCATCAACACACCTGGCGATGCCTTCAATCACTGGCAATATCGCATGCACGTGAGCATAGATGCCCTGATGGCCGCGAAGCGACTGAACGAGAAACTGAAAACAATGATTAGCCGCAGCAAGCGATGAAACAATACCAGACATACATATTCGACCTTGACGGCACCTTGCTCGACACGCTGACCGACCTGACCCTTTCGGTAAACTACGCCCTCCGCACCTATGGCATGCCTGAGCACACGCGCGACGACGTGCGCAGCTTCGTGGGCAATGGCGTGCGCCTGCTCATGGAGCGAGCCGTTGCACAGGGTGCCGCAAACCCTTTGTTCGAGAAGGCCTTCGCCACCTTTCGCAAACATTACCTGCTGCATTCGCTCGACAACACACGTCCATACCCTGGCATCGAAGACATGCTGGCCAAGCTGAAGGCCAGAGGCTGCCGCCTGGCCGTGGTGAGCAACAAATTCTACGCAGCCACACAGGAGCTGTGCCATCATTTCTTCCCCCAGACCATCGAAGTGGCCATTGGCGAGCACGAGGCTGAGGGCATAAGGAAGAAACCGGCACCAGACACAGTGTTGGAGGCTTTGCGCCAACTGGGCACCTCAAAGGCAGATGCCGTCTATGTGGGCGACAGCGATGTCGACATTCAGACAGCCCGCAATGCCCAAATGCCATGCATCAGCGTGCTCTGGGGATTTCGCGACCACAAATTCCTGACCGACCACGGAGGCAGAATTTTCGCCCACAACCCCAGCGACTTACTGGTATAGCAATACTTTTCAAAAAAGAAAGGAGGGGGAGACAGTCCTTATTGCAGGCCATCGAGTTCACGCTTGAGCGCCTGCAAATCGTCGCGCACATCAATGAGGCGCGACAGTACCTCTGCCTTGCGGTCGGAGCCATCACGGTTGGCATTGATCATTTTTTTTGCCGCCGCCAACTTAAAGCCACGCACCTTCACCAGATTATGTATCAGCCTAATCTGCTCGATATCCTTTTCCGAATACTGGCGCACCTTGTTTGGTCCCTGCGTTTTTGGCTTCAGATAGGGAAACTCAGTCTCCCAATAGCGCAGGGTACTCTCATTCAGGCCAAACATCTCGGCCACTTCCTTTATAGAATAATAAAGCTTTAAGTTTTTGTTCAGATTCAGTGCCATAACCTCGATACTGCTTCGTTTGTGTGCAAAGTTACGAAATAATATGAGAAAAAAATCGCAGCGATTGTTAATTAATCGTTAAAATACCGTGCTCTTCACCAGCAGACTCACTGTACGATTTTGAATCTCACGCGAAAGGAGTGCTCCATCTCGTCCCAATTGGTGCCCAGCATCTCGAAACGCCCTATCTGGGAGGTAGAACGCACATGCTTCCCGATGCAGGGGCACACGTCGTAGTCGCCTATGCGCACCAACCGTATGGTCTCGCTGGCATCGGCAGGCAGCCTGTCGAGCTGAATACCTTCAGGCAACTCGTCGCGATGAACAAACTCGAAGGTGACAGGCAGGTCTTCGGCTATCAGCTCATTCATACGCCGCTCTATCTCCTTCTCTTCCTTTCGGTCGGGCTTGTGATCCAGATGAAAGCTCATCTTGCTCTTTTTCCTTTCCACATGCGCATTATGGCTGCGCCCACAGCCGAACAACCTGATCATGGTTTGGTTGAGCAGGTGCTCGGCTGTGTGTGCAGGGGGAAATTCTTCCTTGTTATGATCGTTCAGTTCAAAATCCATTATCATCTGCTGTTAAACGGAAAGGGCAAGATTACTTTATCTTCAGCACAATGGCATCGCGTGGGGCCATGTGCAGTTCGAGAACTTCGTCCTTGGCAAGCTCCAGAGGAATTTGCGCCCCTCCGAAGAGTTCGGTGGCCTGATACTCCTGTTCTCCTATTTCCAGGAAGTCGAAGGCATGGGCAGGCAGCATGAGATTCATCTGAACGGGCAAATCGTCGAAATTGGCCACCACCAGCACGATATCCTTTCCTGCTTTGCGCAAGAAGGCATACTGCCGGCTATACTGTTGGTTCACATACATAAGGTCGAACATCTCGCCTTCAGCGATGGCTTTTTCTTTACGGGCAAAGTTCAGCACCTTTTCGTAAACCTTACTGAGCCACTGTTCGTCGGCTGTGAGTTGTCCAGCACTGGCACGGCAGAGCGTATCTATCGACCAGTAGTCGAAGATGGTAGTCTTGCCGTCGCACCCGCTGAAGCCCTCGCTATCCATGCCACGCTCGCCATACTCCTGTCCGGCATACACCATGAAGGGGTTTTTCTGCATGAGCGCGTTGACCACGAGTGCCGGTAAGGCCTTCCGCCCATTGCCAGCAAAATTGTCGCTGGCTATACGGTGCTCGTCGTGATTCTCGAGGAAGTAGAGCATGTGGTCGGAAATGTCGTTACTGGCCTGCCATGCATGGGTGATGGCCTCTGTACCCTGCCGCCCGCAAATCACATCGCGCATGGCATCGTACATGCCCACTTTGTCGTACAGATAGTCGAACCCCGAGGCAAGGTAGCGTCGATATTCATTAGGATTATACACTTCACCTATGAAGACCAGCTCAGGAAACCTCTCCTTTACCTGTGCAGTAGCCCATGCCCAGAACTCTGCCGGCACCATCTCGGCCATGTCGCAACGGAAGCCATCGATTTCCTTTTCTGCCCAGAACAGCAAAATGTGTAGCATCTTCTTCCAGGTAGAAGGCACTGGGTCGAAATAGCCTACCCTACCGGCATAATAGTCTACGCCATAGTTCAGCTTCACCGTCTCGTACCAGTCGTTCAGCCCAGGTGCGTTGTCGAAATGGTCGTTGCCAGTAGCCTTGGCAGGCCTCTCCTCGTAAGGACTCTTTTCGCCATGATACAGGTCGAAATAAGGTGTAAATGCCAGCCCAGGACAATAATAGAAATTGTTCTGCGGGTCGAAGCCTTTCTCGACATTGTCGCCAGCGCCCAGGTCTTTCACGCCCCGTGGCTTTTTTACCGACTTGTACTGCCTTGCCACATGGTTGGGCACGAAATCGATAATCATCTTCAAGCCAGCACGATGGGTGCGATTGACCAGCCTTTCAAACTCTTCCATGCGCTTGTCCACGTCGACGGCCAGATCGGGATCCACGTCGTAATAGTCGGCAATGGCATAGGGCGAGCCGGCCTTTCCCTTCACCACGGCAGGATGCTGTCGCGGAATGCCCCATGCCGAATAGTCGGTCTGTGTGGCATGGCGGATGATGCCCGTATACCACACATGGGTATAGCCCTGCTCCCGAATACCCTTCAGCACCGAGGGCGAAAAGTCGTTCAGCTTGCCCGAACCGTTCTCTTCGATAGTTCCACCCTCTTTGCGCGTCAGATTACGGTTTCCGTAGAGACGGGGCAACACCTGATAAAGGATTATTTTCTGTTTCATTGTAACAAGCTGGTTAAAAAGACAAAGGCTTACTCTATGCCATGTGCAGTGACCTCTTTCGAGATCTTGGCAATCATGCCCTGCAGGGCTTTGCCCGGCCCACACTCGGTGAAATCGGTGGCTCCGTCGGCAATCATCGACTGCACGCACTGTGTCCAGCGCACGCTCGAGGTGAGCTGAGCTATAAGGTTCTGCTTAATCTCATCAGGATTGGTATGCGCACGCCCGTCCACATTCTGATAGACGGGGCATTTTGGTGTCTGGAAGTCGGTGTGCTCTATGGCCTGCTGCAGCTCGTCCTTGGCAGGCTGCATGAGCGGAGAATGGAATGCACCTCCCACTTTCAGGGGCAGTGCACGCTTGGCACCAGCGGCCTTTAAGCGCTCACAAGCCTCGTTGATGGCATCGATATTGCCACTTATCACCAGTTGGCCGGGGTTGTTGTAGTTGGCAGGAACCACCACGCCCTTGCCCAGTGCCGACACCTCGGCACAAATCTCTTCCACCTTCTCATCGGCCATGCCGATAATGGCAGCCATGGTCGAGGGCTGTGCCTCGCACGCCTTCTGCATGGCCATGGCACGGGCGTAGACCAGTCGCAGACCATCTTCGAACGACAACGCCCCGGCAGCCACCAGTGCCGAGAACTCGCCCAGCGAGTGACCGGCGGTCATATCGGGCTTGAAGGCTTCGCCCATACAAATGGCAGAAATCACCGAGTGCAGGAATACTGCAGGCTGTGTGACCTTGGTCTGACGCAAGTCTTCGTCGGTTCCGTCAAACATAATGTCGGTAATGCGATAGCCCAGAATATCGTTGGCCTTCTCGAAAAGTGTCTTTGCGGTCTCGTTGGTTTCGTACAGGTCTTTGCCCATACCCACAAACTGTGCCCCTTGGCCGGGGAAAACAAATGCTTTCATTATTTCTTACCTTAATTAATATATAGTAAATTCTGTTTAGTGTGCAAAATTAATGCTTTTTTGCGAGATAAGCAAATATCATGGGGTATTCTTTACAAAAAAAATTGGAAACCGATCTTCGCAGACAGGTTTCCAACAAAAAACTTTGGAAAATGATAAATATAGATTAAAATTACTAGTTATCGAGTGCAAAGGTAAGCATTTTTTTTGAATATTCCAAGACTCTTCGACAAATTTATTGCAAAAAAAGCTAAAAACGCCCTAAAACGCCGCTAATTCAGTGTATATTCGCTGAACAGGCAACCCCATGACGTTGAAATAGCTCCCCTGCAGCCCAGTGACGCCAATATATCCTATCCATTCCTGAATGCCATAGGCTCCGGCTTTATCGAAGGGTTTATAGCGGTTTATGTAGAAGTCTATCTCTTCATCGGTAAGCGTTTTGAAGCTCACATGGGTGGTTACCGAGAAGTCTCGCTGCTTCGTCAGGGTTGTCAGGCAGACGCCGGTGGTCACCTGATGCACTTTACCGCTTAGCTTGCGCAGCATGCGGCGGGCATCGGCAGCATCGGCAGGCTTGCCCATCACCTCATCGCCGGCAATCACCACGGTATCGGCCGTCACGATCAGGTCGTTGGCCCGCATCAGCGGTCTGTAGGCGGCAGCCTTCTCCCGGGCAATGTACTGGGCTATGTCGACTACTGGCAGCGAGTGTGGGTAGCTCTCATTGATGTCGGGCAACACTTTCACCTCGAAGTCTATGCCCAGTCCGGCAAGCAACTCTCGCCGGCGTGGCGAATTGCTGGCCAATATAATATGGTATTTCGATATGTTCTCAAGCATTTTTTTAAAAAACTTTTATAAGTTCCGATGCTACCAGCCAAAGGCTTTTTCGTTCATGAGCCATTTGCCTTGGGCACGTAGCGTCTGCTCTATCACGTCGCGCCCACAGCCATAGCCTCCCTGGCACCGACTCACATAGAGGCTCACCTCTTTTATTTCGTGGCAGGCATCTTTCGGACACACCGGGCACCCCACCCGTTGCATAATCTCCATGTCGGGAATGTCGTCGCCCATATACATGATTTCGTCATCGGCCAGGCCATACTTCTGCAGGAACAACTCGTATGTTTTTATTTTCACGGCACAGCCCATGAAGATGTCTTCCACCCCCAGCCGCTCATAACGCAGCCGGATGGCATCGGTGTTTCCACCCGTCATGATGGCGATGCGAAGACCCAGCTTCATGGCCAGCTGTATGGCATAGCCATCCTTTATGTTCACTGTGCGCAGGGGTTCGCCCGTGGCCGATAGTGTGATGGTCTCGGCACTGAGCACACCATCTACATCGAAGACAATGGCTCGTATCTTGCTCAAATCATAATTTATCATGGTTGCTTGCTCAATTGGTTTATGCTTTTGCTCATCAGCTCGTAGATGTCGTGGGCCATGGGCATATCTTGCAGCAGGGCCAAATGGGCACCTATTACGTTCTGGTCGAAGCGTATGGCCGGCCCAGTCTGGGCATCCTTTGGTTCCATTTCTTCTACCTTCCGTGCCGTTTCCTGCACCAGAGGCAGCATGACGTTGAACGGCAATCCATTCCGCCGAAGGATGTCGGCCGACAGCGCATAGCAGTGATTCACGAAATTGCAAGCGAAGACAGCCGCCAGATGCAACTGTCGGCGTTGCTCGCCCGGCAGTTGGCTCACCTTGCAGCTCACCGAGGCAGCAATGCCACGGGCCACCTCGAGTGTCGCCTCGTTGCTTGCTTCTATAAATATAGGTATATTGGAGAAATCGACAAGCCGCTCCTTCGAAAATGTCTGCATTGGATAGACCACGCCATAGTTGCAGGCATTCCCTTGAAACACAGTCATCGGCATGGAGCCGGAAGTATGGAAGAAGCATGCGTCATGCCTTCCCTTCACCAGCGCTGGCACCAGTGCCGACAGGGCGGCATCTTTCACCGCCACGATATAGGCATCGGCATCGCGGCTTAGTGCGTCGATGCTCGTGGTGGGCAGCGCCCCTACCTTCTCGCTCAGCTGCTGTGCCGATGCCATTGTGCGACTATACACCTGCACGATGCCGTGGCCTTTGGCATGCAGGGCCACTGCCAAATTGGTGGCCAGTCGCCCGGCCCCTACAAATACTATCTGCATCAGAACTTGTTTATGTGCACGTTTTCCCACTTCAGTTTTTCCTCGTTCTGGGGCTTGCGCTCGTCGGCCTTATGGCCGATGGCTACCACACAGAGCACATGGTAGTTTTCTGGTATGTCAAGCACGCCACGAATCACGGTGTCGGCCGATGTGCCGTCGGAAAGTCCACGGCCACGCATCTGCACCCAACACGATCCCAACCCCAGCTCCTCGGCCTGATATTGCATGGAGATGGCTGCTATAGAACCGTCTTCCACCCAGCAGTCGTTCTGCAAGGGGTCGCCCAGCACCACGATGGCGAGCGGTGCTCCCTTGATGAACTGCCCTCCCAGGTCTTTGGCATCAGAAAGTTTCTCTAAATCCTGTTTGTCGTCTACTACCACAAACTGCCAGGCACGCTGGCCTTTGCTCGTGGGCGACATCAGGCCGGCACGCAGAATCAGCTTCACGGCCTCGCCATCGATTTCTTCTTCGGTAAACTTACGATGCGAACGGCGCAATTGCGCCAAGTCTTTGAAATTTGTCATAACTCTATATATCTTTTTTCTATCGGCAAATCAATAGTTTTTTATCCGTTGAGTATCAGCCTTCCTTCAAGGACAGCTCTCTATCGACCTCCTTAGCGGGTACAAAGATACACAACTATTTTCAAATCAACAACACTTATATCTACAAAACGATTTCGGATAATGCTTTTTAACCTCAAGGGCGCCAGATGAAGTCAGTCGTATATACCGCTTCGCAGGTTTACAAAACCAGAAAAACAAAGAAATACCTTTTGCCATGACTGGTTAATTGTCTATTAACGTCATTCGGCATCGTCGGGCTGCATGAATATACATTCTGTTTTTCGATTTTCAAGACAAATGAAATTTGCGTTTTAGAACGGCGGGAGTCTGCAACGGCTCCCGCCCCAAAAGTCCCAAAGACTGTCGGCGACGCAATCGAGCCTCCGTTGCACCTTCGGAGTGGTTCCACGGCGCTGACCCTCATGCAAGTTGCCGTTTGTTCAGCCTTCCTTAGGGTGCAATTCAGCATGAGTTGCATCCTAAAACAGGCTGAATTGAGATGCAAAACAGACTGAATTGCCCCCCAAAACAGACTGTATTGCAACACGGCATTTTAATCATTTTGTAACCAACAGAATATCAGCAATTTACGAAAGTTGCTGAGATTTAAAAATTTTGAACGAGGAGCCGTCGGCTTCCGAATTTTTAAATCTCAGCGGTTTTCACCGAATATTTATGCAGCAAGAGATTGCATAAACATAAATCAAGTAAAACATCTCTGTGCATAATGCAGGTTAGAACACGAAAAAATAGGGTAAGGGCGTAAAATGAGCCTTTATATCTAACTTTTTGAGGGCATTTTGTTCATATTTTTATCTCCTCTGGCTCATAATTCAGGAATTTTGTCTAATTTTGCACCATGATTTACCCAAACAACTACGAACAGAAAATAGGTTTCGACGAAATTCGCACACTTCTGAAGGAACGCTGCCTAAGCGGACTGGGGCGTGAGAAGGTAGACGAGCTGTCCTTCTCGGAAGATGCAAAAGAAGTGAGCATCTGGCTGGAACAGACACGCGAATTTCGTAAGCTGCAAGCCGAGGCCGACGATTTTCCTTTGCAATATTTTTTCGACGTGCGCGAGTCGGTGGCCCGCATCCGGCTTGCCGGCACCCACTTTGAAGAGAATGAACTTTTCGACCTTCGCCGTTCCCTTGAAACCATCACGAAGATTGCTGCATATCTAAACAAAAGCGAAGAGGATGACCGTGACGGCCATGACCCCGTCTACCCCTACCCTGCCCTTCACGAACTGTCGAAAGACGTGAAGACGTTTCCTGCCATGATACGCCGCATCGACTCTATTCTCGACAAGTTTGGGCGCATCAAAGATGGAGCCTCGATGAACCTTGCTGGCATCAGGCACGAGCTGCAGAAGACGGAAGGCAGCATATCGCGTACCTTATATACTATACTGCACGCTGCACAGCGCGATGGGCTTGTAGACAAGGACGCAGCCCCCACGATGCGCGACGGACGGCTTATGCTTCCGGTGGCCCCTGGCGTGAAACGCCGGATAAATGGAATTGTGCACGACGAGTCGGCTACCGGAAAGACCGTGTTCATTGAGCCTGCCGAGGTGGTGGAGGCTAACAACCGCATACGCGAACTGGAGGCAGAAGAGCGCCGCGAAATCATACGCATTCTGACTGTATTCAGCGACGAGGTGCGCCCTCACGTGAAAGAAATCTTAGACTCATACCAGTTTCTGGCCATGATCGATCTGATACGTGCCAAGGCAGAACTGGCCAACCTAATGAAGGCCATCGAGCCTGAGGTGGCAAGCCATCCGCACATCGACTGGACCCGCGCCGCCCATCCTCTATTAGCCCTTTCGCTCGAAAAGCAAGGAAAGAAGGTAATACCTCTGGAAATCATGCTGACATCACAGTCGGACGTTTCGCAAAAGAACTGCGCCCGGCTGCTCATCATCAGCGGCCCCAACGCTGGCGGCAAGTCGGTTTGCCTGAAAACAGTGGGACTGCTCCAGTATATGCTGCAATGCGGCCTGTCGGTTCCCGTAGGCGACCACTCTACGTGTGGCATCTTCCGCAAGATAATGATCGACATCGGCGATGAGCAAAGCATAGAGAACGACCTCTCGACCTATTCGTCGCACCTGATGAACATGAAACAGATGATACGCTATGCCGACAAGGACACGTTGCTGCTAATAGACGAGTTTGGCGGTGGCACCGAGCCGATGATAGGTGGTGCCATTGCCGAGGCAGTGCTGAAGCAGTTCTGGCAGAAACAGGCCTTTGGGGTGATTACCACCCACTACCAAAACCTGAAGCACTTTGCCGAAGGCCATGCGGGCGTGATAAACGGAGCCATGCTCTACGACCGCCATGAAATGCAGGCACTCTTCCAGCTTTCCATAGGTCAGCCCGGCAGCAGCTTTGCCATCGAGATTGCCAGAAAGACCGGACTGCCGGAAGAAGTCATTCGCGATGCCAGCGAGATTGTGGGCCAGGACTACATTCAGAGCGACAAGTACCTGCAAGACATTGTACGCGACAAACGCTACTGGGAAGGCAAGCGGCAGACCATACACCAGCATGAGAAAAGTCTGGAAAACAAGATTTCGCGCTACGAGGACGAGCTTACCGAGATAGAGCGCCAACGCAAGGAAATACTGCGCAAAGCCAAGGAGCAGGCAGAAGAATTGCTGCGAGAAAGCAACAAGAAGATAGAGAACGCCATTAGGGAAATACGCGAGAGTCAAGCCGAGAAAGAAGAGACCCGCCGCATTAGGGAGGAACTGAACCTCTTCAAGCAAGACATTGACGAAATTGACACCAAGGCCAGTGACGAACTCATAGAACGCAAGATAAAACAAATACAAGAGCGCAAGAAGCGGAAAGAGGAAAGAAAAAAGAACAAGGCACCCCTTGCAGCCCCCGAGGGAACGGCAACAGCCCAAGACGCCAAGACGCAAGAAGCCGCATCGGCAGCCACATTCACCGTCGGTTCCACCGTCCGCATCAAGGGTCTCACCTCTGTTGGCAAGATTGAGAGCCTCGACGGGAAGATGGCCACCGTAATCTTCGGTGGCATGCGCACGAAGATGCGTGCCGACCGGCTTGAACATGCCAAGGAGCCTCCCGCAGAGCAAAGCAAGCAAGAAGAGCGAAATACAAACATTGTGGGATCGTATGGCCATCTCTCCAACGAAACGCGTGCTGCCATCGACTCACGTAAGCTGAACTTCAGGCAAGACCTCGACGTGAGGGGCATGCGAGGCGACGAAGCCATCAACGCCGTGACCTACTTCATAGACGATGCCATTCTCGTGGGCATGTCACGCGTGCGCATTCTTCACGGTACAGGCAGCGGAATCCTCCGACAGCTCATACGGCAGTATCTGCACACAGTTCCGAACGTAAAAAGCTACCGCGATGAGCATGTGCAGTTTGGCGGTGCAGGCATTACTGTAGTAGACATAGATTAATTTTAAACGATTTGTCGCAAAAAAAAAGCAAATCATGATGAAATGTGAGTTATTTGCCGTAACTTTGCACCGTTTTATCAGAAAAAAGTAAATGGAGAAAGCAAAAGCTATCGAAAGCAAAGAGATGATTACCGGACGCGAAGCACTGATGCTTGCTTTGCAAGCCGAAGGCGTGAAGACCATTTTCGGCTATCCTGGCGGCAGCATCATGCCCGTCTACGATTCTCTATACGACTATACCCAGGGCGAGAAGAAAGGAACGTTCCACCACATCTTAGTACGGCATGAGCAAGGCGCTGTGCATGCCGCCCAAGGCTTTGCGCGCACCTCAGGCGAAGTGGGCGTTGCCATCGTGACAAGTGGCCCTGGAGCCACCAACACGCTTACCGGCGTGGCCGATGCCATGCTCGACTCCACCCCCATCGTGGTGATAGCCGGACAGGTGAACATCAACGCACTTGGAACCGACGCCTTTCAAGAGGTAGACCTCGTAGGCGTGGCGCAACCCATTTCGAAATGGAGCTACCAGATTCGTCATGCCAGCGACGTGGCATGGGCCGTCAGCCGGGCTTTTTACATTGCGCGCAGTGGCCGCCCGGGTCCCGTGGTGCTCGACTTTCCCAAGAACGCACAAGAACATCTGTGCGAATGGAGTGGCCCTCAGCACATAGACTTCGTGCGCAGCTACGAACCCTCGCCAGCTCCCGACAGTGCCTGCATAGCCGAGGCTGCACGCCTGATAAACCAGGCCGAGCGGCCACTGGCGCTGGTAGGACAAGGGGTAGAGCTGGGCAATGCGCATAACGAGCTGACAGAGATGATAGAGAAGGCCGACATCCCTGTGGGACGCACGCTTCTGGGCCTCTCGGCACTGTCGTCGCGCCACCCGCTGAACAAGGGCATGCTGGGCATGCACGGCCAATACTCACTGAACATGAAGACTCAGGAAGCCGATGTGATCATTGCCATAGGCATGCGTTTCAGCGACCGCGTCACAGGTCTTTCTTCGGCTTACGCCCCTCAGGCAAAAATCATTCATTTAGACATAGACAAGGCAGAGATAGGCAAGTGCATACGCTGCGACGTGCCGGTGTTGGGCGACTGCAAACAGACGCTGCCTGCCATCACTCGCCTGCTGAAGAAGAACGACCATACTGCATGGAAAGAATCGTTCGACGAATACTTCAAAATGGAACTGGAACAGGTGATTGAGCCTGCCATACATCCGAAAGAAGGCCCGTTGCTCATGGGCGAAGTAGTGAACGTGGTGGCCGAGGCCACAAAAGGCGATGCCGTGCTGGTGACCGACGTGGGCCAGAACCAAATGTTCTCGGCCCGATACTTCCACTACAACAAGAAGCGGTCTATCGTCACCAGTGGCGGTCTTGGCACCATGGGCTTTGCCATGCCGGCAGCCATAGGTGCCACGTTTGGTGCGCCAGACCGCACGGTATGCATGTTCTGTGGCGATGGCGGCTTCCAGATGAACCTGCAAGAACTGGGCACCATCATGGAGCAACAGGCACCGGTGAAGATGATACTGCTGAACAACAACTACCTGGGAAACGTCCGGCAATGGCAAGACATGTTCTGGGAGGGCAGACGGTCGTTCACACCCATGCTCAACCCTCGCTACAGCCTCATTGCCCAAGCCTACAACATACCCTACAACCTTGTCGTGGACCGCAAAGAGCTGAACGAAAAGGTTCAGGAAATGCTTACCACGAAAGGGCCTTACATACTGGAATGCGCCATCAAAGAAGATGCCGACGTGATGCCCATGACAGCGCCAGGGAAGCGCATCGACGAGATGATGCTGAAGATCTGACGTTAAAGAAAATGTGCCGTTAATAATAACCCATCAAGCAAAGAACATGAACGAAGAACGGAATTTTTATACCCTTTTAGTATATTCAGAGAATATCGCCGGCATACTGAACCAGATCACAGCCGTATTCACTCGACGCCAGGTAAACATAGAGAGCCTGAACGTCTCGGCATCGAGCATTCCCGGCGTGCACAAATATACCATCACCGCTTGGTGCTACGATGATCAGGTAGTAAAAATTACCAATCAGATAGAAAAGAAGATCGACGTAATAAAAGCTACCTATTTCACCGACGAGGAGCTATTCATTCGCGAGACAGGTCTCTACAAGCTATCGACAAGCATCGTGATGCAAAACCCCGACATTTCGAAGACCATACGCCACCACGATGCCCAGATTACCGAAGTAAATCCCACGTATATCATAGCAATGAAAAGCGGCAAGACCGAAGACATACTAAGCCTCTACAAAGCCCTTGACGCCTATGGCTGCGTGCTGCAATACACCCGATCGGGCCGCATTGCCGTTACCCGCTCCACCCAAGAACAGGTAAGCGAATTTCTGGAACAACGAGAAAAGGCCCGCTAAGAAGCGGACCTTTTTTCTCGTTAAATCAATATCACTCCTGTTCATCGTCGGCACCCAAAGCCAGGGTGACAACGGGCAACTGGCGTTCGATGGCAGCATGAAACGAGATGATACTCTCTGAACGCGCCAAACCCATAGGCTGCAATTTATCGTGAATGATGTTCAGCAAATCATGGTTGTTGGCTGCATATATTTTTATGAAAAGGTCATAGTCGCCCGTGGTATAGTGGCATTCCACCACCTCAGGAATTTTCCTCAGTTTCTCTACCACCTCGTCGAACGATTCGGGATTCTTCAGATTCAACCCGATAAAGGCACACGTCTCGTAACCCACTTTCTCTGGATCGATAATGAACTGTGAGCCTTTCAATATACCCAAATTTGTAAGTTTCTGTATGCGCTGATGAATAGCAGCACCGCTCACGTTGCAGATTCTTGCCACTTCAAGAAAAGGAATACGGGCATCTTCGGCAATAAGACGCAGAATCTGCTTGTCAAGACGGTCCAGTTTTTGATTCGCCATAATTACTTTATCAATAATACAATTTATTTTTAATGTTTATTCTTTAAAGTGCAAAGTTATAAAGATTTTATGAAAAAACGGCCTTTTCTTTGCCAATTTTCACAAAATAATGCATTAAAATGACTGATTTATTCTTAAAACCTTTTTCATTACCGAAAGATTTCGTATTTTTGCAACCGATGAACGAACTCTCTATTCACATCTACACCAAGGCCGACGAGCTGCCCTCAGGGCTAAGACGTGAGAATATTTTTCATAGTCCGCAGCTGTTCGAGCTGTGTCTTCAGACACCGCGCCACCGGCCTTATATGCTAACGGTAGAAGACGGTCAGGGGCAGGTGCTTGCCCAGCTGTTGGCATTGGTGCGTTATCGCTCATCGTGGTTTCCACCTTATTTCTACATGCACTGCAGGGTGTATGGCGAAGGCGAGTATGCCCCCGGCGTGGAATCGAAGGACCGCTTGTTTGGCATGATGCTCAGCGAACTGACCCGACAGTTGAGGCGCCGGCTACTCTACATTGAGGTGAGCAACCTGTCGCAAAAGATGTTCGGCTACAAAGAATTCCGCCAGGCTGGCTACTTCCCCGTCCGCTGGATGAGCATTCACAACTCGCTACACTCGCGCCCTCCCGAAGAGCGCATCAGCGAGCGCATGAAACAACACATAGACGAAGCCTATGCGAAGGGAGTGACCACTACCGAGGTAGCTACAGAAGCCGAATTCAAAGGATTCACGAAACTACTGCGACACCATAACTGGCTTAAACCCAAGCGCTATGTACCAGCCGACGAGTTCTTCCGTGGCATAGACAGCCAGACCAGCCGGCTGTTTGTCACCAAATATCATGGACACGTCATTGGCTGTTCCATGGTGGCTTACTCCAAAGGGCAGGCCTATCTATGGTACTCGGCCTTCAGGCGTAAGTCATACGTTTTCGTTCACCCCGCCGACGTGACGGTATGGCATGCCATAAAAGATGCCCACAACCGAGGCTGTGAACACATGTTCTTCCTCGATGTGGGCCTTCCCTTCCGTAAGAATGCCTTTCGCGAATTTATACTGCGTTTTGGCGGCAAGCCTGTGAGCACCTACCGCTGGTTTCGCTGTAGCATAGGGTGGATAAACACTTTGCTTTCGTGGTTCTACCGCGACTAAAGCGCCACGAAGACCACTTTGCTCCGCACCACTTCGGCTCCATCGCTTTCGCGGCATATCCTCACGCAAAACACCTGTTCGCCGGTCTGCTCCATATAGAACGCCAGACGGTCGCCCTGATGCGATTCGGCCACATAGGCAATCTCGAACCGTTTCACGCGGTGCTCCTTATACCAGTCGAGTGGCCATAGGTCGAGCACATGCTCAATGTATTTCACCGAATTGATATGGCCATTTATGTCTACATCGTTATAAAAGGTATCGATGGTCCGCACCAGTCGTGGGCCATCGGCCGACATTTTCACCCTTCCTCCTTTTTCTATGGGGCATTCCTTTTCTTTTACTATCCACTGTTCTATGGCACCATTGTCAATGGCATAGATGCCGGTGGGCTGTCGCGTCTCTGTGTCGATCATAGCCCAGACCGACCTGCCATAGCCAAAGACACGCCCGTCGCTGCCGACGACGCAGAAGTTTCGGTTGGTAAAGTATCGCATGGCACTTTCCACCCAGGTCTCTATGCAGAAACGGTCATACTGCTTTGGTATATCCTCCATTTCAATGGCCAGCCGCGAGAGCACCCACGACCGCTGTATGCTCATCAGATAACGCATGCCAAAGCCACGGTCGGTACTGTGGAAGTCGGCGGCATTCAGCATGTTGTTGCCCAGATGGCCCAAGAATAGCCGGCCCGAAAAATCGCAGTGGAAAGGCTCGGCCATAAAGTCATATATTCCTATCTTATTCATATCTGTAAATTCTACGAAAAACTTAATTTGGCAAGTCGCTGCCGCAGTTGCTCAGCCTCAGAGAGTCTGATGCTGAGTCTTATCTGGCAAGTGTTGTCGTAGGTCTGCCCAACAATGCGTGGCTGCATTTCTTTCACCACACGCATCACGTCGTTCATCATCACATAAGGGAAGTCGAACACCACGGTCTCTTCCACCTGCCTCACCTCTGTCTCGGCATGGGCGATGGCATCGGCCGCCGCCTCACGATAGGCAACAATCAGGCCGCTGGTGCCCAGGTTCACGCCGCCATAATAACGCACCACAATGATGAGCGTATCGGTCAACTCGTTCGAGTTAATCTGCCCCAGTATGGGTTTCCCGGCCGTTGACGAGGGTTCCCCATCGTCGTTGGCCCTGAAGTCTTCTCTTTCTGCCCCCAGCATGTAAGCATAGCACACATGGCGTGCATCGTAGTATTTCTTTCTGTACTGAGCCAGCAACAGCTTCACCTCGTCGACCGTTTCTACATGGTGGGCGAAGGCGAGGAATCTACTTCGCTTTTCCGAGTAGAATCCCTCGCCTGTAGCTTTGATGGTTTTATATTCGTCGGTCATCTTGCCATGGGGTATTGAGCTTCATGATTGTAAGATGCTTTTCGGTTCAGCTCAGTTTGTGAATCACCAAGCCCGATCGCAACTTCGGCTCAAACCAAGTGGCCTTCGGCGGCATAATCTTTCCACTGTCGGCAATATCCATGATCTGCTGCATCGATACAGGGAAAAGAGCCAGTGCCATGCGCATCTCGCCGCTGTCTACCCTGCGCTTAAGCTCGCCCAAGCCCCGCAGTCCACCCACGAAGTCGATGCGCTTGTCGCTGCGCAGGTCTCTTATGCCCAGAATCTTGTCGAGAATAAGGCGGCTCGAAATGTCTACGTCGAGCACGCCGATGGGGTCGCCATCGTCGTAGGTTCCTTCCTTGGCCGAAAGGCTATACCAGTGTCCGTCGAGATAAAGCGAGAACTCGTGCAGCCGCGAGGGGCGATAAGCCTCGGTGCCCTTGTCGGCCACCACGAAGTCGGTGGCCAGTGCCTCGAGGAACTGCTCTGAACTGAGGCCGTTCAGGTCTTTCACCACGCGATTATAGTCAAGAATGGTGAGCTGAGAGGCCTGGAAGCACACGGCCATGAAATAATTGTATTCTTCCTTCCCCGTATGGTTAGGGTTCTGGCCCTGTTTCTCGGCACCCACCAGTGCCGCAGCAGCCGAGCGGTGGTGGCCGTCGGCAATATAGAGCGAAGGCATCTTGGCAAACTCACTGGTGATGGTCTGCATGTCGGTCTCATCGCTGATCACCCAGAACTGGTGGCGGAATCCGTCGACAGGTGCCACAAAGTCGTATTCCGGCTCGGTCTGGGCATAGCGCATGATGAGTGTATTGAGTTGCTCGTTGTCAGGATAGGCAAAGAATACCGGTTCTATGTTGGCATCGTTCACACGCACATGCTTCATGCGGTCTTCCTCCTTGTCGCGCCGAGTCAGTTCATGCTTCTTTATGCGCCCCTGCATATAGTCGTCGACCAATGCGCCCACTACCAAACCGTATTGGGTCTTGCCTTGCATGGTCTGTGCATAGATGTAATAATGTTCGCGCGCATCTTGCCTCAGCCAGCCCCGCTCTTGAAACTTCTTGAAATTCTCGGCAGCCTTCTCATACACTCGCGGATCGTATTCTGAAGTGCCCACAGGGAAATCTATCTCTGGTTTAATAATATGATAGAGGCTTTTCTCGTTGTCGCCAGCCTCGGCGCGAGCCTCCTCGCTGTTCAGTACATCGTAGGGCCGGCATTCCACCTGCTCTACCAATTCTTTCGGTGGCCGCACGCCACGAAACGGTTTGATTGTTGCCATACTCACAGTTTTTTAGTGGTTCATGTTTTATGACTACAAAGGTAAGCAAAAAAGCCGAAAATGCAAAACTTTTCCAAAACTTTGAACCAACAAAGCCTCTTCTTCGGCCAGAATGTAGCTGGGCATAGGGGAAAACAGCAGAAAGCGCTTGCATTTTGCGTTTTTATTTTGTACCTTTGCATCGATGAAACAGATAGAAGTGGTGGCGGCCATCATCCACGATGGCGACGGGCAAATCTTTGCCACACAGCGTGGCTATGGCGAATGGAAAGACTATTGGGAGTTTCCCGGCGGTAAGATAGAAGCCGGCGAGACACCCGAAGAGGCACTGCAACGAGAAATATGGGAAGAACTTGATACGAAAATCGTTGTGGAGCGTATGGTGGAAACTGTGGAATGGGACTATCCAAAGTTCCACCTAAAAATGCATTGCTACCTTTGTCAAGTGGCAAGCGGCAATCTGACACTGAATGAACACGAGGCAGCCAGATGGCTACACACATACGAACTGGACAGCGTCGACTGGCTGCCAGCAGACAGGGCACTGGCCCTCTCCCTGAGAGACATTACGCCTTAGCCGCGCAGCTCTTTCAGCTTGTGCTTGTAAGACTTTTTTAATCGGCGTATGGCGCGGTCACGAATCTGCCTCACCCGTTCTCGCTTCAGCCCCATATCATTGGCTATCTCGGCCATGGTGAGCCGCTCCTGCCCCAAACCGTAGAAAGCATCGACCACCAGTAGCTCACGCTCGTCGAGACTCCTGAGTGCATATTCTACTGCCGTCTGCGCATTGGCACTATACACTCGTTCGTCGGCCAGCGGTGCGTTGCCATCGGCCAACACCGAGAGCAGGCTCACATTCGGCTTTGTTCCAAGCGGCGCATCTACCGACCGCGACTGCCCATCGGCCACGTTTTCCACTCGTCGCTCCTTGCTCTCCATCTTCAATGCCTTCTCTATATGCTGCCGCACATGCACAACAGCATAGTTGACAAAACGAGTACCACGCCCGGCATCGAACTTCATCGCAGCCTTCAGCATTCCCATATTGCCCTCACTCACCAGATCGGCCATGTCAAGGCCCTTGCCTTGATACTGCTTGGCAATAGCCACCACAAAGCGAAGGTTTGCTTCTACCAAACGGTTCAAGGCACGCTCATCTCCCTGTCTGATACGGTCCGACAGTCTCCGCTCTTCTTCCTCTGAGAGCAGTTGTTCATGTCCTATCTCGTCAAGATACTTATTAAACTTGTTTTCTATCATAAATCAAAAATATTGCGCTTTGGAACTGTAAAACGGTGGGAAAAACCTCTGCCGCGTTTTTTTCGTCAACTTGTTTCAACCTGCCCCCACCCTCTCTGCAAAAAAGTAAAAATGCTATAAAGATTCTGCAGGAACATGTTTATTATTGTTTTCGACCATGCAAAGGTAGAAAAAAAATAGTATAAAACAGCAAGCATGGCAAACTTTTTCCAAGTTTGCCACATAATTAAGGAGAGAATCATGGTGGCTTTACAATATTTTTTACATTTCCAGACTATCTCGCCTACCCACAATCTTTTCGCCCCGCAATAGCGCCTCAACATCTATACTATTGCAAGATTTACACAGGGAAAAACAACAGAAAATAACAGAATGAAATTTTTTTTCATTTTTAGTATTGCATTTTAAATAATTATGTGTAACTTTGCAACCATATCAATAGATAAACGTATAAAAATACAAAAACCAAACAACAACACAACGAGAATGCAAAAAAGACTAATATCGACATTAGCCAGTTTCTTCATTTTCATCGGAATAGCATTGGCACAGACAGAAGTGAAGGGCACAGTGGTTTCTGCTGAAGATGGCGAGCCCGTGATTGGTGCCTCTGTGGTAATACAAGGCCAGAAGACCGGCGTAATAACCAATATTGACGGGCAATTCAGCACGAAAGTGCCTTCTGGCAAAAAAATTGTGGTAAGCTATATTGGCATGCTTACACAAACGCTCACACCGAAACCACAGATGCGCATTGTGATGCAACCCGATGCCACTACACTCGACGACGTGGTAGTGACGGGCATGCAGAAGATGGACAAGCGTCTCTTCACCGGTTCATCAACCAAACTCAGCGGCGATGCCACCAAGCTGGACGGCGTGGCCGACGTGAGCCGTGCCTTAGAGGGACGCGCCGCCGGCGTGAGCGTGCAGAACGTGAGCGGCACCTTTGGCGCTGCTCCTAAGATTCGTGTGCGCGGAGCAACTTCCATCTACGGATCCAGCAAGCCGCTCTGGGTGGTCGACGGGGTAATCATGGAGGACATCGTCGACGTATCGGCAGATGACCTCGCCTCTGGCGACGCCAACACGCTCATCTCAAGCGCTATTGCAGGACTCAACTCTGACGACATCGAATCATTCCAGATTCTAAAAGATGGAAGTGCCACCTCTATTTATGGTGCGCGCGCAATGGCTGGCGTGATTGTTGTGACCACCAAGAAAGGCAAGGCCGGACAGACACGCATCAACTATACCGGCGAGTACACCATGAGGCTGAAGCCCAATTATGCCACCTTCAACATCATGAACTCGCAAGACCAGGTGGGTGTCTATCAGGAACTGGAGCAGAAAGGATTCCTGAACTACGCCGAGACGGCCAACGCTTCGGAAAGCGGCATCTACGGAAAAATGTACCAGATGATGACCGAATACAACCCGGTGACAGGTCAGTTTGCACTGGCCAATACACCAGAGGCTCGCGCTGCCTACCTCAGAGAGGCCGAATACAGAAACACCGACTGGTTCGACCTGCTGTTCAACAACTCGCTGCAGCACACCCACTCGGTGTCTATGTCGGGCGGTTCCGACAAAGGCACCTACTATGCATCGGTGAGTGCCATGTACGACCCCGGCTGGACCAAGCGGAGCAGCGTTGAGCGTTACACAGCCAACATCAACGCCGACTTCGACCTGTCGAAGCAACTGAAGGTGGGCATCATAGCCAATGCATCGTTCAGAAACCAGGAAGCACCGGGTACCCTCAGTCAGGACATCGACCCTGTGGCAGGACAGGTAAGCCGCTCCTTCGACATCAATCCCTACAGCTACGCACTGAACACCAGCAGGGCGCTCGATGCCAACACCTACTACACCCGCAACTACGCACCCTTCAACATCTTCCATGAGCTGGACAACAACTACATGGACCTCAACGTAAACGAGTTCCGACTGCAAGGCAAACTCACATGGAAGCCCATCACCAAGGTGGAACTGACCGCTCTGGGCGCCATGAAATACTCTACCAACAGCATAGAGCACTACATTCTTGAAACATCGAACCAGGCAGAGGCCTATCGCGCCATGGGCACATCGACCATTCGCGAGAAGAACAGCTACCTGTATACCGACCCCGACAACATCTATGCGCTGCCCGTCTCGGTACTGCCGGAAGGAGGCATACTCGAACGAACCGACAACCGCATGACAGGCTACGACTTTAGAGCTTCGGCGGCCTACAACGACGTGTTCCGCGATACACACATCATGAACCTCTACGCCGGCATGGAGGTGAACTACATGAACCGCCACAACACCCACAACAGTGACTGGGGCGTGCTCTTCGACAACGGAGAGATAGCATCATTCAACTATCTGGCATTCAAGAAAATGCAGGAAAACAATACCGACTACTACTCGCTCTCAAACACTCGCGAGCGCAGCACCGCCTTCTTTGCCAACGCCACCTATTCCTATAAAGGGCGCTACACGGTGAACGGCACCTTCCGCTACGAGGGCACCAACCGCATGGGGCGTGCACGCTCGGCACGATGGCTGCCCACATGGAACATATCGGCAGCGTGGAACGTGCATGAGGAGCCTTTCTTCGAACGCCTGTCATTGCCCATGCAGCAGCTGTCTCTGAAAGCAAGCTACTCGCTCACAGCCGACCGAGGACCTGCCAGCGTCACCAACTCGTCGAACATCTTCCTGCCAAACAACCCCTGGCGCCCCTTCACAAGCGTTAAGGAGACCAACATTTCGCTCTATCAGCCAGGAAACCCCGACCTCACCTACGAGAAGAAACACGAGCTGAACATCGGACTCGAGACGTCACTCTTCGGAGGCAGGCTCAGCCTGGGATTCGACTGGTATCAGCGCAACAACTACGACCTCATAGGGCCGAAGATGGTGGCCGGCTATGCAGGAGGGCTCATACCTTTGATGAACGTGGCCGAGATGAAGGCTAATGGTGTAGAACTGAGCATAGCCAGCGTAAACATCAAGCAGAAAGACTTCTCATGGGCCACCAATCTCATCTATTCCCACACCCACAGCGAGGTAACGAAGATGGAGTCGGCACAAAGGCTCATCACACTCGTCAGCGGAACGGGCTTCACGCTTGAGGGATATCCCGTCAGGTCGCTCTTCAGCATTCCCTTCGCTGGACTGAACAAAGAGGGACTGCCTACCTTCAACGTAGGAGGATACAACACCACCTCAAACATCAACTTCCAAGCCTACGAACGGCAAAGCCTCGACTTCTTGGAGTTCTCCGGCTCCATAGACCCCACCGATGTGGGCTCACTGGGCAACACGCTGAAGTGGAAACAGCTCACCCTTAATCTCTTCGTCACCTATTCTTTCGGCAACGTGGTACGCCTCGACCCGGTATTCAGCAACCAATACAGCGACCTCACAGCCACTCCGAAAGAATTCAAGAACCGATGGATGGTGCCAGGCGACGAACGTTACACCGACATTCCCACCATCGCCTCGACACGGCAGAACCGGCAGGATACCAACCTAAGCATTGCATACAATGCCTACAACTATTCTACGGCACGAGTGGCAAAGGGAGACTTCATCCGCATGAAGGAGATCTCACTGGGCTATGACTTCCCCAAACAACTCATCTCGCACATTGGCATCAACACCCTCGGGGTGAAACTGCAGGCCACGAACCTCTTCCTCATCTATGCCGACAAGAAGCTCAACGGTCAAGACCCCGAGTTCAGCAACGCAGGCGGTGTGGCAGTGCCTATGCCCAAGCAGTTTACAATGACTCTCAGGGTGGGACTATAAATTATTCATTATTAAGACAATAGACTATCGATTATGACAAGACTCCATAATAATCTCATTGCCGGCTTGATAAGTTGTGGCATTGCCGCCACACTCGCCTCCTGCGACAGCTACCTCGACGAGCTACCCGACAACCGCACCGAGATCACCTCTGTCGAGAAAGTGCAGAAACTGCTGGGTTCCTGCTACATAACCCACGACGTGCTGCTCGTGGCCGAGGTGATGAGCGACAATGTAGACAACTACGGCATACAGAACCCCAATACCAACCGTTTTATGGATCAGGTGTACAGTTGGCAGGACGTTACCGAGGCCAACAACCAGGGAGCCGAAAACGTGTGGGAAGATGCTTACGGCTGCATAGCCTCTGCAAACATGGCTCTTGAAGCCATCGACGCCATGGGCGGTGCCACCACCACGGCACTGCAGCAGGCACGCGCCGAAGCACTGCTCTGCAGGGCATACCTGCACTTTGTGCTCGTCAACATGTTTGGACATGCCTACAACAGCAAGACCAGCACCACCGACCTTGGTATTGCCTATATGCAGCACACGGCCGAAACACTCGACGCTAACCCGCCACGAAACACCGTAGCAGAGGTCTATCAGCTCATTGACCGTGACTTGCAAGAAGCGCTCCCCATCGTGGGCAACAACTATCAGGTGCCCAAATACCACTTCAACCAGAAAGCCGCCTATGCCTTTGCTGCACGCTTCTACCTCTATTATGAGCAATGGGACAAGGTCATCGACTACGCCACACGCTGTCTGGGAAATACCCCACAGGCTATGCTGAGAGATTGGAGCTATATGGCAACCATGACACAGACCTTCGATGCCATCACACAGCACTACATCGATGCCACGCTGAACTGCAACCTGCTCCTGCTTTCAGGATATAGCAGCATAGGACTGGTCTTCGGACCCTATCAGTACATGTCGAAATACTCGCACGGACGATATCTTGCTCAGCACGAAGACGGCGATGCTGCCAATATCTGGGGCAGCGCAAGGCCCTATCAGGAGATGAACACCTATTCGGCAACCAATCTCGACAAAAGCATTTTCTGGAAGTTGCCAGTGCTCGTAGAATATACCGACCCCGTAGCGGGCATAGGCTTTTTCCACACTGTCTATCCTGCCTTCACTACCGACGAGGCTCTGCTCAATCGAGCTGAAGCCTATGTTCTGAGCAACCAGTACGACAAGGCGGCACAAGACCTTACACTATGGATGCAAAACTTCATCAACACCTCACAGGTGCTCACACCGAACGACATACAGGCGTTCTACAACAATATTGGCTATAGCTACAGCGACGAGAAAGGCATCGCCTCGACCATCAAGAAACACCTGCACCCGAAGTTCGACATCGGTGCTGAAGGCGACATGAAAGAGGCCATGCTACAGTGTGTACTCGGATTCCGGCGCATAGAAACGCTACAGACCGGACTGCGCTGGTACGACGTGAAACGTTATGGAATAGAGATTGTGCGACGCATCATCAATGCCGAGGGAATGCCTCAGCAACGCACCGACTTGCTCACCACCGACGACCCAAGAAGGGCAATGCAGATTCCGGTGAAAGCACGGTCGGCAGGCGTACAGCCCAACCCCAGGTAATGTTTAAGATATTAACAATAACAGACAATGCCATTTATGACAAAAATAAAAAACATCCTCATTGCAGGGCTGATAAGTTGCTGCAGCACGGCAATTTTCACTTCCTGTTCGGAAGACGACCTGAACCCACAGAGCATAGTCACTGCTGACAAGGTAGACTATACAGAGTTCGACTACTGGCTACAGCGCAACTATGTGATGCCCTACAACATAGTGTTCAAATATCGCTATGAAGACAACGAGAGCGACATGGACTACTATACCATACCGGCACGTTACGACGCTTCGGTAAAACTGGCACACATTGTGAAGTATGTCTGTCTTGAAGCCTACGACGAGGTGGCAGGCATTACCTTCACAAGAAGTTATTTTCCAAAGCTCATCTTCACTATTGGCGAGTGGGAGTACAACAACAACGGCACCTTTATCCTCGGCACAGCAGAGGGAGGACGAAAAATCATGCTCTCGGGCGTAAACTATATTGAAAAGTACATGGGCAATGCCGAAAGCCTGAACTACTACTATCTGAAAACCATTCATCACGAGTTTACGCATATCCTGAACCAGACCAAAGACTATTCGGCCGACTTCAAGCTCATTACCGGTTCGGGCTACGTGGCCGACAAATGGAGCGAAGCCCCCTATAATGCCGGCAACCTGCCTCGAGGATTCATATCAACCTATGCCCAGCATTCCGATACAGAAGACTTTGCCGAGATGCTGTCCTATTTCATCTGCAACAGCGAGGAGCAATGGAAGACATGGATGCAACAGGCTGGCACCCAAGGGGCACACCTCATCAACGCCAAGCTCGACATTGTGTCCGACTACATGCTCACCGCCTTTGGCATAGACATCTATAAACTGCGAGAGGCCATACAGCGCCGCCAGCGAGACCTCACTCAGGGGCGTGTAGACCTCGTCGACCTCACTCGATAATCATCAACTGATACCGTAATAAAAATAAGAATACAGAATATATGACTTATAACAGCCTTCTCCCCCTTACAGTCTCTGTAGGCCGCCATTCTATGACGGCAAAGGTCTCTGCGGGCCGTCATTTTATAGTGACAAAGGCTCTCCCTCTTCTCGCCGTCCTTTTTGCCTTCACTTCGTGTCTGAAAGATCAGGAGGAAGCCTTCGAACAGTCGGCACCACTACGCCTGCAGGCCACTCTCGACCAGATGAAGCACACCCTGCGCAGCGCACCCTATGGCTGGGAGCTGGAGTACTATAGCGCCGAGAACTTCGGCGGCATCGTCTACACCATCAAGTTCGATTCCCTGTCGGCCACCATTGGCTGCTCACTCGTGCCCGACAGCACCGACCAGTGCCTATACCGCCTCACAAGCGACAGCGGGCCAGTACTCTCTTTCGACACCTATAGCCCGCTCTTGCACTATTTCTCCACACCAAGCAGCAGCGAATACGAAGCCAAGGGCGGAGAATTCGAGTTTGTGGTGAGCAACATCACCGACTCTCTCATCACCATCTATGGCAAGAAGTCGCGACGCAACATGCAACTGCGACGTCTCAAGGCCACAGCCGAAGACTATTCTCAGCGCACCATCGACATCTACGACAACCTGCCACAGGGATTCAAAGGACAGATAGGCACTGCCGACGTAGAAGGCCTTTTCTCCATGGCAAGCAAGCGTCTGAACTTCGTCAACGGCACGGACACAATCGCTACCGTTTCATTTGTTGTCAACAACCAAGGCATACGCCTCTACAACCCTATAACGCTGGGCGGCAAAAGAGTACAGGCTTTTGCCTTCAACCAGGCCGATACCACTTTCACCTGCCTTGATGCCGGCAGCGCCGATGTGGTGCTCAAGGGCATGAATGCAAAAGAGGGGATAGTGCCTTTTAAGAATTATGCAGGCAACTACAATCTGCGCTACAACGGCAACAGCAGTTCTACACGAGTGGAACTCGCTCCCAACCGATTAGAAAACACCTACAGCCTTCGCGGTCTAAGCAGCAAGTATGAACTGAAGCTTCACTACAACGACGCTACCGGCTACCTTACCTTAGGACCGCAAACCGTAGGCGACATTGGCGGAAACGCCGTCTACTTCGCCACCTACAGCATAGAAGACGGACATCTCTGGATTTCAGACGAAGCCTCATTCACTCTGAAATGGAACAACAATAAAGTGCGCGTAGGCTATAATTTCACAGCCACCAACCCATCACGTTACAACTGCACCTCGGCCTTGCTCGTCACGCTGGCCATCCATGCCGACGGTACGGCATCAGCCAGTCTCGTCGACGATCCCGCCTGGGGGCCAAGCATGCTCACCAACCTTTCATCGCTTCAGAAACTCGCCAACTAACATAAGCCCCGTATTTAGATATGAACGCCCATATTTCCCTCCCCGTCACTGTGTGCCGCCTTTTTATGGCGGCAATGGCCGTTATGGCCCCCCTTTTTATGGCGGCAGTTCTTTTACCTCTGCTCTTCGCCTGTAGCAGCGACGACCCCATGGCTCCAGCCAGCACGCAGCTTGCCATCGTAAAGAGCGACCTGCTCTTCGAACCCATGGGCCGCACAGGAAGCATAGAAGTAGCAGCCACCGGACAGGTAACGGCCGAACTGCAGAGTTCCTGGTGTTCGGCCACCGTCGATGGTCGTGTGGTCAGCGTTACCACTACCGACAATACCAGCTTCGAAGGCCGCACCGCCATCCTTACCATCAAAGCCGACGGTCTGCAGGTGCAGGTGCCGGTGCAGCAGCGCGGCATGGCACTGGGCAGTCTGGACATCACCACCGACCACATAGGCAATGAAGGTGGTCGACTGGCCTACTACATTCGCCACGACCTGAAAGTAAACCTCACGACCGACGACGACTGGATTCACCCACGCATGGAGGGCGACAGCCTTATCGTGGAATGCGATGCCAACGACAGCGGGCACCTGCGCAGAGGTGCTTTCGATTTCGAGTGCGCCGGCTATACCAGTCATCTGGACATCACGCAATACGACCTGGCCGACATCCTGGGCGACTATTTCTTCTCGGGCAGCGGCATGGGCTATGGGTTCCACTTTTATCTCACTGAGCAGGATGGCCAGTTCTTTACTACCTTCCAAATCTACGGCTGTGAAGAGCACCCCATACCCGTTCAGTTCGACGTAGCACGCTGCGAGCTCACACTACACAGCGCAACCACCATCTATACCGAGGGCAATATTCGCTACGTCTACTATCTTTACGACACTGCCGGAAAGGTACTCACCTCTACCGAGCCCGCCTATCGGGCCCGCATCTACTATAACCCCTTTGCCACTGCAAGCGGCGGTGCCCACTATGCCACGCTCGAACAAGCAAACACCTGGACCGATGGCGTGCTACAGGGCTGGACACTCTTCATCGTTACCGATCTCACCACGATGCAGGTGCCCAACTACCTCTTCCCCAATCCCTATATCCTCAGGACCGGGCCGATTACACAATAAGCAATTCAACGAAATGATGAAAAGAAGCTATTCCATACTGGCAGCGGCTCTGCTGCTCCTCACATCGCTCTGTTCCACGGCGCAGACACAGCGCTGGTGGGGCTATTATACCGACGGCCAAGCCCTCTCAGGCATGGGCACCGAGACGGCCGAGAACTATCTGTGTGGCGTGCTCTGCTATACCAATCGCACGCTGCTTCGCAACGGCAATCTGCACGGTGTGCGATTCTACCTGCGCGACAAGACCAATGTGTCGGAAGTAAAGGTATGGCTCTCTACCACTCAGCCCGCCACTGTCGATGCCGCCAATATCATGGTGGTGAGCGTGCCCCAGGAGCAATTGGCCGACTACGACAATGACCACCGAATGGTAGAGGTCATGCTGCCACAGCCATACGCCTTCCAGAGTGGCAATGTCTATGTGGGCTATTCGTTCAAGACGGGCAGTGCCAAGACCGATGCCGACAAGCAGCCTGTGCTCACCACCGGCCGTGGGAACGGACAAGCGGGCAGCTTCTGGATTCGTACATCGAAAACGCTGCAATCGTGGAACAACCTGAGCAGTCGCTATGGAGCCCTTGCCATGCAGATGCTCATCAGCAATCCTTCGTTGCCCGACCAGGGAGTCAATGTCTACAGCGCCGACCGGCTTGTGGCTGTCTCCGGCACCCAGGCCCAGGCCAATGCCTATATTCTTTCCGACGGCCTGGGCGAAGTAAGCAGCATCGACTACCTGATAAGTATCGACGGCCAGCAGCAGCAGGCTCAGCACTACACCCTCCCCCAGCCTATCAGCACCCCAGAAAACAATCTCAATGTTCTGCCCGTAGCCGTCAATATGCCAACTGCCTCTGGCAGCTACAAGTTCTCCGTGCAGGTGACGCAAGTGAACGGTCAGCCCAACGGGTCGAGCCACAGCCTCTCAGAGCAGCAACAGCTCATTGCAGCCGACCGCTTAGGCCATCACCGTCCGGTGGTCGAGGAATATACCGGCACCTGGTGTGTGAACTGTCCGCGAGGCATCGTGGGCATGCAGCTTCTCTCAGAGCAGTTTGCCGATGACTTTATCGGCATTGCCATTCATGTGAACAACGGTTCGGTGAAAGACCCCATGACGCTGGCTGCCTACAGTCCGCTGGAACCCGATGCCGTGCCCAGTTGCTTCATCGACCGCCAGCTGAAGTGCGACCCGTATTTAGGAACGAGCGCCGACCCACATTTCCACGCCAATGAAGCCTTTGCTACAATGCTCAGCCAGAACGTCGAGGCCGATGTACAGCTCACAGCCTCCTGGGCCGACGAATCGCAAACCCAACTGCAGCTTCATGCCGCTACCACCTTCTATCTGAACAGCCAGCAGGCCGACTACGCCCTGGCCTTCGTGGTCACCGCCGACGGACTGCGGGGCGACGGCAAGGAGTGGTGGCAGGTGAATGGCGAATCGGGCAGCACTCTCCTACCCGATGCCGACATGGACTGGTTCCGCAATGCCCCCGACCCCGTCACCGACATTGCCTACAACCATGTGGCCATAGCTGCCACCGACATCGTTAAAGGTATCGACGGAAGCATTGCTTCGCCTTTACTGAGCGGTCAGGCGCAGACGTATACGGCAACCATCGATTTGAGCCAAAACACACTGATACAAGACAAGGGCCGCCTGCACGGTATCGTTCTGCTCATCGACAAGGCCACCAACAGGATTGTCAATGCGGCAAAGAGCACCATTGGCACATCGAGCGCCGTTCTGTCTGTTGCTGCCGACTCGCAACAAAAAGCACTCTGGTACACCCTCGACGGCCGCTCGCTCACCCAAACTCCCACACAGAAGGGTCTCTACATCAAAAACGGAAAGAAAACAATTGTAAAATAAAAAAACGATTATAAAACACAAAAAACGTATAGCTTATGAAGAACATTTTTACACAAATCACGCTGTTCCTGCTGGCCTTGCTGCCAGCCAACAGCTTGCGAGCCCAGGACATTGGCTCGCTACAGGGTTACACCAATGTATACATACGCTTCAAAACAGCCATCGAGGGAACCGGCAAAGTGTCGGTAACGCCTCCTACCGGCGGTCTTGATACGTATAAGGAGGTTTTCGACTTCCAGCGCACGCTGCCCGTAGCCATCAACTCGGTTTATTTCAACGTGAAGGTCCGTGCAGAGAACGGCAACTTCGTTGGCTGGTATCTCGACAACGGCGACGGTGTGTTCGACATGCTTACCGACGAGCTCATCAACAACGAAGACAAGGTATCGCCCATGTTCATACCCTTGAGCATTCTGGGCATCGACGATGAGACGCTCCCCGCCACCGAGGCCGAAGCCCAGCAGGCAGCCAAGCCAACCCAGCCACAGGCTCTCATCTTTGCCCTCATCACCAACGGAGCCTCTGCCACCATAGACAATTCTCAGGAAAGCTGCGGAACGGTAGAAATAAGCAACCCTCTCAACAAGCCAGGCGACGTGGTCACCATCAAAGCCATTCCCGCCGAAGGCTACAAGTTTGAATACTGGAAGACGGCCTACGGCAGCCAGTTCTACAACGGCCACAAAGACACCTCGGTGAGCAAGGATGCCGAATACACCTTCACGGTCAAGGGAGGAGAGCAATACTATGCCTACTTCTCTGAAATCGATGCTCCCACGCTCCAGTTCCCCGAAGAGGGCGGCTGGATGGCCACCTCGTTCAACACCACTTGGTTTCTCCATGAGCTGAGCGATGCCTTCATCTACAACCCCATTCTCTCTGATGTAAAAACCAATGCCGAAGAGCAGTCGTATATGAATCTCGACGACGAAGACGCCCTCTACGACAACACCCGCAAGTATATCACCGCCGAGCGCGGCTACGGCAACAACGCTACCCTCATTTATGGCAAAGGTACCGTCCGTTTCACCCACCGCAGTCCGAACCTGGGCTTCGACCGGGCCAACAACATCCTGGAGTGGAGCGGTCCGAAGGGTATCACCATCAACGACAAGAACAACGACTTTGGCTATCACGTCTATGTGTTCAACAACAGCTTGGGCGCCTTCATAAAACTTGGCACCACCGACCTTTTCGTCGATGCCAACGCCCCCAAGTCGATTACCGTGCCAAGAGACTGCTGCTACATCTGTCTTGAGGGCTACGACATCGCCGACCCTAACTCTGGCTATATTCCCGACATCATCGGCATGACCCCCGAAGCCTACAACAATGCCGTCAGCGGTATCGCCACCACCAAGAACGATGTTGCCGCACAGCGCCCCGTCACCATCTACGACATCCTCGGCCGCCGAGTGGCCAACAGCCAGCGCCACAACGGGAAGTTGCTCATCGTCAATGGAAAGAAAACCATCAGCAAATAAAGAACGTTTTACACTTTTAAAAAACAACAGCGTATGAAAAGACTATTATCCATTCTGTCTCTGCTGCTGCTCTGCGTGGGAGGAATCAGCGCACAGACAAGTGTAAGCATCGATATGACCAACGCCATAGTCGATGAAAGCAGCTACCTGTGTACCTACAGCAGTGAGCAGAACCTCGACTTCTCGGGCGTAGACGGCATCAAAGCCTATGTAGCCACGAAGAACCACGACAAATACGGAGCTGTAGTGAGCGTAACCCTGAAGCCTATCGCCACTGTTCCTTCCGGCACAGGTGTGGTGCTCAAGGCCGAAGCGGCCCAGAGCTACACTGTTCCTACTATCGACCTCACCACTCCCGAAGAGTTAAAAAACGACCTCATTGCCGCGCTTGCCGATGTAGACCTGCATGAGGCCGTGAAGCGTAACACATGGGGCGACTTCACCAGTGGTGCCATAGGTCTGGCCAAGGGCATCATCACCACTGGCTATGATGAAAATTGGAACCCCATCTTCGGCCAGGCCATAGGCTTCTTCACCTATCCCCGCACCTATGCCGCCGGTGAGTCTTTCATCAAGGCTGGCGATGCCTACCTCAATATTGCCGACGGCGAATGGGACAGTTATGGCGAAGGCTACGTGAAGCTGGAATTTGCCGATGCGGCAGTGGCCGAATACAATGGCATTGGCCAATTGCTGGCCATACCCGTGCTTCAGGACGCAGAAAGCACTCCTGTCAAGCTCAACCTGCAGCACACCTGCACCGTAAACTGGACCGACGGTAAGTATGCGCTCGTTTCCGACCCGTCAGGAGCAGTGATGCTGCAGGTGCCCGAGGGTGTCAGCATGAAAGCAGGCGACATGCTGAGCGGCACCTACACTGGCAATTACAACAACATGCTCTTCCCCCAGCTGCTCGTGTCGGCCATTACCAATGCCGCCGACCTCACGGTGCTCGACGGCACCGATGAACCACAAGCAAAGAAAGCCACTCTCGAGGAGGCCTTCGAAGCTGCCAACGTGATGCACCTCGTTCAGCTCGACAACCTCAAACTGCATATAGAGAAGGGCACGTACAGCAACGACTACTTCGTGCAGAACGACGAAGGCACCGAGGCCTACCTCAACGATGTGTTCAACGTCGTGGGCGAACAGATAACGACTCTTGAAGAAGGTACCAGCATCAGCATAAAGGGCTTTGGCTTCATCATACCCGAAGGAAGTCCCTACCTCATCTACAAATATCCGCAGTACGAGCTGGTGCCGCTGGCGCTCACCGTCAACGAGCCCGAACCTGAGCCACAGCCCTACGCCTTCATGGCCAGCGAGTGGCCGGCTGGCGACCCAGGGCGTATCTCGGCCAGCAACGTGACGGTAGACGCCGAACAGAACACCATCACCGTAAACCAGACAGGCGACAACAATGTGGCCCTGAAGTTCGTGAGCACCAGCGAATATTATGTTACTCCCGAACAGCGCTACTTCACCATTCGCGCCACCGGCCTTTCTACTGCCGAGGGCAAGAGCTATCTCTGGTGGCTGAACAATGCCAACCATGGCTCGCAGGTGGCTCCCACCACCATCTATAAAGACGGCGATGTGACCGTGTTCGCCTGGGACATACGCACCTGCGGACTGGGCGACAACTTCTCGACTACCGAGAACACCCTTCTGCAGACCACCGGCGACTGGATTACCACCTTCGGCCTCACGCAGGCCGATGCTGCCGTGCCTGCCGTTATCAGCTATATCGGCTTCGAGACCACGGTACCCGAGCCTATCGTGGAATATGAATACAGCTTCGTGGCCAGCGAGTGGCCGGCTGGCGACCCCAACCGTACCACACCCGACGAGGTCACCGTCGACGATGAAAAGAACACCATCACCGTCAACTCTACCGGCGACAACAACGTCGCGCTGAACTTCAAGACCGACAAGACCTACTATGTAGGCCCAGGCAAGCAGTTCTTCGTCATTCAGGCCACGGGCCTCTCTACCCAAGCCAGCGCCTCCAAACTGTGGTGGCTCAATGCCAAAAACAACGGCGCAGAGGTAGAGCCCACCACCATCAAGACCAAGGACGGCCTCACCACGCTCATCTGGGACATCACTGCCGATGCCACCTTCGCTTCCGGCTTCAACTTCCAGGAGAACAGCTACCTCGACGGCACCGGTGCCGGCACCTGGGGCTGGACTACCACCTTCGGACTCACCCAGCAGGACGCCGACGTCCCCGTGGTGATAAGCTACATTGGCTACGACGATGCCGAGAGCGACAAGGTAAAGAAGATGCCCGTCTACAAGGTCAACGAGCTGGTAGAGGGACAGGTGGTGCGCACCACCGAGGGCGAGGCCGAACTGGGCAGCACCGTCAAGGTGCCCTACCGTCACTACAACGTGGTAGAGGGCAGTCTCTATTCGAAAGGAGCCACCAGCAAGGAGTACAACTACTCGTTCACCTTCAACACCGATGGTCAGGAAGAGAACATCACTGGCTATACGGCTACTGGCAAGCAAGACATCGTATTCCTTTCCGAAGGTGAGGACATCAAGGGGCTCAATCGCGTCACCAGCGGCAACTCGGCCATCCGCAGTTCCAATTCGGCCGCTGCCTACGCTGCCGAGGCCGACGTAGAGATAGTGAAGCTGCCGGCCGGCACCTACAAGCTCACCGCCGCCATCTTTGATGCCAGCAAGAATCCCAACAGCAACTGGTTCTTCATTGCCGGTACCGACACGGTGGCCCGCCTCAACTGCACAGCCGTGAACTATCAGGAGCTCACCTCCGAGAAGTTCACTCTCGATGCCGAGACCAGCCTCTATCTGGCCAAGGGCGGCAACGGTAACATGGGCCTTGACCTTGTGTACATTCAGGCCGTAGAGGCAGTGACGCCTGTCTTCGCCTACACCGTGAACGAAGTGGCCGCCGGACAGGTGGTGCGCACCACTACCGGCACTGCCGACAAGGCTTCGAGCGTAAAGATTCCGTTCCGCCAGTACAATGTGGTCGACGGCAACCTTTATAAGAAAGGGCAGATAAACAAGGAGTTCAACTACTCCTTCACGCTCAACGAAGACCAGCAGGTAGAAAACCTGGAATACGCTGCTACCGACGTGACCGATGTGGTATTCCTCTCCGAGGGCGAAGACATCGAAGGACTCACCCCCATCACCACCGGCAATACAGCCATACGCAGCAGCAACTCGGCTGCCGCCTATGCTGCCGAGGCCGACGTGGAGTTTGTCACCCTGCCTTCGGGCACCTACAAGCTCACCGCTGTCATCTACGACTCGAGCAAGACCCCCGACAGCCACTGGATCTTCAAAGCCGGCGACACTGAGATTGCCGACCTGAACTGCACCACGGTCAATATTCAGGAGCTTACGTCAGACGAGTTCACCCTCGACACCCGTACTGCCCTCACCATTGCCCAGGGTGGCAGTAGCACACAGGGCATCGACCTCATATACATCGTAAAGACTGCCGACGTGACCGACGGCATTGCCACCGTCAGCACCGATGCCGCCCGAGGAGACAACGTCTACGACTTACAAGGTCGCAGGGTGCATAGTATGCAGCGCAGCGGCATATACGTCAAGAACGGCAAGAAGGTCGTAAAGAAATGATCGAGTGACTTCCCCACCCTCCAGTTCAGCCTGTATTATGGTGAAATTATCACATAATACAGGCTGAATTTCGCAAGCATAACCAGAGCGCCATCGTCAGCCTCTCAGCAAAATTACCGGAAATCATGAGCAGGGATTGTTACTAAGTTATATTTATGCACCCTCACGCTGCATAAATATCCGGCGAAAAACGCTGAGATTTAAAAATCCGGAAGCGAGTTGCTCCTCCACCCGAAATTTCAAAATCTCAGCACTTTTCATATACCATTGATAACCAACTGATTGCAAAACCGTAAAAAGACCATGTTGCAATTCAGGCTGGATTGGGTGACAATTCAGGCTGTATTGCACTCCAATTCAGCCTGTTTTGGGATGCAACCGATACTGTATTGCACCCCAAAACAGGGCGTACAAGCGAGTTGTCCTGCATGAGCGGCAACATCTGGAGCCAACACCATGGCGCAACGGAGGCTAAACAGCGTCAGCGGCGGCTATCGATGGCGTTGCCAAAGAGACCGTGGCAGCCTGCCGCCTGTCTAAAACACAAATTTCGTTTGTCTTGAAAATCGAAAAAACAGAATGCATATTCATACAACTCGACGATTATAATGAAGAAATTCTTTGCTTGGCAAAACGACAAAGCCGAGTGAATGCTCAGGTTGGAGTAGTTCATTTCTATGAATTCTGTTTTTATGTAATGACATACTGAAGTTATTGATAGAGGTCGCTATTGAAGGAATTTCAAGAAACCGCCTAAAAAAACACGTAAAAAATCGGAAGTTATGCCGTTTTTCCAAAAATAAATAGTAATTTTGCAAACAGAATGAAGTATAATTAAAAACAAATACTGCAGTGAAAGCTTTAACCAAGACAGACTTCAATTTTGAAGGCCAGAAGAGCGTGTACCACGGAAAGGTACGCGATGTGTATAACATCAACGACGACCTGATGGTGATGGTAGCCACCGACCGCATTTCGGCGTTCGACGTAGTGCTGCCCAAGGGCATTCCGTTTAAAGGGCAGGTGCTCAACCAGATAGCAGCCAAATTTCTGGATGCGACCACCGACATCTGCCCCAACTGGAAACTGGCCACTCCCGACCCCATGGTGACCGTGGGTCTGAAGTGCGAAGGCTTCCGTGTAGAGATGATCATCCGCTCCATACTCACTGGTTCGGCATGGCGTGAGTACAAAAACGGCTGCCGCGAGCTGTGCGGCGTGCGCCTGCCCGATGGCATGAAGGAGAACGAGCGTTTCCCCGAACCCATCATCACCCCCACCACGAAAGCCGACGAGGGCCACGACATGAACATCTCGCGTGAGGAGATCATTGCCCAAGGCATCGTATCGGCCGACGACTATGCCGTGATGGAAGACTACACCCGCCGCATCTTCGCCCGCGGGCAGGAGATTGCCGCCAAGCGCGGCCTGATACTCGTCGACACGAAGTACGAGTTTGGCAAGCGCGACGGAAAGGTGTACCTCATCGACGAGATTCACACGCCCGACAGCAGCCGCTATTTCTATGCCGACGGATACGAAGAGAAGCTGGCAAAGGGCGAGCCGCAGCGGCAGCTCTCGAAGGAGTTCGTGAGGCAGTGGCTCATTGAGCACAACTTCATGAACGAACCCGGACAGGTGATGCCCGAGATTACCGACGAGTATGCCGAAAGCGTCAGCGAGCGCTACATTGAGCTTTACGAGCATATCGTGGGCGAGAAATTCGACAAGGCCACGGAGGAAGGCGACATCGCCCAGCGCATAGAGAGCAACGTGAGCCAATGGCTGAAAAAACGCTGACCTTAAAAAGGCTATGGCATACGGGCAAGAGAAGATAAACCCCTATCATGAGGGGGGAAAGAAACAGCAGGTAGAGGCGATGTTCGACAACATTGCCCCTACCTATGACAAGCTGAACCATCGCCTCTCTTGGAACATAGACCGTGGCTGGCGAAAGAAAGCCATCGCCCAGCTTGCTCCCTTCGCTCCCAAGGACATGCTCGACATAGCCACCGGCACGGGCGACTTTGCCATTCTGTCGGCACAGATGCTGCGCCCCAGGCGACTGGTGGGTGCCGACATCAGCGAGGGTATGATGCAGGTGGGCCGGCAGAAGACAAGGCAGCTGGGGCTGCAACACATCATCGCCTTCGAGAAAGAAGACTGCCTGCACCTCTCGTATGCCGACGAGAGCTTCGACGCGGTGACAGCCGCCTTCGGCATTCGCAACTTCGCCGACCTGGACCAAGGTCTGAGAGAAATGTGCCGCGTGCTGCGCAAGGGTGGACACTTGAGCATAGTAGAACTCACAACGCCCGTGAGCTTCCCCATGAAACAGCTCTTCGGCATCTACAGCCACACGGTGCTGCCCATCTATGGCCGACTCATCTCGCGCGACCAAAGCGCCTACTCGTATCTCACTAAAACTATCGAGGCCTTCCCGCAGGGAGAGCGCATGATGGGCATCTTGCAGCAGGCCGGATTCAAGGAAACCGCCTTCAGGCGACTCACCTTCGGCATCTGCACCATGTATTTCGCTACAAAATAAACTCATCAACCACAATTATGGACAAATACGGACTGATAGGCTATCCCCTGGGCCATTCTTTTTCTATCGGCTACCACAACCAGCGGTTTGCCGACGAGGGCATCAATGCCAAGTATTTCAACTTCGAAATTCCGTCTATCGAAGACCTGCCCGAAGTAATCAGTTCGAACCCCGAGCTGAAAGGACTCAACGTCACTATCCCCTACAAAGAGAAAGTGATGGACTATCTGGATTATATCAGTCCGGAAGCCAGGGCCATCGGCGCAGTAAACGTTATCAAGGTGATCAACGACGGCAAGCGGGTGAAGCTGAAGGGCTACAACAGCGACGTGATCGGCTTCACTCAGAGCATTGAGCCTATGCTCGAAGATTATCACAAGAAGGCTCTGGTCCTGGGTACTGGCGGCGCATCGAAAGCCGTGGCCTACGGGCTGAAGGCTTTAGGCTTGGAGCCTGTCGTGGTCAGTAGGTATGAGCGTCCGGACACCATTCAGTATCAAAACATTACCCCCGACGTGGTAAGGGAATACAACGTCATCGTAAACTGCACCCCCTTGGGCATGTATCCGAAGACGGAAACGTGCCCCGACATTCCTTATGAGGCCCTCGACGAGAGAAACATTCTCTACGACCTCATCTACAACCCCGACGAGACGCTTTTCATGCGGCGCGGGGCTGCCCATGGCGCGCAGACAAAGAACGGCTTGGAAATGCTGCTGCTGCAGGCTTTTGCCTCATGGGAATTCTGGAATAGCGCCGAGCGGTGAACAGAACCCACCTTCATACAATCATGGCAGAAAGACAAGCATCGGCTACAGGAACAATGCTGACCACCCTGATAGGAATCTTGGGGTCGGGCATGGCTATGTCGCTGGGCACAGCTTATGGTAGTGCAGAGGGGGCGTGGATGGCTCTGGGGGCCGTATGCGTGACATTTGGATCGCTCTGCGCCTATGGCATCATGACCGAAAAGAGCAACAAAGCGGCAGAGAGCAAACTGCTTACGAAAAGGGAAGACCTTATGGCCATTACCAATAAATATAATGCGGTGACGCAGATGCTCGAAGACAACTACTACAGGGAGAAACGCTCAAAGAACTCGTACCAGAAGGAACAGCTGCGCCAATACTACGAGTCGCAGTACTATAAGAACAAGGCTGCCTACGAAGAGGAACGCCAGCAATTCATAGACAACTTATACGACAGCATGCCCGAAACGTCGAAGATGAGGAAGTTCTGGAAGTGGGTGGTCACCACAGGCATCATAGCACAGCTATCGGCCTGCGGCTACTCCATGGGAGCACTTAGCGAACTGGAGCCGGAATCCATCAGCAGTGCTGTCAGCATGGACGACGAGCGCTTATGGAATGCCGACAACATACCGATGCCCCACCTGACAGATGGAACGCGCTATGTGTCGAACCCCGACGGCGTGGTGTCGGAGAATACCGAGCGGCTGCTGAACCTTTGGCTGAAGAAGATGGACGACTCACTGCAAATAGAGTCGGCCATGATCATCGTCAACCATGTAGAAAACGAAGACGTGTTCCGCTTCGCCCAAGACATCTTCGACAAATACCACGTGGGCAAAGACGACCGAGGCCTTGTCGTGGTGCTGGCATACCAAGACCACAAAGTGCGCACCCATACGGGACGCTCGCTCGAGGCCGACCTGACCGATATAGAATGTTCACGATTGCAGCAGGACTATGCCATCCCATGCATGAAGGCCGAGCAACCAGACAGTGGCATGCTGTACCTTACCGAGGCCATCTACAACACGCTTGAGCATAAAGAACTGCCCACGCTCTCGTCTATGAAGGAAGCCGACGATGATGACTTCGACGAAAGCGACGCCATATTCTTCCTCTACTTCCTGCTTTCAGGAGGTTGGTTGGTCCTGATATCCTACCTCAAGCATCGCTACAGTCTGGCAGGCACAGCCGCCTTTGCTGCCAACCCCTTTGCCAGACAGCCAGTGATTGTCGTCTCCAGCGGTGGTTTCGGAGGGGGCGGAGGCTTCGGCGGGGGTGGAGGCTTCGGCGGGGGCGGAGGCTTCAGCGGAGGAAGCTCGGGCGGCGGCGGTGCCACGTCGAGCTGGTAACAAGCGGAGATTATCAACACTAAAAAAATATTTTGAATGATGAAACTAAGTAAAAGTCTTATTGCAATCATTGCAGCCGTGGTCATCATCGGTGGCTGGGCTGTAAGTGCCTACAATGGAATGGTGGGCGAAGAGGAAAACGCCACCACCGCCCTGGCCAACGTGCAGTCGGCCTATCAGCGGCGTGCCGACCTCATTCCCAACCTGGTAGAAACGGTGAAAGGCTATGCCTCGCACGAGAAAGAGACACTGGAAGGAGTGGTAAGCGCACGCTCGAAGGCTACGAGCATCAACCTCGACCCTGAGAGCATGACTCCCGAGAAGCTGAAGGAATTTCAGCAGGCACAGGGCGAGCTGAGCAGTGCCCTGGGACGCCTCATCGCCATTCAGGAAAACTATCCCGACCTGAAAGCCAACGAGAACTTCCGCGACCTGCAAGTGCAACTGGAAGGCACAGAAAATCGCATCAACGAGGCACGCAACAAGTATAACACTGCTGTGCAGAACTACAACCTGAAGATTCGCCGCTTCCCCAACTCGGTGCTCTCCGGCATCTTCGGTTTCGACAAGATGGCGAAGTTCGAGGCCGAGGCAGGAGCCGAGAAGGCGCCACAGGTGAAGTTCTAAGCATCAGTCAGTCCATTCGGTCTCTGTAGTCGGCATAGCCAAAGGTGCGCAGCACTTCCAAATGGCCATCGCTATGCAGCATGCCAATTGCAGGATGGGTGATACCATTAAACATCGTTGTCTTCACCGTGGTATAATGTATCATGTCTTCGAAGACAACTTCCTCGCCCACCTGAAGCTCATGATCGAACAGCCAAGCCGACATATAGTCGCCCGACAGGCAGCTGTTGCCGCCCAGACGGTACAAAAACTCATTAGTGTGAGGCGTCGCGTGCGCTTCACACTTTTCTTTTCCCTTTTCTTCTACATGCTCTGCCCCTCTCACCTCGGGGAAATACGGCATCTCAAGGCAGTCGGGCATGTGACAGGTGAAGCTGACGTCGAGGATGGCCGTGCGAATGCCTTTGTCTTCCACCACGTCGACCACATGGCTCACCAGCGGCCCCGTCTGCCAGGCAAAGGCACTGCCTGGCTCCAGGATTATCTTCAGCCACGGATAGCGGTCGTGCAAGCCCTGCAGTATGGCTATCAGCCGGTCTACGTCATAGTCCTTGCGGGTCATCAGGTGGCCACCTCCCAGGTTCAGCCACCTCAATTGCGGAAACCAGCGGGCAAACTTCTCTTCTATATGCACAAGTGTTCTCTCCAGCACGTCGGCACCGCTCTCGCAATGGCAGTGGCAATGGAAGCCTTCAACGTCTGAAGGCAGGGTACCGGGCAGTTTGTCGGCCGTAACGCCAAACCGCGTGCCAGGGGCACAGGGATTGTAGAGCAGCGTCTCCACCTCGGAGTATTCTGGATTTACGCGCAACCCTATCGATGCCTTGCCTGCCACACGGTCGTGGAACCGCTGATATTGCGAAAGCGAGTTAAACGAAAGGTGACTGCTGCATGCCACGATTTCATCGATCTCGCCATCGGTATAGGCAGGCGAGAAAGTATGGGCCTTGGCACCAAACTGCTCAAGAGCCAGACGGGCCTCGCTGAGCGAGCTGGCCGTGGTGCTGTTGATATACTCCCGGAAAATGGGGAAGGTCTTCCACAGGGCAAAAGCCTTGAAGGCCAGGATGATCTCTACATCGGCACGGCGTGCCACATCGGCAATGAGCTGCAGGTTGCGGCGCAGCCTTGCCTCCTCAATAATATAAATAGGTACATTCATGAAGTTTTGCTTTTCTGTTTCTTTTGTCTTTCGTTCTCGTTATACAAACAACGACCCTACCTGATAGACCACGGCCGACACGATCCATGCCAGCACTGTAGTGTAGCCAGCCGCGAAGCATGCCCACCGCCAAGAGCCAGTCTCGTTTTTTATGGCCACGATGGTGGCGATACAAGGGAAATAGAGCAGAATAAAGAGCAGGTAGCAATAGGCTACCAGCGGCGTTATCCCGTCTTGCAGCATGAGCTGCTGCAGGCTGGTGTATTTCTCGCTGTCGTCGCTGAAGGAGTCGTCGTCGCTGAAGGAGTCGTCGCCAGCATAGAGCACCCCTATGGTCGAGGCCACGATTTCCTTGGCCCCCACGCCGGCAATGAGGCTGACATCGAGTTTCCAATTGAAGCCCTGGGGCGCAAACACTGGCTCTACCACCTTGCCCATGCGGCCTAAATACGACTGTTCCTGCTGTTGCTGCATGGTCAGCGATTCGTCGTGGGGGAAATACTCAAGTGCCCAGACAATGATGCTGGCCACGAGGATGATGCCACCCATTTTCTTCAGATACTCCTTGCCTTTCTCCCAGGTGTGTCTGCCTATGGCCTTGGCCGTAGGCCAGCGATAGGGAGGCAGTTCCATCACGAAAGGCGTGTCGTCGCCCTTCACCACAAACGCCGCAAACACCTTGCTCATGACCACCGACATCACGATGCCCACCACATAGAGCGACAGCATGACCACCGACCGATATTGCAGCGTGAAGAACGTGCCGGCTATCATGATATAGATAGGCAGCCGGGCAGAGCACGACATGAAGGGCAGGATCATCATCGTGATGAGCCTTGAGCGCGGGCTCTCAATGGTGCGCGTGGCCATCACGGCAGGCACGTTGCAGCCGAAGCCCATGATAAGCGGAATGAA
>CAMJLB010000002.1 GCA_946406555.1 uncultured Prevotellaceae bacterium | reverse complement strand
TTCTGGGTGATGGCCTTGTGATAGGCCTCGGCAGCCCAGTCGGTGTCGTTGTCGTAGAGGTGGGTGGTGTTCCACAGGCGCTTGGGGTCGCTGTTGAGGAAGTGGAAGTCGATGTTCTTCTGGCTGATGCCGTCGATGGTGCCGAGCAGCTCGGCAGCATAGTTGCGATACTGCGTGGCATTCATCACCGTGGGCAGCGATGGCAGGAAGGTGACACCGGCCGAGATGTTGGCATCGATGCGGGTGGCCATGGAGTGGCCGCGCTTGGTTTCGATGAGCACCACGCCGTTGGCACCGCGTGCTCCGTAGAGGGCGGTGGCGTTCTTCAGCACGGTGACCTTCTCGATGTCGTCGGGCGAGATGTTGGACAGGATGTTGTTGAACTGTCCGGCATGGAGCGAGTAGCGGTCGCGCTGCATGTCGAGCTCTATGCCGTCGACCACGATGAGCGGCTGGGCATCGGTGGTGATGCTGTTCAGACCGCGAATGAACATCGAGGCACCGGCATCGAGTGTCGCCGAGTGCATGATGGTGCGCATGTCGCCGCCGAGGCGCTCGCTGATTTCGTTGTCAACGCTCACGCCGTAGTTGCTGATCTTGGCCTCGCTGCGTGCGGTATAGTTGGTACCGGTGCCATACATGGGCAGGAACTTGTCTTTCAGCATGCCGATGGCAATCGACTTGGCAGAGTCGGCGACCGAGACGCCCACCTGCTGCGACATATATTCGGGTGCATGCACATAGAGTGCGGTGGCAAAGGTGGGCACCTTGATGCTGAACGAGCCATCCTCTTCGGTCATGGCCGTATAGCGTATATGGCCCAGCGCCTGCAGCTGTACGCCCGAGAGGGGTTTGCCCGTGCCTTGCTCGGTCACGATGCCATGAAGCGTCACCGTGGGATAGTTCACTTGCACAGCCTTGCGCTTGGGCTGCTTGATGGCGGTCTCCACTTCGTCTTCTTCTTCATCGTCGTCGCTCTGTGCCAGGGCCGGCAGCGTGCAGAAGCCGAATGCCAGTGTGCAGAAGAGGGCTCTCCGACCCCCCGTCTGCCAAAGATTAAATATGGTGCTCTTCATTTTCATTTGTTATTTGCTTCATATTCGTCCTTCTCTACCGGGCGCAGGATGATGGCAAAGATGCGGAACTCACGCTGGTAGATATCGGTTTGTGCTGCCAGGAAGGCGTTTACCGGCGAGGAAATGTAAAGGCTGGGATAGTAGTCATCGCCCAGTCCACGGTAGTTGACGGGGAAGGTGAACTGTCCCAGATACATCGTATCGAGCTTCTCGGGGTCGTTCATGAACGCCGTATTGTTCAGGTCGAGCGTGCCAGGGTTCTGGTCCTTGCTCTCGCCGCTTGCCAGGTACTTGGCGCTGAAGTGGTAGTTGGCCAGGGCGCCCTTGGCATCGCAGTAGCTCAGGTCGAAGTTCATCGGCGTGGGCAGGGGGCGCTGGTCTACACCAACGGCGGCGGGCAGCACGACACAGTAGAAGTTGTAGGTGGTCGACTGCACGTTGGGCAACGCAATGAAGAAGTCGGGGGTGTTCTTTCCGCTGGGTTCAATCAGCTCATAGCGGAAATCCTCGTAGCCGGGACCCAGCAGCTCCTGCGCCAACTCGGGCCACTGCACGTTGACGCCGGTGGTCTTGGCGGTGAACTGCTTCACCATATTACGCATGGGCGACACCACGACCTCGGGGCAATAGGTCTCCCACGGCAGAATGGCCAGGCTGTCGACCAGGCGGCCGTAACCGTTGCTCATCTCGATAGGCTCGCCCACCATATATTTATTGAGCACCTCATCGGGATTGGAAAGCAGCGTGCGCGGTCTAATGTTGGTAGTGGTGCGCAGCGTGTCGAGCCGTGTGCCTTCGGGACCTTCGGTCACGGGATCGCGCTGGCCGATGAACTTATTGTAGGCATCGTTGTTGCTGAACACCAGATTCTGAATGATGGCGCGGCGTGCCAGCGAGTCCTGCATATAGACGGCATTGATGGTCGAGGCCTTCTTCTGAACCTTGTTGCGGTCTTTGTCGCCGGCAGCATTCTTGCCATAGGGCTTGGTGAGCGTCTCTATGTCCTGCATGACGGTAGTGGGTATGAACTTATAGCATTCCTTGACCTTGGCCAGCGTCTTCTCGTAGGCGCTGTTGGTAGGCATGACGAAGGTATAGGTGCTGTCCTCATTGTCGATGCTGGCATTGATGCCGTTGCGGCCGAGCAGGCTGTTGCTGGTGATCATCACCGAGTCGACGTAGGTCTGCATGCCGTTGACCATGGGGCCTTTCTCGCTCTCTTCCAAGTTCAGCTCGGTCTTCTCATACCGTTTGATGTATTTGGCCACGGAGTCGATCTGGTTGTCTTTTTCTGCAAGATACTCATAGAGGTTGGGATAGAACTTTGCCGCCCCGTCGATGAAGTGCAGTATGCCATTGGAGCTGGCCTGGTTGGCCGTGCTCACGCGGACGTTGTCGAAAGAGTAGTTGCCCTCAGAGCCCACGAAGTCGTAAGACTTGCCGTTGAGCATGTGCACGGGTTTCTGCGTCTCGGGGTCCATGTTGCCCGTGGCGAGGTAGTTGAACTCCGCGATGTGGTTTTTCACGAACTGTGCCAGCAACAGCGAGTCGCTCATGGAGTTATAGGCCGACGGGTCGAACTGCCCATCGAGGGGTGCCCACACGGTGTAGGCTCGTGCCTCGCTGAGGTAGCTGTCGAAGCCGGCACGCTTGAGCAGCGCGGCGAAGTTGGTCAGCTGGCTGTTTTGGCTGATGTTTTGCCACAGCGTCTGCGAGGCAGCCGGCGTACTGGGCGCCGGTGTCTCGTTGTAGTCGCTGAAGTCGGTACACGATGCGGCAGTCAGCGCGCCGGCTGCCAGCATCATAAGTCCTATTGCTTTATTTTGTTTCATAAGAAATCTTCTGTTTTTCAGTTATCAATCTTCAATCCATTTAGAACCAGTCCTCGGAATAGGTGGTGTTGCTCACCACGTCGAGCGGAATGAACTCGATATAGTCGAACTGCCACTTCAGGTCGGTCTCGTCGGGTATCACGTTCTTGATGCGGAACCAGTATTCCTCGCTCTGCTTCACCTCGAGGTTGCGGCTCATGATCTTGCGCAGCGAGGTGTTGCGCTGGTTGCTGCGCTGGTTCAGGCTGGTCTTCACGGCAGCGTCGGTGACGGGTTCGCGGTCCACGTGGTCCTTGTAGCTGTAGAGGCCGCGCATGTATCCGCGGTTGCGCATGGCAGCATCGCTGGTCACGCCGAAGTCTTCCTCATCCATGAAATAGGTAGAGCCGATGCGCGGGTCGTTCTCGCCGATACGCACGTCAAGGGGAATGTCGAGGGGCACCATGCTCGAGAGCTTGCTCGAGTTGCCCATGTAGAACATCATCATGCCGCCGTGACTCATAGGCGTATAGAAGATGCGGAACTCATAGACGCCGGTGGGCAGCGGCGGCATCTTGATGGCCAGGTCGTAGTTGCCCCATCCCTGGAAGGTGTCGCTCTGCCAGGCGTTGTAGGCACCCTTCACGTTGTAGCGGAAGCGGTTCTCCTTGGTGTAGCTCACCACGTTGTCGAAGTAGTTCAGCGGGAAGGCCACACGTGCGCCGTGATTATCGGGGCTGAGTGCGGCAATCTCGGAGTTACGCGCCATGCGGATGTTGTTGTTGATGAACTCCGGCAGGAAGGTCGTCGTGTCGAAGCGCATGCGCTCGTGGAGCACGCCCTGCGGCACCATCGCGTCGTAGGCCAGCACGTTGTTGATGGCGTGAATATAGCCGTTGTAGGCCTGGATGTTGGTGGGATACTCATCGGTAGACTGGCGCACCACCCGCACGCCCTGACGGATGACCTGGTGCATGCCCTCGCTGCCCATCAGGCCGGGTCCGAGGTCGTCTTCCGTGGCAGGCATCTTGTCGGTGAGCGTGTTGTTGGCAATGTAGCGGTTGATGTAGGTGGTATTGCTCATATAGGTGGGCTGCCATATCTTCATGAGGGTTCCGGGCAGCATGGTCTCGTAGTAGTCGAAGGGTCCACAACCGTTGACATAGTTCCAGGTGTCGCTCCAGCGGCTGCTGTATTCCCACACCAGCTCGTTCACCGGCATGCCGGCATAGAGGATATGGTAGGCGATGAACATGTTGAGCGCGTTGTTGCGGCTGGTATAGTCGCTTCCGGTGCTCACGGTCTTCTCATACTGCTTAGAGGTCTCGCTCCAGAGTCCCTTTTCTGCCAGTAGGTCGTACCAGTCCTGGGCGTTGCCATAGATGTCGTTGGCCAGGGCAATAAGGCCGTTGACGTCTTCTGAAAGGTTCCTGTTGCGCAGGATGGGCTTCAGGATGGCATCGGGCTCGGCAAAGATGGTGTACTTGATGAGGCACTCCTCGGGACTATAGCACCGCTTGCCGGCGTTGGAGCCATTGTCGTAAACATCCTCAATGGTGTAGGTCACGTCTTTCTTCGACCTGCTGAGCGAGTCGATGAGGCCGGTGAGCTTCAGGGCACTGATGAAGATGGAGTACTCGTCGTGACGCTCCAGCTCGTCGCTCACCACGCGGTTGCTGCGCGGAATCACGCGGTTGAGCACGTGCACGATGCCATTGGTCACAACGCTGTCTGGCTCGATGATGCCAGCCTGCTGCTCGAGGGTGACAAGACCCTTGTTGATGCCTTCCTTGTCGCTGATGGCAGCGCTCACGGTGCGTCCGAGCATCATGCGGATGGTAGCACCGGTGCCCATCTCAACCGAGGTGGTGATGCCGTTGGCCAGGTGGTACTTGGCGATATCGTTACAGAGACTGTCGCCATGCTCGTTGCTGGGGTCGATGAGACCCTGCAGCGAGTTTTCCGACAGGCCGTTGTGCGGCAGCACGGCCACGGTGTCGTTCCAGAGGCTGTCGATGTAGAGGGTGATGGCCTCGTTGTTTGGCACGAAGCAGGTGTATTCGCCATAGGAGGCGAGGTTGCGGTCGAGGCCCACACGGGCCAGGATGGCGTTGAACGAGGCGAGCTCGGGCTTGCGGCTGATGAAGTCCTCGGCAGTCTCACCGGTCGAGGTGTACATGTCCGACTCGTCGGGTTCGGGATTGCAGCTTGTAAAAGCCCCTGCCCCTGCGAAGAGCAGACCGGCGGCCATCATTCGCCCAAAGAATTTAGCAGTTTTACTATTCATATTATGTTCCTCCTTCCTTTATTTTCTTTCAAATTGGTTGGTGCTTCCGTATGCCGGGTTCTGCTTCAGCTGCGTGGCAAGCACGGCATCGCTGTTTGGAATGGGCAGGTAGAGGTAAGCCTCGTTGGCCATCTTCGCCTTCAGTCCGCTGGCATTGGCCTTGCCTCGTGTGGTGACGTCGAGGAAGTCGTTCGAGTTGGCAGGCAGTGCGCTCAGCCCCTGGTCGCCCATGAGGCTGCTGTAGTTCACGCCGCTGACGTGGCGGTAGTTGTAGCGCAGCAGGTCGTACCAGCGCTTGCCCTCGAAGCAGAGTTCGCGCAGGCGCTCTTCCATGACGAGGAGTTCCATGCCGGTCTTTCCCGTGCGGCCCATGGTGCGCAGGTTGTCCCATTTGATGGAGTCGGCCTTGTTGTCGTCGAGCAGCGAACGGGTGTTCACGGCCTGCACCAGATTGAACGCCTGCCGCAGCTGCAGGTCGACGGCAGCCTGCTTGGTGGTCTTCTCCTCGTCGGAGAGGCCGGCCATGGCGGTGTCGGCGAGCTGCACCAGGGCCTCGGCCTTCATCAGCATCACATCGGGCAGACGGTAGATGATGTAGTTCTGGTCGATGTCGGCGTAGGTACGGCTGACGGTAGCGCGCGGCTGTGCGGTGAGCGAGGTAATGGCGTTGTTGGAAATCATCTTCCTGATGTTGAACGACTCATCGTTGGCCGTAGCCGAGAAGATGGTGCTGAAATAACGCATGTCGTTGACGGGGAACACCTTTGCACCCACGGCTGTGGTGATGTTGGCGATGTTGTCGTCCTTGCTGAAGATGTTGGAAGCCTTCAGGAAGCCCTCAGTAGAATTGTTGTTGGCAAACTTATACAGATACTTGCAGAGTGCGGGGTTGGCCTTCACCTGCAGTTCGAAGATGCTTTCCTCGGCATTCTGTGTCACGAAGAGCTCCTCGTAGGCATTGCGTGCCCTGGCAAGGGGATACTCCTGCACGAAGGTCTCGCTGGCGCTCTGCTTGTGCATGGCCTTTTTCGAAGCAATCACCTTGTCGCAGCACTCCACGGCCTTCTGATAGTCTTCGGCACTATGCAGCACCGAGGCACGCCAGAGATAGATGTCGGCGAGCAGCGAGTTGATGCCGTCGAAGGTGAACCAGCCCACGCGCCGCCAGTCGCTGTCGCTGTAGCCTTCGGCCTTGATGGCGTTGGCGGCAGCCTCTTCCAGGCTCTCTATGCAGTGCTGCAGCACCTCGGCAGGGGGAGCCTGCACGAATGTGCGCTCCTTGCTGCTGGTCATGTATGCCTCGTCGACATAGGGCACGTCGCGGAAGTTGCGCACCAGATAGAAGTAGCACAACGAGCGCAGGGCAAGCATCTGCGAGCGGTCGGTGAGGTAGTCGCCCTCGGTATAGTTCGGGTCGGCGGCAAGCACATCTGCAGCCTTCTCGAGCACGATGTTGCAGCGGTTGATGACGGCATAGAAGTCGCTCCAGGTAGCGTAGCGGTTGGTGACCTGCGAGCTGAACATGGCCACCTCGGCCAGCGCGTTGGGTATGGCACCTTCAGGCGAGCCCGCCTGCACCATCTCGTCGGAGCGGAAGTCGCCCCATACAATCAGCCGCTCCATCACGTTCTCGGTGGTCATGCCCTGATAGGCAGCATTGACCATCATCGACACGTCGCTCTTCTTTTGCCAGAAGTCTTCACCCACGGTGATGTCGTCGGGCAGAATCACCGTGTCGAGGCACGACGAGAGTGCTACGGTGGTGCAAGCGGCACACATTATTTTATATATCTTAGTCTTCATAACTTTCAATTTTCAATTATCATGTTTCAATCTCCAATCTTCAATCTTCAATTGATTAGAATCCGATGTTGAGCGTGAATGTGAACTGCTTCGAGCGCGGTGTCTTCGACTGGTCGCGTGCGGGATAGTAGCCACTGGCCGATACCTCGGGGTCGATGCCGCTGTAGCGTGTCCATACAAAGAGGTTGTTCATCGAGGCGTAAGCCTGAAGGGTGTTTAGACCGAGCGACTTCACAAACTTCTTGTCGAACTGATAGGAGAGCTGCAGGTTCTGGAAGCGCACGAAGCCGCCATCCTCGACGTAGCGGTCGCTGCCCTGGTAGTTGTAGGGCGAAGCGTCGCCCGACACATACACGGCACGCGGCATGGGGGTCACGTCGCCATCCTGACGCCAGCGGTAGTTGGTGGTGGCGCTCTGGTTGTAGGTGCCCGACATGGTTTCGAGGTTCATGCGTGCGAGGTTGATGATCTTGTTGCCGAAACGATAGTTGAAACGTCCGGTGAGCTTCCACGGGCCGTAGCGCAGGGTGAGGTTGAAACCACCGTTGACCTTTGGCAGCGAGTTGCCTAAGTAGACCACGTCGAGGGCGTTGATCTGTCCGTCGTGGTTGATGTCCTCGTAGATGAGGTCGCCGCCCTGGAACTTATAGGTGGAAGTGCCCTCGGAGAAATTGTAGACCAGTCGCTGCGGCTCGCCGTTGCTGGTCATGAGCACCTTTCCGTCGGCACCGATGGCCACGGGAGCGGTCTTGCCGCTGGCCAGGAACTCGTTGATCCATGCCTCGTAGGCTGCCGGCGAGAGATTGTGCTCCTTCTGGTAGTTCTGCAGGTAGTCGTAGCCATACTGGTAGACGCCATGGCTGCGGAAGCCGTAGATGGAGCCGAGCGAGTTGTTCAGCTGCACGCGGATGGGGTAGCCCTGCTGCTGGCTGGTGTTGTTGCTCACGAAGTTACCGCGCACGGTGGCACTCCAGGTGTTGCCGTTGATGGCGTCGAGCACGCTCTGGTCCATCTCCTTGAGCAAGTTCTCGTTCTGGGCGATGTTGAAGCCGAAGTCGAGCGAGAACTTACCGGCCTTGACAATCTTCTTGGCATTGAAGTTCATTTCCCAACCGTCGTTGGTCATGCGGCCCACGTTGGCATAGGTCAGCGACGAGTAGCCGGTCATCGAGGGGATGCTGAGAGCCTGGAGCATGTCGGTGGTGTTCTTGTGGTAGTAGTCGAAGTCAATCTCGATCTTGTCGTCCCAGAGGCCGAGGTTGAAGCCTAAGTTATACGAGGTGGTCTTCTCCCATTTCAGGTCGTCGAGCTTCAGACGCTCGAGTATGCCGGTAGCCTCGGTGTCGTTGCCCCTGCCGTAGCTGCCAAAGCCGGTGTTGTAGGCTTCGAAGAAGAGGTAGTCCTTGTCTGGTGCGCGGCCGACGATACCCCACGATGCACGCAGGCCGAGCATCGACATGAACGACTTCGACCACTTCATGAACGGCTCGTCGCTGATGTTATAGCGCAGCGAGACGCCGGGGAAGTAGGCCCACTTGTTGTCGGGACCGAACTTCGAGTCGCCGTCGGCACGGACAGAGAAGTCGAGGATGTAGCGCTCCTTATACGAGGTGACGCCGTGGAAGAGCATGTTCTGTGAGTTGCTGCGGCCATTGGAGCTGCTGGGGTGCTTGTAGAGGAAGGCGTTCACCGTAGGCGAGGTGATGCCGTTGGGCAGATGGCTGGTATACACATTCTGCGTGTTGCTGTTCTGCGTGTTCATCTCGTAGCGGGCCAGTGCCTGCACCATCCAGTCCTGGTTGCGGAAGTAGGGGCGGAACACCAGTTCGACGCGGCCACCGATCTTCATTCGGTTGAACTCGTAGTTGGTGCTCTCGTTATACTGGTTGGTGGTCCAGTCGGCGGTGCTGAGCTCGGCGGGATAGTAGGTGGGCTTGCTCTCGGCAAAGATGTCGAAGTCTACACGGCCGTTGAGGGTCAGGCGGTGCCTCTCGGCCTCGGTGCCCAGAATCTCATACTTGATGGTGAAGTCGGGCGTGAGTCGATAGGTGCGGTCCTGCACCCATGCCAGGTTGGCAATGGCCACGGGGTTGCCCAGTCCCTGCACGGAGCGCATCTCGTAGCTCGAGTAGGCACCGTCGTAGGGGGTGTAGTAGTTGTTGCTGCGCCCGTTCTTGCCACCTAAGTATTTATTCATGAGGTAGTACTCGTCGGTGTCGGTGCCATCGGGGTTCTGACGGTAGATGCTCATGTTGGGGGCCTGGTTGAGCGCGATGGCGAGCAGGTCCTTGTAGTTCTTGTCATTGTTGGTATAGGTGAGTGCGAAGTTGGTGAGGAAGCGTATGCGGTCCGAGACGTTGTAGTCGAGGGCCATACGCGTGGTGAACTGCTGGAACTTCTGCTTGATGATCGAACCTGTCTGGCTCTTGAAGCCGGCCGAGATACGGAACGTGGCCTTCTGGCCGCCACCGGTGAGGTTGAGGTTCACGTCGTGCATGGCACCGAACTGCTTCACGGCGTCCACCCAGTCGGTGTTGTTGTTCCAGTTCTCGTATTCGCCCCACGACTTGTCGTAGTTCAGCTCGGCGATGTTGATGGTGCTGGTAGAGCTCTGCGTGGCACGGTAGAACTCGTCCTTCATCAGCATGGTGTAGTCGTCGCCGTTGAGCAGGGTGTAGCCCGAGGGCTGCCAGGTGCCGGTGAACTTATAAGAAAGGTTCACGCGAGGCTTTCCCCTGCTGCCGCGCTTGGTGGTGATCTCGATCACGCCATTGGCACCCTTCGAGCCCCAGACGGCAGTGGCGGCGGCATCCTTGAGCACCTTGATGCTGGCGATGTCTTCCACATTGACCGAGAGCAGCGAGGAGTACTGCTCCTCGTCGGCGTTGGCATAGTCGAAGTCCTCGTCGGGGTTGTCGAAGATCTTGTCGTCGACAACGATGAGGGGGTTGGCGTTGGCGCTCAGGGTGGTGACACCACGCAGACGCATCTGGGTGCCGGCACCGAGGTTACCCGAGTTCGATACGATGTCGAGACCGGCGATCTCGCCCTGCAGGGCCTCGTCGGCCGAGGTGAAGGCGAGACCTTCCACCGACTCCATGTTCATGGTCTGCGAGGCCACGGCAATCTCTTTCTTTGCCAGCTGCAGACCGCCGGAGCCTGCACGGCGTCCTTTCACGGTCACTTCCTTCAGCACGGTGTTCTCGGCCTCGAGGGTCACCTTGAAGGTGGTCTGGTTGCCGATGTTGAGCACCTTGGTCTTGTCGCCCACGTAAGAGAACTTCAGTTTGTTCTTCGTGCTCTTCACCTGCATAGAGAAGTTACCGTTGAAGTCGGTCTGTGTGGCCGACACGATACGGTTGTTGCCATCGACCTCCACGACGTTACCCATCATGATGGGGCCTTCAGCATCGCTCAGCGTACCCGAAATGCGCACACCTTGCGCCACTGCCAACTGGCAGAGGGCACATAGCAGAGCGGTAAACAATGATTTCTTGATATTCATATTCATTATGTGTCTTTAGCGTTCATAGTTTGCTTTAGGTATTAGCGCTTGCGTGCATAGTACTTCCCGCTGGCCTTTGCGCACAACGGCTGCGAAATCTGGTGCACTACGCAGAACGACGAGGTGGTGATGGAGCTGGCATACCTGGCGCTGTTGTCGAACCAATAGTCGCGCGTCATCTGGTTCACCACCTTCGACTGGTCGTTGGCATCGATGGTAACGGTGTTGCCCTGCTTGTCGGTGACGTTCATCTTGCCGCTGCCGCCGGTGACGTTCACCTCGATGGCCACGCCCATGTCGTCGCTCATCATGGTCTTGCATCGCGGCGAGACGAGGTCGATCTCGTTGTCGGCATAAACCGAGCCCATCAGGAAGTGGTAGCGCACGAAGTCGCGCATGGCATCGATCATCTTCTTGGCCTCGTCCTTGTCGGCCTGCTCTTCGGCCGACACCTCTGTGCCCTCCTTGTTCAACCATTTCTGGTAGAGATCGTCGACATCGGTCCATCTGGGCAGGCCCATCTGGTTGTAGGCTTTGTCCATGGCGGTGTTGTCGGGGGCGAAGAGCGTATAGTTATAGGTGTTGAACATCTTCACGTTCTTGTCGAGGCATGCATTGGCAGTGACCGACGAGCCCACGCGGTAGTCGGAGGTGAACACTTGGTAGGCATCCTGCTGGTTGGGGCCGTCCTGGTTGGTGCCGCTGCGCTCACTCGAGATGCCGGCCCAGTCGAGCAGGTTGCTGTTCTCGAAGCCCTCGCAAAGTTCTACGAACTTCTTGAAGTCGGGGTGGTTCTCCGCATCGGCCACGATGCCATAGACGCTCACCATGGGCGGCTGAATGACGTGGTTCAGACGATAGGCGTTGCCGTTCTTCTCTTCATAGATCTGGGTGATCTGAGGAGCGGGGAAGATGGTCTGGTTGTCGATCTGCGGACCCGACATCACGCGGCCGTTGAGCCTATGTCCGTCGACCATCACCTCGCCACCGTGCTTGGTCTTGTAGTATTTGTTGCCGTTGTAGCCGATGGCCACGTTCTGGTCGTTCACCTTGGGCAGCACCACGGTGTGGTAGTTCAGGATGTCGACCAGCTGGGTGCGCACGTTGCCGATGGTCTCCGAGCGGGGGTTGCCCTCTATCTGTCCGGTCTCGAGGTTATAATAGTAGCGCTCCACCTTCAGCAGAGGCTGCGTCTTCGATGTCTCGTCGTAGTAGAAGTGGAGCACGTCGGGCTGAATGCGCCCGTTGAGCATATTGTTCTCGCGGTGCCCGAGCGTGGCGGGGTCGAGGTAGTAGGCATCGAAGGCCCTGTCGTCGGGAATGAAGAACGCATAGTTGGAACTCATCGAGAGCAGGTAGTACTTATAGTCGGCCAGCAGGTCGTAGGGGTTGGGGTTGGGCGTGGCGGTACGGTTCTGCACGGCCCAGTTCATCACGCGCATGTCGGGATAGACCGATGCGGGAGCGAGCACGGCGTTGTACTCGTCGGGGGCGAAGAGGGTCTTCATCACATAGACCACGCCGTTGTTGGCGAAGGTGATGTCGTACTTTCCGTCGCTCTTCTTGGCGATGGAGTCTACGTGCAGGCCCATGTTCTCGGAAGCGTCGTTAAGCACCGACTCGAACTTGCTGGGCACCGACGCCACGAACGAAGCCTTCATGAGGTTGTTGACGAAGGCGGTGAGCACCTGCGGGTTTTTCGAGTGCAGCGAGTCGAGGTTCTCCATGAGGTGCTCCTCGGTGTTCTGCTCGCCTTTGTAGTTACCATATATGTCGAAGAGGTAGGCGCCGGGGCCTTTCTCCATGGCGTTCTTCTGCAGGAAGTAGTCCTTGATGGCCTGGTCGCTGGGCACGAAGAAGGCGCCCATGTCCATGATGCTATAGTCTATGCCTCCAGACTCGTTGGCGGGTTTGGGATAGTAGCCGTTCCAGCCCGGGTCGAAGTTGAGCACGTTGCTGATGTTGGCACCGTTCATGCGGGTGAGAGCATTGCCGGTGGCTTCGCTCTCGGTGCTGCCGGTGGCCGAGCGGTTGCTCAGGTAGCGCAGGGCGTAGATGGTCTTGTCTTCCTTCCGGGGTGTCTGCTGTCGTGCCCACTCATTATAGTTGTTGGTGGTGGAAGGCACGGCGATGGGTACGGCGAAATAGTCGAGAATGCGGCTGAAGTAACGGGTGTTGTCCTTGCGGCGCAGCACCTGTGCCATATTGCCCGGCGGCACCACCACCTCGCTCATCTGGTGAATGTATCCGTTCTGGCAGGTCACGTCGGCCACGGTCACCTCGTCGTTGAAGATGAAGGCTGTCTTCTTTCCCGGCTCATCGGGATATTTCGTGCCGGTAAGGATTTCGAAGTCGCTGCCCTCACCGGTGTTGGTGATGCCATTATTAATCATGAACTCGCGCGTGAGGTGCACCATCATGGGTCGCGTGGCATCGTTGACGATGTCGATGCCGGTGTCGTAGAACTGCTCCCAGTAGCGGTTGTTCTGCGGCATGTCGGCCTTTCCGTCGAGATGCTGCACGGAATCGATCACGCTCACGTTGGTAGCGTGCTTGAGGGCCTGTCCGTTCATGGGCTCGGCGGTACCGTTGCTCACGTTGGGCAGCAGCTGCAACAGCAGCGGGTTGTCGAGCATCGAGGAGTAGAGCAGCATTTTCTTCTGCCCTGTCGACAGTTGCTCGTAGCTTGAAACGCCCCAGTCGTTGCTGGCGAAGAACCGGGCGAAAGCCTCATCGTTGGCAGGGAAGATGGTTTTCGAACCCGTGCGGCTCAGGGTCTCGTCTTCGCCGAGGTCCCTAATGAGCCGCAGATAGGTCGAGAAACTTCCCGTAAGCCCCGATGCTGCGCTCGGATTCTCCAGTTCCGCATAGATGCTTGAGCCAAGCGTTGCCGGCTTGCTTTCCGCATCTACCTCTTCGTATTTGTCTACGCAAGAGGTCATCAGTCCCGTCATAGCGAGAGAGACACAGAAAAAGATTTTCTTCATAAATTTGTTTTTATTAGCTAATATTGTTTGTCTTAAATTTCGCGAAATGTGTCAGTAGTTGTTTTTTCAAGGTGCAAAATAAATAAAAAAAAATGAAACAGCCAAAAAAACATTCTACAATTATTGACATTTCGCCACAATTTTTGTGGCACAAAAAAAGGGGCACTACTGGTGCCCCCATGGCTCATGCCATCATGCTGTCGACTTCGGCAATGTCTATTTTCAATTTCAATGCTATTGTCTGCCTGTCGAGGCCTGCCTCGGCCAACAGCTTCACCGACGACCGAATAATCTCATCTTGCTGTGCCAGCTTCTCACCTTGCTGGGCCAATTCTTCACCTTGCTGGGCCAATTTCTCGTCCTGCTGTGCCAGCTATCGTCATAACTGTTCTTTTTTTGCAAAGATAACCAATATTTCGGAAACAGCAAAGCTTTTTCAGCAAAAAAAGTTGAGGGCACCCCGATGGCGCCCTCAACCTTAATAATATTATAAAAGATGTGTAGCCGTGGCTTACTTAGCCATGTACTTCTTGCCATCCATGATGTAGAGTCCCTTGGCGGGCTTGCTGTTCAGGCGCACGCCCATGAGGTTGTAGATGGCGCCGGTGGCAGGCTTGACAGCGTTGTCGACGGTGGCGATGCCCGTGTCGATGGGGCCGGCAGCCTGCGAGGCATACTTGTAGATAACCAGGTCGTCGAACCAGCAGCGGCGTCCCTCGTTGTTGTAGTCGCTGCCTACGGCGAAGGTGGCAATCTTGTTGTCGGCGAGGGTGCTTAGTGCTACGGGGGTGCCTGTGCAGGTGCCGTTGGTGGTGGTGATGGTTCCCACCATGGTCTTAGCCTTATAGTCGATGATGAGGTCAAACGACGACTTGTTCTTGTCGGTCAGTATGTCGGCATTGTTCACGTTGCTGATGTTGTTGGTATACTTCTGTATGTCCATGCCGGTGTTGCCCTCGTTGTTGAAGTCGTTGTAGCCGATGGCGTTGTCGTAGCGGTTGTAGCGGAATCCGGCCACGCGCTCTCCGGCAGCGTTGCGCAGTTCTACGAACATGTATTTGCCGCCGAGCTTGCCAAACCATGCGTTAAACTGCACGCGCACCACGTCTTCGTCGCCCGGAACCTCGTTCAGGGCCACCGTGGCCGTGTTGTTGCCCACGCGCAGCACGTCGCCAAACTGCAGTGCCTCGCCCTCGCCTGTGCCCAGGCCGAAGGTATTGCCGGTGTTGGCATAGGTGCCGGTCTCCTCATTGTAGCTCACGGCAGCCAGGGGGAAGCTCATCTCTCCGGCCGTGCCCTTGATGACATAGCTCGACGTGGTGGGTTCGTCTCCCTCGGTGACGGCGGTCTTCACGGGCTCGAAGCCGTTGGAGAAGTCGATGTCGATAATCGGTGTCAAGGGAACGACGCTGGCCTTGAATGCCTCTTCTGCGGCCTTCAGCGTCTCGAGCACGGTGTTCATCGTGGCCTCGTCGGCCTCGCGTGTAGCGTCGGTAGTGTTCTTCTTGGTAGTGTCAAGCAGGTTCTGGGCAGCATCGATGGCCGTCTGGAAGGTCTGCTTGTCGCCGGTGAGGTTCATGTCGTCGTCGCGAATAGCCTCGGCAGCGGCAATCTCGTCGGCCACATCCTGGAAGATCTTGTTCTGAGCCTTCACGTAGTTGATGGCGTTCTGGTAGCCGCGCACCAGCTGGTACTTCAGCAGCTCACCAGTCTCGTCGTAGAGCTCCACGCCCTGATAGGTGGCCCAGTCGGTGAGTTCGTCGTTGGTAGCCACGCCGGTGTCTTCACCGTCTTCGCTTATCCAGCCTTTTGCGATGAGGGCGTTGTAGTAGGGATCCCACTGTGCCAGTGCGCGTGCCAGCGAGTCTTTCTCCCAAGGATAGTTGGCATCGGCCTGCAGGGCAATGAGAGCCTCGCGGTTGGTCTTGGCAGCATTCCACTGGGCGATGAAGGTGTTCCAGGCCGCCACACGGTGTGCTTCCTCAACGACATTGCCGAAGGCGCGTGCCTCAAAGTTCCTCACATAGCATACGCCCGAGGGGTTGGTCACGTCGGGGCCGTTCCAGTAGAAGCCGGCCTCGAAGGTCTCGCCTTCCTTCAGCTCGGCCACGACATAGAACTTGGTCCACTCTTCGCCTTTGATGGTACCGAAGTTGGTAGAGTCCTTGCCCACGAAGCCAATGATGTCGGCCTGGTCGAAGGTCCAGACGTTGCCCCAGTTACTGGCAGCCCAAGCATTGCGAATCTCGGCCGAGACATAGTATTTGCCAGCAGGCAGGGTGGTGCTGTAAAGAGCCACAGAGCCCGGGCCGTTGTGGTTTTTGCCGCCAGGGCCGATGTACTTGTTGAACTGGTCGCTGCCCGAGCCATGATACCAGTTGTCGCCACGGAAGACGAAGCCACCGATAATCTGACCGTTGGAAATCTGTCCACGGTTATACTTGGGGAAGGTGGTCAGGTCGCTCGAGTACTTGAAGAACTCCTCGGTGGCAATGTTGTCTGACGATGCGTCGAGATAATATCCCAGCAGTTCGTCGAAGGCATCCATATACTCGCCGGCGGTCTCGCCTCCATTCTCCAGGTCTTCGGCCACGGCTGCATATACGCCCATGAACTCTTCCTTGGCGCCGGCAGCCTCGTCGGTGTTGAAGTTGGGGTCGGCCAGCAGCTTGTCGGCCCAGGCCAGCTTCTTGCGTGCGATGCGGTCGTCGAACACCTCGTCGGCCTGGTGCAGCGAGAAGTTGGTGATGGCCACGCCCGTGGCCAGGCGCTCAAAGTGCATCACGAGCATCTGCCCCTGATCGGGGGTGAGCACGTAGGACACGGTGGTCCACTCGTCGGTGAAGTCAAAGGCCGTGGCCACGTTCACCACGGGAGCCTCGTCGGTGCTGGCGGCATGGGCCCGCGAGCCGTCACCGTTGAGGAAGAAGTCGGCATAGTTGGCACCTACCGTGGTGCCCACGGTGGTAGTGCCTGTGCTCTCGCCCTTGATGTCGAACGACACCACGTAGGTCTGTCCGCCCTCAAGGCCTGCCCACACGTTGCACAGGGCCTCGTCGGCCGTGGCGGCCTGGCTCTGCACGGCAGCCTCGCCGTTGGGGCCGATGCCGTCGACCACCGTCCATACGCCCTGGTTCACGATGCCGTCGGCAGCGGCACTGCACCAGCCACCGGCCGAGAAACCTTCGGCAAAAGTACCATTCTGCACCAGGTTCTCACCCGAAATTTTCAGTCTCTGCGTCTTGGTGTAGACATAGTCGCCCACCTCGAAGGCTTGAGCGCTCACCATGCCTGCCATTGCAAAGGCTGCAAGAAGTAGTGTTTTTTTCATAACCGTTTGTTTTAAATTTGTTAATTGTATATTTATTGGATAATAATTAGTTTTTAGCTTCGTTCTTTAATAGTAGCCGGTGTGCAGAGTTGGCGGGCAACACTGAACGGTGCGGTATTCGTTTCGATATATCGGTGCAAAAATAGTTTTTTTTTGTGACACTTCATTGTGATTTTTGCTTTTCCAACAGATATTTTTGATTTTTTAACTTCAGCTCTGTCAGTAAAAACTTTGTGTCTTCGTGTCTTCGTGTTCAGTTAAAACTGCAGTCAGAAAAAGAGTGTTTTCTGTTGTTAAAGTTGTTTTCTTTCAATTGCAGTAGGCTGGTGGGTATCGTTTGCTTGTAAAAATAATTCATGAAAAAAGCACCCTTGGCAACTATCCATTCTAGGATGGCAGAAGGGCCTTCAGACAATGGCCGAGGGTCCTTGATGCCGCCACGCAACCACCATGCGGCTGCAAGGCAGGCTGAATTGGGTCGCTATTCTGTCTGTTTTGCGATGCAATTCAGACTGGATTAATCGACAATTTAGGCTATATTGCCACCTTGTTCAGCCTGAATTGCGAGGAAAGGCGAGGCATATTTCTTGCAGATTTTCATAACATTCAGTCAGCCAGGCGTTTATAAATTTCCGCGAGAATCGCTCAGACGAAGTCGACAGGCCGTTTGCTGACCGCCGTTCGATTCTCAGCGGGGCATTTGTCAAGATTTTTCATTGTCGGCAGCAGGCAGGAAGTCGCCGAAGTGCTGCTGCAGCTGCTGCAGGTCGTGGTCGTAGGCAGACAGCAAAGTGGGCTGTTGGTCAGCCTCGTTGGTTGTGCTTATAATAGTTAAATGTACGCGTACATTAAAAATACAATTTAAGGTTGTTGTTGTTCAGTTGAGTGGTGCGCGGCTACCAGAAAGCCAACACGACGAACCAGCCGTTCACCGACCTGGGCAACGCCATCATCGAGGCCAAGGGCATTCGCAACCAGCCCGCAAACGCCACCGGCGACCGGGAGGCATCTCCCACCTCTCTTTTTCAGAAAAAACACAATTCGACTGAAAATAAACACAGAAAAGCTTGCAAAATAACGGAAAATAATTTACCTTTGCAGTGTACTAACAAAGTAGTACACTAAAAAGAACATTCAACGAAGCAAAGATGATAGACATTCAGACGATGAGTTTCCGTTACTCGCAGAAAAAGACGGTGTTTGTAGACCTCTCCCTGCAATTGCCTCAGGGCGGCATCTATGGGCTGCTGGGCAAGAACGGCACGGGCAAGAGCACGCTGCTCTACCTCATCGCCGGACTGCTGCGCCCCGACAGCGGCACGGTAAGCTGCGACATCGTTGCAGCCCCTGCCGCCAGCTGTCCCGTAAGCTGCAACATTGTTGCAGCCCCCACCGCGCCCCCCGAAAGCCAGCCCTCCACCGCGCGCCGCTCCTTCCGCTCCTGCGACCGCCGCCCGCAGCTGCTGGAGCAGATGTACGTCGTGCCCGAGGAGTTCGAGTTCCCCCTCGCCACTCTCGACCGCTACGTAGCCGACAACGCACCCTTCTACCCTCGCTTCAGCCACGAGGTGCTCGAACGCTGCCTGCGGGAGTTCGACCTTTCTGGCACCACGAAGCTCTATGCGCTGTCGATGGGACAGAAGAAAAAAGTGCTCATCAGCTTTGCGCTCGCCACGCAGGCGCAATACCTGCTGATGGACGAACCCACCAACGGTCTCGACATCCCTTCGAAGAGCCAGTTCCGCAAGGTGATAGCGCAGAACATGACCGACGAGCGCACCATCATCATCTCTACGCACCAGGTGCACGACGTGGAGCCACTGCTCGACCATATCCTCATACTGAGCGACTACTCCACCCTGCTGCTCAATGAGAGCGTGGCCTCGCTCACCAGCCGGCTAGCCTTCACTACGTGTCAGGTGAACGCCGAGGCCGCCGGTGCCCTCTACAGCGAGCCGTCGCCACAGGGCCTCGCGGTGATAGCACCACGCACGCCCGACATGCCCGAGACCGAGCTGAACCTGGAACTGCTGTTCAATGCCGTAACGAAAGGAGCCATACGATGAAGAACGTCTCGCTACCCCGCCTGTGGAAAGTGCTGCGCTGGCAGATGCCCGGCGTCACGATGCTGACCATCGTGCTCGCTGTGATGGTCATGATGTTCATGGCCTTCCGGCTCATAGACGTAGGCACGACCGACCTCAGCGAAGAGGCGATACGCAAGGGGGCAAACAAGGCAGTGGACACCTGCTGGACCATCGGTGCCAACATGCTCTGCATCATGGCCTGTTCGATGTTCAACCGCCTGTCGTCGAAGCAGATGGCCTGCGGCTACCTGATGCTGCCCGCCACGATGCAGGAGAAGTTCATCGCTACGGTGCTGATATTCACCGTGGAGGGCCTGTTCGTATGGTTCACGGGCTTCGTCGTGGCCGACCTGCTGTGCAGCGGCCTCTACCATGCGCTCTTCCCTTCGGCCTTCGTCTCAGGGCTGCCCGAGCTGCTGCGCCGCCTGATGCTGAGCGACTACTATGCCGACGGTCGTTTCGTGCTGCCCATGCTGCTCGACGACCTCTGCCCGCTGCTGTGGTGGCACTCGTTCTGCGTGCTCTTAGCCACCATCATCCGGCGCAATGCCATCCTCTATGCCATCATTCCGCTGCTGCTGCTCTTCCCCTTTATGTGGCTGCGCGACCATTTTGCCACCGAAATGGCCGGCGGGCTTTACGACTCCTGGTCGCTACCCGTCGCCATCCTCCTCTCGCTGCTGGCCATCATCCACTACACGGCCGCCTACAGGCTCTTCCCTCGCCGCACCCTCATCGGACACAAATACCTCGCCTTCCTATGACCCCTCTGTCCCGTAAGACGCGATATCATCGCGTCCCCCACCCCATCCACTCCATCCTCCCCCTCCACTTCCCCCACCCCCTCCGCATCCTCCGTATCCTCCGCTGGCTCTACGCCTACGAAGCCGCCAAACTGAGGAACCTCTTCCTCCTGGCCGCCGCACTGTTCACCTGGTATCTCACGTATGCCATGTATTATAACATCGACATCTATGGCAATGCTTCGGCAAGAACGCTGGAAAAGGCTTCCAACATCAGCCTGCTGTTCCTGGTGTTCCTGATGTGGGTGGGGGCTACGTTCGCCTTCAGCACGCTGCACCGGCACCATGCCGGACGCCAACTGCTGATGCTGCCTGCCTCGAACGCAGAAAAGTTCCTGGCGCTCTGGTTCATCTATGTGCCCTTGCTGTTCGCTGTCCTGTCCGTTGCCTTCATAGTGGGCGACCTGCTGCGCATGGCCATCCTGCCTTTGCTCATAGAGCAGGGCAACCAGCCCAGCGTCATACCGCTCTTCTTCTCTACGATGTGGCAGTGGCTGACGATGCAGCCGACATGGATGGGCTCGCCTGAGGAGACGATGGAGGCATGGTCGGTCATCGTCGCCACCCACGCCTTCTGCCTGCTTTCCAGCGTCGTGGCTGGCTACGCGGGCTGGCTGCTCGCCGGCCTGACGCTCTATGGCTGCGCCTACCTCTCACTCGACAGTCTGGGAGGGAACAGCTGGCAGGTGACACTGCTCCTGACTCTCCTGTCACTGCTCTTGTCGCTCCTGGCCTACAGGCTGTTCTGCCGCTTTCCGCTTTTCAAGTCACTCTTCACCTTCCGTTACCATGACATTTCATTCTGACAAGGCGATATTCCTGCAAATGGCCGACCGTCTGTGCGACGAGATCCTGGCTGGCAAGTACAAGGACGACGACCGCATCCCATCGGTGAGGGAGTATGCGGTGCTGCTCGAGGTGAACGCCAATACGGCAATGAAGACCTACGACTTCTTGGCACGCGAACATATAATCTATAACAAGCGGGGACTGGGTTACTTCGTCACCCCGGGGGCGCGAGCTCAGATCTTAGAGCAGCGCCGCCACGAGTTTCTGGAACGCCAGCTGCCCGAATTGTTCCGGCAGATGCAGCTCTTAGGACTGGGCATAGAAGACGTGGTGGGCAAGTGGCAGCACCTGAACCGATGAACAATTGTATGAGAAATTAACAAAATTAGTAGAATTTCTTTAATTTCCAACAAAAAATTCGCAATGTTGTAACTTTATATGTATCTTTGCCACTCAAAATGTAAGCAACAGCCGTGATTCACTTAGAAAACGTCAACAAAACCTACTACGGGGCTCAGCCGCTCCACGTGCTCAAGGGCATCAACCTGGACATAGAGCAGGGCGAGTTCGTCTCGATCATGGGGGCCAGCGGCTCGGGGAAGAGCACGCTGCTCAACATTCTGGGCATTCTCGACAACTACGACACGGGCATCTACAAGCTGGCCGACGTGCTCATCAAAGACCTCTCGGAGACCAAGGCCGCCGAATACCGCAACAAGATGATTGGCTTCATCTTCCAGTCGTTCAACCTCATCTCGTTCAAGACGGCCGTGGAGAACGTGGAGCTGCCGCTGTTCTACCAGGGCGTGAGCCGCAAGAAACGCCATACCCTGGCCCTGGAATACCTGGAGAAGCTGGGCCTCCTGGACTGGGCCGACCACTACCCCAACGAACTGAGCGGCGGACAGCGGCAGCGAGTGGCCATTGCCCGGGCACTCATCACGCAGCCACAGATCATACTGGCCGACGAGCCTACGGGAGCACTCGACTCGAAGACGTCGGTTGAGGTGATGCAACTGCTGAAGGAGCTGAACGAAAGGGAAGGCATGACGCAGGTCATCGTGACCCACGACCCCTCCGTGGCTGAAAAGACTAACAGGATCATCAGAATAGTAGATGGAGTTATTGAATGAAATCTGGCAGACAGCACGCCGCAACAAGCTGCGCACCTCGCTCACGGGCTTTGCCGTGGCGTGGGGCATCTTCATGCTCATCGTGCTGCTCGGGGCAGGCAACGGACTGATAAACGCCATCACACGGTCGAGCAACCGATTCCTGAGCAACTCAATGATGGTCTTCGGCGGCTGGACTGAAAAGGCTTACCAAGGACTGCCCGAGGGACGAAGCATCAATCTGGCACAGAAGGACCTGATGGCCACGCAGACCGAGTTTCATGACCATATCGACGACGTGGGGGCAGTATTGAACCAGTCGGCCGTGGTGAGCAAGGGCAAGGAGTATGTGAACAGCCAGCTCACGGGAGTATTCCCCAACCACATACGCATCAACAAGCGCGAAATGCTGCACGGACGGTTCATCAACGATCTCGACCTCCGGCACAAGCGGAAGGTGCTCGTGCTAGCCAGGTCGCAGGCCAAGGAACTACTGGGCAGCAACCAAGAGACGACAGGCAGCAACCATTTGGCATCGATGGTGGGGACGTATGTCAACGTGGGCAACATCGCCTTCCGGCTGGTGGGTATCTACAAAGACGACGAAAGCCGCGAGAACAACGAGGCGTTCACTTCATTTACCACACTGAAGACCATGTACGGCATCGGCGACAACCAGGTGGGCAACATAGAATACTCGTTCCACGGACTGCCCACCGAACAGGCCAACGAGGCTTTCGAGGCACGCTACCGCCAACGGCTGAACAGCAACCACCAGGCAGCGCCCGACGACCAGAACGCCATCTGGATATGGAACCGGTTCACACAGGCCATGCAGATGAACAAGGGTCTCTCGATCATTCGCACCGCCCTATGGATCGTAGGTCTCTTCACGCTGCTCTCGGGCATCGTGGGCGTGAGCAACATCATGCTCATCACCGTGAAGGAGCGCACTCACGAGTTTGGCATACGCAAGGCCATTGGCGCACGGCCATGGAGCATACTGCGCCTCATCATCGTAGAGAGCGTCATCATCACCACGTTCTTCGGCTATATCGGCATGGTATTAGGCATTGCGGCCAATGAATATATGGATGCCACCATAGGCCACACGCAGATAGACTCGGGCTTGTTCAAGGCCACGATGTTCGTCAACCCCACCGTAGGACTCGATGTCTGCATCGAAGCCACGCTGGTAATGATCATTGCCGGCACCGTCGCCGGGCTCATCCCTGCGCTGAAAGCCGCGCGCATCAGGCCAATAGAAGCGCTGAGGGCAGAATAAATAGTTAATAGTGAATAGCGAATGCATATAGACCTCGACACCTACCGCGAAATACTCGACACGCTCACCCGCAACAAGTCGCGCTCCTTCCTCACCGGCTTCGGTGTGTTCTGGGGCGTGTTCATGCTCGTGGCACTCATGGGCGGCGGCAAGGGCGTGAAGGAGTTGCTCAACAAGGAGTTTGAGGGCTTCGCCACCAACTCGTCGATGATCTGGGCACAGCCCACCACCAAAGCCTACAAAGGACTGTCGAAAGGGCGGTACTGGAACATGGTATACAAAGACGTGGAGCGGCTGAAGCAGCAGGTGCCCGAGCTGGATGCCGTGGCCCCGATGCTGCGCAGCTTCGGCGGACAGGCAGTCTGCGGAGACAGGAAGTCGTCGGTGTCGCCACAAGGCACCACGCCCGACTATCAGCGCATCAACGAGCCGAAGATGCGCTACGGCCGCTACCTGAACGACATGGACATGGCGCAAAAAAGAAAGGTGTGCGTCATTGGCAAGAAGGTATACAATAATCTCTTCCCCGGCGGAGGCGACCCCTGCGGACGCACCATTCGCATCGACGGCATCTACTACCGCGTGGTGGGCGTAGACTACAACATGCAGAGCATGGTGGGAGAGGCCGGCACCGCCGTCACCATTCCCATCACGCTCATGCAGCAGGCCTACAGCCGGGGCAACGCCATCGACCAGATTGCCGTGACAGGACGGCCGGGAGTGGTGATGAGCACGATAGCGCCGAAGATGCGAAACGTGATAGCCAGGGCACACACCATAGACCCCAACGACGAACGGGGCATCATGGTGTTCAACACCGAGGTGCTGTTTCAGCTGATGGACAACATGTTCCGCGGCGTCAACTTCCTCATCTGGCTCGTGGGTCTCGGCACACTGCTGGCCGGCGCCATCGGCGTGAGCAATATCATGATGGTCACCGTGCGCGAACGGACCACCGAGATTGGCATACGAAGAGCCATCGGTGCCACGCCGCGCATGATTCTCTCGCAGATCATCAGCGAGAGCATCGTGCTCACCCTCGTGGCCGGCATGAGCGGCATTCTCTTCGCTGTGCTCATACTGCAGATGCTGGAACTGTATAACACCGAAGACGGCATCCTGCTGGTGCATTTCCAGGTGGGTTTCTGGACGGCCATCTTCTGCGCCGTCGTTATTGCCGCCATGGGTGTGCTGGCTGGCCTGGCTCCTGCGGCACGCGCCATGAGCATCAAGCCCGTCGACGCGATGAGAGATGAATAATTATAATGCAGAATTGATAATTCATAATTCGTAATTGAGATGAAGAAATATTTTAAATTGGCAATGGCCGTCGTGGTGGCCCTGATTTTCATAGGCACATTCGTGTTTCTCTGGCAGAAGAGCCAACCCAAGGAGATCGTCTACTCGGAGTTTACGCCCGAAGTGAAAGACATTCAGAAGACCACCATCATCACCGGCACCATCGAACCGCGCAATGAGGTGAGCGTGAAGCCACAGATAAGCGGCATCATCGCCGAGCTGATGAAGGAGCCAGGCCAGACGGTGCAGGCCGGCGAGGTGATAGCCCGCGTGAAGGTGATTCCCGACATGGGTCAGCTGTCGAACGCCGAGAGCCGTGTGCGCCTGTCGGAAATCAACCTGAAACAGGTGGAAACCGACTTCAAGCGCACCGAGACGCTTCACGAGCAGCGCGTGGTGAGCGATGAGGAATACGAGAAGGCACGGCAGCAGCTGCGCCAGGCACGGGAGGAAAAGGCCGCTGCCGACGATGCGCTACAGGTGGTGCGCGACGGCGTCAGCAAGTCGAACGCCTCGGCCTCGTCGACACTGATCCGCTCGACCATCAGCGGCGTAATCCTCGACATACCCGTGAAGGTGGGCAATTCGGTCATCAACTCGAACACCTTCAACGACGGCACGACCATCGCCACCGTGGCCAACATGCAAGACCTCATCTTCCGTGGCAACATCGACGAGACCGAGGTGGGCCAGCTCGTCATCGGCATCCCCATGACCATCACCATCGGCGCCCTGCAGAACGAGACCTTCGACGCGCGTCTGGAGTATATCTCGCCCAAGGCCATACAGAGCAACGGTGCCAACCAGTTTGAGATCAAGGCCGCCGTGACCCTGACATCGGGGAAGGGCGGCCAGGGCGGCATGCTGCGCTCGGGCTATTCGGCCAATGCCGAGATTATCCTGGCCGAAGCAAAACAAGTGGTCACCGTGCCAGAGAGCACCATCGAGTTCTCTGGCGACAGCACCTTCGTCTATGTGCTCACCGACTCCACGGGCAAGGACAAGACATACACCCGCCGACCGGTGGTGACCGGCCTGAGCGACGGCGTGAGCATAGAGATCAAGAAGGGAGCCGCCACCAACGAGAAGCTACGCGGACCGCAGATTATCACCGACGACAACAACAACGAGTAAGAACATGAAGAAGGTTGCCTTATCACTTATCATCTGTCAATTGTCGCTGAGCCATGCTGCCGCCCAACAGCCGTGGACGCTGAAGCAGTGCTGCGACTATGCCGTGGAGCACAACATCGCGGTGAAGCAATATGCCAACCAGGAGCGGAAGAGCGAGGTACAACTATCCAACGCCCTCAACCAGCGGCTGCCCGACCTGAACGGCTCGGCCAACGAGAACTTCTCGTTCGGTCGTGGCTTGACGGCCGAGAACACATACGCCAACAAGAACACCAGCTCCACGTCGTTCTCGCTGGGCACGTCGATACCGCTCTTCACCGGCTTCCGCATACCCAACACCATCGCGCTGAGCAGACTGAACCTGCAGGCGGCCACCGCCGAACTGGAAAAGGCGAAGAACGACATACGCATACAGGTGGCCCAGGCCTACGTACAGATACTCTACAACATGGAACTGAGCGAGGTGGCCCAGCGGCAGATAGCCATCGACTCGGCCCAGGTGGCGCGCCTTCAGGCCCTGCTCGACGTAGGCCGCGCCAGCGAGGCACAGCTGTCGCAGCAGAAGGCCACCCTGGCGCAGAGCCGGCTCACCGCCACCCAGACCCGCAACAACCTGCAACTCTCGGTGCTGGCACTCTCGCAACTGCTTGAGCTGCCCACGCCCGAGGGGTTCGAGGTGGCAAGGCCCATACTGCCGGAAAGCACAGAAGCCCCTTCGACGCTGCCGCAGCCCGACGAGATCTATGCCGAGGCCATTGCCGTGAAGCCCGAGGTGCGCACCCAGCAGCTGCGCCTGCAGGCAGCCCAGAAAAGCATCGCCCTGGCCCGTTCCGGCTACATGCCCACGCTCTCGTTCAGCGCCGGCATGGGCAGCAACTACTACAAGACCAGCGGTTTCACTGCCGACGGCTTTGGCAAACAGCTGAAGAACAACTTCAGCCAGTATCTCGGGTTCAGTCTGAATATACCCATCTTCGACCGTTTCTCCACCCGCAACAGCATCCGCAGTGCCAAAATCGACCACGAGAACCAGCTGCTCTCGCTCGACCTCACGAAGAAGACGCTCTACAAGGAGATTCAGCAGGCATACTATAACACCGTGGCCGCCCGGCAGAAGCTCAAGAGCAGCGAGCAGGCCCGGCAGAGCGCCACCGATGCCTTCCGTCTGGTTCAGGCGAAATACGAGAATGGCCGTGCCACGATCACAGAGTTCAACGAGTCGAAGAATGCCTATCTGCGCACAGAAAGCGACCTCACGCAGGCCCGCTACGAATATCTTTATCAGCAGGCCCTCATCAGGTTCTACCGTGGCCGGGAGCTGAGCTTTTAGCTCCCGGCCGTGGCAATGGCTTCAAGCAGTTCGGCATGTATCAATCCGTTTGAAGCCACCACACTGTTGCCCGTGGTGAAGTCCGGGCTTCCCTCAAAACTGGAGACCTCTCCACCAGCCTCCTTCACGATAAGGGCGCCCGCCATGTAGTCCCAGCGCCCTATGTATTTCTCCACATACCCATCGAGCCTGCCCGCAGCCACATAGCACAGTGCGATGGCCGCCGACCCCAGCATGCGCACACTGGCGGCACGGCCGTAGAACACGCTCACCAGATGACAGGCCACCGGCCGGTAGGCCTCGCTGTCGTAGGGCAGCTGCAGGCAGAGCAGCGCCTCGCCGATGCCATGTCTTGTCACGCTTAGCGGCCGTCCGTCTACATAGGCGCCGCCTCCCTGCCAGGCATAGAAGCATTCGTCGGCACATACCTCATAGACCACGCCGAGCACGATCTGCCGCCCCTGTATGAGCGCGATGCTCACGGCGTATGGCGGGTGACGATGAATGAAGTTGGTCGTTCCATCGAGCGGGTCTATCACCCAGCAGTACTGCTCATCGGCATACTGCGCCGACCCTTCCTCAGTGACGAAGCCAGCCTCTACAGGCAACAGCCGGAGCGCCTCCACGATGAGGCGTTCCGACTGCTTGTCTACATACGACACATAGTCGTGGGCATGCTTATGCTCCACGCGCGCTTCGCTGAAGTGCTGCCGTTCCCGGCGGATATACGCCCCTGCCCGTCGGGCAATGTCGCATACCTGCGACGTGAGTAGCTGTAAGTCGGAAGTCATTGGTTGTCGTATTCTCCGTGGAAGATAGGATCGGGGTTCGAGCCCAGGTACTCATCGGTGTTCACCTCGATGAGCGGGTGGTTATAATCTTTGCGTATAGGCCCCTCGCGCAGGATCAAGTCGTTGAAGTTGACCGTAGGGATGACCAGTCCAAACACGCCGATGCCACAGCGTATGCCCTCGATATGGAAATTGTTGTATACATACATTGTGGAATACAGCGGGTGCTCGTAATACTCCAGCCGGTTATACTTTTGGAAATTTCTCAGCAGCTCATGGTCCACTGTAGAGTCGGCCGTGGTGAAGATGTAGCCGATGTTGGCCACGGCATCGTCCATCCAGTCGTTGTGCAAGCTGTCTGGCGACATGATACACTGTCTGATGTTGTCGTCCATCTCTGCCCGCACGGTCTTTTCGTCGGGCCGGGTGAAGAAAGCAATGACCGAAAGCAGTCCAAGGAAAAGCAGCAGCAGAATGATTTTTCCCAGACAGCTGTGATAGAACATGCCAAAGAGTGTTTCCTTGGTGCGGTAGTTTCCGAGATTGTTTTGATACATTTTTTTAATCTTTTAAGGGTAACGGAATAACGGAATCACGAGAGAACGAAATCCCGGGAGAACGGAATCACGGGAGAACGGAATCACGAGAGAACGAAATCACGAGAGAACGAGAGAACGAAAGAACGAAATCACGAGAGAACGGAATCCCGAAAATCCCGAAAATCCCGGCCTCACGACTTATGAATGAGGTTCATGAACTCCTGCCTTGTCTTGGCCTGGTTGAACGCCCCGCTGAACTCGCTTGTCGTGGTGATGCTGTTCTGCTTCTCCACGCCCCTCATCTGCATGCACATGTGCTTGGCTTCGACCACGACCATGACCCCCAGCGGGTGCAGTGTCTCCTCGATGCACTGCCTTATCTGCAGCGTCATGCGCTCCTGCACCTGCAGCCGGTGGCTGAAGATGTCGACCACGCGGGCAATCTTCGACAGGCCGGTGATGTAGCCGTTGGGAATATATGCCACGTGCACCTGTCCGTAGAAGGGCAGCATGTGGTGCTCGCACATAGAGAAGAAGTCGATGTCTTTCACGATGACCATCTGCGAATAGTCTTCCTTGAACAACGCGTCGGTGAGCACCTTGTGGGCGTCCATCTCGTATCCGCGTGTGAGCACCTGCATGGCCTTGGCCACCCTCATGGGCGTCTTCTCCAGCCCTTCGCGTGCAGGGTCTTCGCCCAGCAGTTCCAATACGCGTTTGTAGTGAGCGGCCAGTTCGTCGAGGCCTTCACGGAATATTTCGTTTTCTGGATACACTTTTAAGAGATTTAATGATTATGGAAACATTAGTACTGCACGGTAATTTTCCCCTTCACGATGGTAGCCGAGGCAAACCCCAGTTTTTTCACTTCGCGCAGCATTTGCAGTGCCTCCGCATAGGTGCGATAGTTGCCCATTCTGCATATCCACCTTGGCGAATAGAAATGCGTATAGACGGCCTCGTCGGGGAAGAGCATGCGCAGCTGGTTGCCCGTCTGTTCAGCCTTTTGCCTGTCGGCCCTCGAGTTGCCGCCTGCAAAAGCCTGCACGCGGTAGCCCGTCACCTTGTAGGTGTGCCCCAGTTTTTTCTGAGCAGCAGAGTCTGCGGTCACCTCGGCCGTATCGCGCTGCGCCATGCGGCCTGCGGCATTCTCGCCCTTTGCGGCCAGGGTGCCTCCGGCTTTCTCCATTGCGGCCTCGGCAGTCTTCTTTTCGGCTGTTGCCGCCGGCTGTTTCTCTTTGGCCTCAGCAGGCTTCTTCTCGGCCGGAGCAGCCTGCGCCGCCCCGTTCACCAGCTCGTCGATGCCTTTCTGCTGGTGCAGCGTCACCTTCCCTTCGCCCTTTGCCGACTGTTGCAGCCGCTGGGTGAAGGTCTGTGCCCCTAAGGGGCTAATGAACAATGAACAATGAGTAAAGAACAAAGCCATCACCATCCATTTTCTGCTTGTCAGTCTTTGTAAGAATCTCTGCATCATCATGTCTGTATTGTTTATTCACTATTCATTTTTCATTATTCATTAGCACGCAGTGGGCTATTATTTCCAAGCATCGATGATGCCCTTGAAGTCGGCACACTTCAGCGAAGCGCCACCAATGAGGCCTCCGTCGATGTCGGGCTTTGCAAAGAGTTCGGGTGCGTTGCTAGCCTTGCACGAACCGCCATAGAGTATGGTGGTGTCGTCGGCCACGGCCTGTCCGTACTTCTCGGCGATGATCGAGCGTATGTAGGCATGTATCTCCTCTGCCTGGTCGGCCGTGGCGGTCTTGCCGGTGCCGATGGCCCAGATGGGTTCGTATGCGATGACGATCTTGCGGAAGTCCTCTTCCGAGAGGTTGAACACGCTGCCCTCCAGCTCGGCCTTCACCACCTCGTTCTGCTTGCCGGCCTCGCGCTCTGCCAGGCTCTCTCCGATGCAGAAGATCACCTTCAGTCCGTTCTTCTGTGCCAGCAGCACCTTCTCTTTCAGGATCTCGGGTGTCTCCTTATAGTACTCGCGGCGCTCGCTGTGGCCCAGGATCACGTACTGGGCACCCGTCGACTTCACCATCTCGGCGCTCACCTCGCCGGTGAAGGCACCCTTCTCCTTGTCGGCGCAGTTCTCGGCACCCAGGCCGATGATGTCCTGGTCGAGGAACTGTGCGATGCTGGCCAGATGGATGAACGGGGTGCAGATCACCACGCCACAGTTGGGCTTGTCGGCCTTCAGTGTCTCGTTCAGCTCCTTTGCCAGGGCAATACCGTCTTGCAGGTTCATGTTCATCTTCCAGTTGCCTGCTACAATTTTCTTTCTCATAATCGTTTTTTATTATTAATAGGGTTAAAAAAAATCATTCACTTTTTCTCACGGCCTTCTTCCTTCTCAGCCACTTTGTCCACATCCAGGTGCGGTCGGCGATGGTGAGCAGCGACAGTGGCAGCACAAACCAGAGCAGCAGGGCCGCTATTTTCCGTGGCACCGAGTCGTTGGGCATCTGCCCCATCTCCAGCCGTTCCAGGGGCAGCGCGTCCTGCTCTTCGCTTAGCTGTGGCAGCCTGTTGTGGCTCCATTTGCCTACGACGGTGCCCTGCCTGAGCAGCACCAGTCCGGGATTGCTGCGCACGATGGTCTTCAGCGTGATCTCGTCGGCCTGGCAGAAGGGATATTCGGCCCCCGTCCTGTCGCGCCACCGCTGTATGGCCTGTTCGCCGCTGGCTGTGAGACCGTAGAAGGGGTAGCCATGGTCGCTGGCATACTCATATAGCTCGTTGATGAGGTCCAGCCTCGAGTCGTCGGCCTTTTCCAGGTGTGGCGACACCAGCAGCATCACATAGCCGCTGTCGGCCAGCAGCTCCTCGGTGATGTCGTCGCCCTCGGCGGTGGTCAGCAAGAAGTCGTGTATGGGGGGCACGTAGCCCTCCTTGGTCTGCACGGTGCGCGAGTCCACGAAGGTCCAGGTACTGTCGGGATAGTCGTCGATGGTGAACTCGCGCTGCTCCCCACCCTTCTGCATGACGAAGGTTGTCACGAACTCCGGTTTCTCGGCATCGTCGGGTATCTCCATACCCTCTTTTATGTTGGCCCCTACGTGGTAAGGGCGGAAGTCGAACAGCGGCAGGTCGTAGAGACACCAGATGCTGATGCCCAGCGCGAAGAGCGCCGTATAGTTGATCACGATCCACTGGTTCGACTCGCTCACGAAGCGGAACATCTCCTTTGGCCACGCGGCCACCACGCTGGCGGCAGCCAGCAGCAGCACGTTCTTCCAGAAGGTCTGCCAGTTGGTCAGCACCACGGCATCGCCGAAGCAGCCGCAGTCGCTGATGGGGTTGGCCAGGGCGAGCCACAGCGTCAGTGGCGTCATCACCGCCATGATGGCCAGGATGAGCCTCGACGTGAGCCGCCGCCGTATGGCAAACAGCAGGAAGATGCCCAAACAGAACTCCAGCCCTGCCTGCAGCACCGAGAGGCCCAGTGTGGCCAATGGCGACAGCAGGCCGCCCAGCTGCAGCGCCTCGAGATAGTCTTCTATCTTGTACTGCGTGCCCAGCGGGTCTACGGCCTTCACGAACCCCGAAAGGATGAACACCACGGCCAGCACTATCCGGCAGATGTTTACTATCGTCTTCTTCACCATCGCTCTACAATCATCGCTCTTTACGCGGGAGGGCGGCCTATCAGGCCGCGCAATGAACGAAAACGCTACGCGCAACACTCATCGCTCAACCTTCAACACTCAACCCTCAACGCTCATCGCTTCAACCCTCAACGCTCAACCCTCACCGCTCAACTTTATCAGCGCAAACACCGAGTAGTTGATGATGTCCATGTAGTTGGCATCCACGCCCTCGCTCACGAGGGTCTGTCCGGCGAGGTTCTCTATTTCCTTCACCCGCTGGATCTTGGTGAGTATCAAGTCGGTATAGCTGCTCACGCGCATGCCTCGCCACGCCTCGTCGTAGTCGTGGTTCTTGCGCTTCATCAGCTCGAGCGCCGCGTGGGCATGCCGGTCGTAGAGCTGCAGGGCCTCGTCGTTGGTCAGGTCCACCTCGTCGGCAAAGCCCCGCTCCAGCTGTATCAGCCCCACTATACCATAATTAATAAGCCCGATGAACTCGGGCCTGATGCCCTCGCCCACCAGCGACAGTCCCGTGATCTCGAGCTGGCGTATGCGCTTGGCCTTGATGAACAGCTGGTCGGTGAGCGACGATGGCCTCAGGATTCGCCACGAGGCACCATAGTCGTGCAGCTTCTTGCCGAAGAGGTCGCGACACTCGGCCACGGCCGCCTCGAACTCGCCATTCGTTTTCTCAAACTTGTTCATATTCGGCTGCAAAGATACGAAATTATGGCGAAGTGGCAAAACTATTTGGAAAGATTTACGCCTGTCGACTGGATTTATGCTACAGCAACGCCGTATAGCACAAGAAACAATAGATTATATGCGACAGGACACCAATAAGCCGCGATGTCCCACACTATAAAGCTACGGCCCGAGACGCATATTTATTCAACCCGGTTTTTCGATAATCAAGACAAATATTTTTTGCAATCTGGAGCGGGAGGAGGGCGAGTCATGGTCGGCCAAAATGCCGTGAATACCAGTTGGCAATGCAATACTGCCTGTTTTGCCCGTCCGTAGTGGCTCAGCGAACTGCCGTTCAGCCTGAATCAGGTCGTAAAATTGCCTGTTCTACAGATCAGTTCAGGCTGAATTGCACTGCAAAATAGGCTGAATTGCGAGCTAATTCAGGCTGAATTGCAAAGTCGTTTTTATCGCATCTCCCAACGCATTGATTTTCAAACGCTTGCAAACCCTCTCATATTTCAGGAATTTTGAGCGCAACCGCGCCTGCTCCAGAATTTTAAAATCTCAGCGCTTTTCAGCCGGATACTTATGCACAAAGAAGCAACATGGCCGGATATATATACGCAATTACTTGTATAATTGAACAGGCTTCTGCTATAGCCTCTTACGACACCCAACATCTTATACTCGACATAGATACTACGGATTCACGGGCTGAATTACTGCACCAGCTTCAGGCGATTTACTACGCTGGAGATGGCGAAACTGCTCCAGCCGTAAACATAGACAATCAGCGCTATCTCAAAATCACCAATAAGAACCTGCGCCATCGCTGACTGTGCGACCAGTTCTACAAGGAGTACTCCTATTGGCTTCGCAACGCTCGTGTCATAAAGCAACCCGTGCGCATGGAACTTTCACAACTACTAACTATAGACAAGACGAAGCGCGTGCGCGTTGGCGACGTGACAGGCTTCATCCGCAAGATGCAATACACGGTGAGCAACCAGACAGGACTTGGGAACGTCACAATTGAAATGATGTATATTTAAGATTACCTATCAAGTCTATACATCAACACTTTCCAGTCTGACGTACTCCCACTAAATAACGGACCTTCTAAGTGTGTTGTATAACCACGCTTAATGGAAATTTTAGGAAGGTCTGTAGTCGGTATAACATTCCCATCTTTGTCGAAAATGGTACACATGATATTCATATTTTGTAACCCATCTGTCGGGCAAAGCATCATTGATGTTACTGCCGTAACACATGACGACTCGTTTTCGGAAACATTCTTGATGAAAACATTACCAGAAAGCCCGCCATTTATAGTCACAAAATTATCCCCCATCAACGAAACGCTTTTAACATAAGGGCTGACAACAATAGTGCCAATTCCAAACGGATCATTATCGCTTGATATATCAAGCAAAGGCGAGAAATCTGTACTCATAATCTGCACACAGCTTTCTGCTCGTAGAAAAGATATAGGTTGAGAGTTCATTATGTGGTCAGTTACGTTTATTTCTTGCTCGCAATACCTAACACCAAAGCCGATTGGTAAATTGTTGTCATACCAAACTATGCTATCTCCATCTGAATAATAGAAAGTACCATGACGTGTGTAGTCAATTGATTCTGGATATTCCATTGGAGTGCTGTTATTTACACCTGTAACCCATAGCAACTTATGTCTACCCCTCCGCAAGTTTACAGTAATTTCTTCCTTGAACCATTTTGTTGTAAACTTATGTGCCCCAACAAACTTTCCAGCAGTAGTATAATCGTACAGAAAGAATATTCCCTCTTCACCAGGTGCAAACGAGACAGGAGTGGAATCTATTGAAAGTGTATCGTCTGCAGACAGATTATCGTCGCCGCCGCAGGCGGTAAAGCACACCACCATGAAGCATGCAAGCGTCATCACTATCAGACGGCTTGCGGAAAATTTTGTCTGTGTATTCATTGTTGTTATTCGTTGTAGCATTTCGTCTGCAAAGGTACGGAAAAACGTGTGAATTGCCAAATGATTGCGGAAGTAAATGTTGTTCGCCCTTGATTATGGGCGGCGATATGGTTATCTTCGTGCCAAAAAACAACATCTTATGGCAAGCAATATTGTGACAATCAGCGGCATGTTCGGCAACGGCAAGACCTACTTCGCCGACTCACCAGTAGTGATAGACATCAGTGGACTGGAGTGGCCAGACACCTCGCCGTTCAACGTAGTGCGAGTAAGAATCGTGAAATACGACGACAATCCGGCGGCAACACAACTCGAAGACACAAAGGGCTACGCATATAAGGCTTCATCTTTGTGTCTTCGTGTCTTCGTGTCTTCGTGTTCCATTTATAAGGTAGAGCATTCGACTTCATAAACAATCTTAAAAATGCGATAACATTGTGGCGAATACTGCAGGAAAATTGTATCTTTGCAATGAAGACACCGGCATTTCCATAATAATACAATCGTTATCATGGCAGCAAAGAGAAAATACCCTGTAGGCATCCAGAGCTTCGAGAAGATACGCAAGGACGGCTATCTGTATGTAGACAAGACCCCTCTCATCTACAAGATGATCACCGAGGGCTGCCCCTACTTCCTCAGCCGTCCCCGCCGCTTCGGCAAGTCGCTGCTCATCTCCACGCTCCAGGCCGTCTTCGAGGGCCGCCGCGAGCTCTTCGAGGCGTTCACCACGGAGTATGGCATAGAGCAGCCGCAACTCTTCATAGCCACCACCGACTGGAAATGGGACAGGTACCCCGTCCTGCGCTTCGATTTCAGCGCGGGCGACCTCTCGACCATCGAACAGCTGGACATGCTCATCGATGCCACGCTCGCCGGCTACGAGCAGGAATATGGCATCACGCCCAGCACGAAGGAAGCCAACATACGCATGATCAACCTCTTGCGCACGCTGCACGAGCAGACGGGCAAGCGCGTGGTGGTGCTCTGCGACGAGTACGACAACTTCATACTCCACTCCTTAGGCGACAACGAGAAGGTGGCGCAGGCACGCCAGCGGTTCCAGAACGTGTTCGGGCCGCTGAAGGCTGAGGACGACCACCTGCAGTTTGCCTTCATCACCGGCATATCGAAGTTCTCACAGATGGGAATCTTCAGCAAGCTCAACAACCTGCAGAACATCTCCATGCGCGATGACTACGCCACCATCTGCGGCGTGTCGGAAGAGGAGCTGACCACACAGCTGCACCAAGACATAGAACTGATGGCCGGACGAAACGGGACGACTTACGATGACATGCTTGCACGCATGAAAGCCCGCTACGACGGATACCATTTCAGTCGCGAGATGAAAGACATGTATAATCCTTTCAGTCTGGTCAATGCATTTGCTTCTGGTGAACTGGCCGACTACTGGTTCGACCGTGGCACCAGCGGTGCACTCATCAGCCTGCTGGCACAGTTGCCCCCCGTAGATACCACCGCCATCGAGTCGGAGACCTACGAGAGCACCATGTTTGACCTGCCCTTCGAGAGCTACGACGACCCGTTGCCCATCCTTTACCAGAGCGGCTACCTCACACTCAAGAGCTATGAGCCGGAGTTCAACGACTTCCGGCTGGGCCTGCCCAATCAGGAGGTGCGCCAGGGCTTCGCCCAGTGCCTCTACCAGCATGTGGCGGCAAAATGGGGCACCGGCCAGCGCAACGGCCTCTACAGGGCTTACAGCCACTTCCGCCGCAACTACGACCTCGAGGCCTTCATCGAGTCGTTCAAGGCGTTCTTCGCCGGCGTGCCCTATCAGTGGGAACAGGACAACAAGAACGAGCACTACTACCACGCCTTGCTCTACACGCTGCTCACCAGCTTCGGGGCCGACATACGCGCCGAGGAGCCTACCGCCAAGGGGCAGGCCGACCTGACGCTGCTCATGCCAAAGGGCATCTACGTGATGGAGATAAAATACGGGCACACAGCCGACGAGGCCCTGGCCCAGATAGACCAGAAAGGATACGCCGAGAAATACCGCCTCGACGGGCGCCCCGTCACCAAGGTTGGCATCAGTTTCTCATCTGAGGAGCGCAACATCACCGAGTGGAAGGCCGTGGCGCTTTAGCCTCGGCAAAAATGCGGTTTTAAAGACATGTACGAGCAACAGAGCCAAGTACCCCTTCTCTATATGATGCTTTACGGAGCTGCGGCCATGCTGTCTATGACGGCATGTGGCTACCTGCTGCTGCGCCGAGCAAACGCCATTGCGCCCGACGTGACGTCGCCAGTACGCCTGCGCCGATGGACGGCCGCCTTCTTCGCCAGCATGTCGCTGAGCCACTTGTGGTATCTGCCTATCGCCTTTCTCACCTCGAGTGAAGATATTTTCCTGGGATACCTTGTTGGTGCCTTGCTCGATTTCCTGACGCTCATTCCTTTGTCGGTATCTGTGCTGCTTGTCATGCTGCAAGACCGCAGGCGACCGTTGTGGCCCGTCGGCGTGATGGTAGCCCCCGCCATCGTGGGGCTAACAGCATGTATCGTGAACCGCAACGATGCCATCATACCGTTCCTATATGGCTATCAGCTGGCTTTAGGCATCGCCTTGCTATTATATATGGTTCGCGCCACAAGACAGTACGGGCACTGGCTGCGCGACAATTATGCCGACCTGGAACACAAGGAGGTGTGGCAGAGCTTACTGGTTCTGGCCATCATCCTGCTGGTCTTCGGCATCTACTCGTTTGCCCTCAAGGGTCCGGCCTACAAATACATTTCGCAGGCGAACAACTTCCTGCTCGTCGGCTTTCTTCTGTGGCGCGTGGAAACACTCAGCGACCTGAGCCATGCCCACCAGCAGGACCTTTACGCCGAAGACGGGGCCGAAGATTATACTGGGTGCGAGGAGGGCAAATGCCCCGCTGTCGGCAACGACGGCGACAACCCCTCGCCCGACGGTCTCCCGTCGTCCGTCCACGGCCATTCGGCTTCGCCGCACGGCTTCTCCCAGAGCATCGAACCGTTGTTGAAGCAGTATTGCGAGGAGTCAAGGCTCTACCTGCAATACGATATTTCGGCTCATACGCTCGCCAAGAAGATTGGCACCAATCGGGTGTATCTCAGCAGGCACTTCGCCTTGCAGGGTACCACCTACAATGCCTACATCAACGGTCTGCGCATACAGCATTTCATCAATCTCTACAACGAGGCTGTCGCCACCCATCAGCCTATCGTTGCCAAGCAGTTGGCCTACCAGAGCGGATTCCGCAGTTACAGCACGTTCAGTGCCGCCTTCAAGCAGATTATGGGCATGACCGTGACAGAATGGATGCTGAATCGGGCGGAATCCACATCAATTTAGGTTAGCCTGGTTTCTTCACAGAAAAATTTCGGCGGTTGACCCTCTGCCAACGTAGGGGCAGAGGGTCAACCGCACAATACGTAATTTTTATTCCATTTGCGGAATTGCCGGACCGAATTATTCCCACCTGTTTGCCATCCGACAGTCTATTCTGCCGCTTGGCTCCAAGGCTAAGACTCTCAGAATTGCAAATTCAGTTTCAGAATTGTAAATTCAGTTTCAGAATTGTAAAAAACTGCCAGTCAGGGCAATTTAACGATTTCGATTTCAAAAAGAATTGACTACTTTTGCAGGCTCAGCAAACTTTATAACTTTAAACAATTCAAAAATGAAACTAAAAAACTGGATGCTTGCCGCCATCCTCATCTGCGGCACAAGCTCGGTATTCACTTCCTGTTCGGACGATGACGATTCGGGCTCCGCACAGACCGAGACGGGAACCAACAATCCGCTGGCCGTGAAGTGCATCAATGGCACCTTCATAGGCAAGAAGACCGACAACGTCATTACTTATAAAGGCATTCCCTTCGTAGGCCAGCAGCCCGTGGGCAACCTGCGCTGGAAAGCGCCCGTGGAGTATACCGCCGACAACGGGGTGTATGAGGCCTACGAATATGCGAAAGGAGCCTGGCAGGCCGAAGGCATCGTGCCATCCATGGGCGAAGACTGCCTGTATCTGAACGTATGGAAGGCCGACGACACGTCGGCCGAGAAGAAGCCGGTCATGGTATGGATTCACGGTGGTGCCTTCGTAGGCGGCGGAACGGGCATGGATCTGTTCGACTGCACCAACCTCATAAAGGAGAATCCCGAGGTCATCGTCGTCACCGTCGCCTACAGGCTCGGCGTCATGGGTTTCCTCCATCTGTCGCATCTGGCCGACGGCAAGGATTATCCTGATGCACAGAACCTAGGACTTCTCGACCAGCAGATGGCCCTGAAGTGGGTGCATGAGAACATTGCCGGCTTCGGCGGCGACCCCAACAACGTGACCATCTGGGGCGAGTCGGCCGGTGCCGCAAGCTGCACCCTGCAGGCGCTGCTCAAAGGCTCTCAGAACTATTTCCAGAAGATCATCGCCCAGAGCGGTTCTCCCTCTGTCACACGTTCTACGGAAGAGGCCATCGCATGCACGGATGGCATTATGAAGGCACTGGGCTGCAAGACCGTCGGCGACCTGCTGAAGGTAGATGCCAAGACGTTGGTGGAAGCAGCTAGCCCCTACGCACTGAACACATTCCCTGAGAGAGACGGTAGAATCCTGCCCTCAGCCCCGCACGAGGCCTATGCAAACGGTGCAGCGAAAAACATCACGTTCCTGCAGGGCTGCAACAAAGACGAGTTTAACTTCTTCGCTTTGGCTATGGAACCAGACAACTTCCTGGTATGGGCCGCCGACCGCAAGGCCAAGAAGTTTGCACAGATGACGGAAAACGAGGTGGCACTCGTCAACAGCTACCTCAGCGACCAGCAGGTAGAAAGCTGGGAAGCCAACAGCCGCCTCTTCAGCCAAAGCTGGTTCCTGGCACCATGCATGAGGATGTCGGAGAACCAGACCAATGCCGGTGGCAAGTCGTACACCTACTTCTATAGGGTGGAAGCTTCTACCCCGATGCTGAAAGCTGCCCATGGCGAGGAACTGCCCATCGTATTCTGCCATCCGGACCAGACCGACATCGACCCCACCTTCTGCAAGACCATGCGCAAGATGTGGGTGCAGTTTGCAAAGACCGGCAACCCGTCGCTCAGCGCCAGCCAGTCGCCCGACGGCAAGGCGAAGGAGTGGCCTCTTTACGACACGACAGACAAGAAGGTGATGGTACTCGACGTGTCCGACATCCATCCGGCAAAGGAGTCGGAGGTGAAAATCGTCGACTGGAACAAGAGCTACTTCCTCACCAAGTATTATATGATGTAACTTAAATCATGCATAGGCATTCAAGCCTACGATAGTAAGCATTTTCACAAGAACGACCGCGAATGAATCATAAATCGATGAATCATTCGCGGTCATTTTATTATGGACATTCGCGATAAGAGCATGCAAACATAGCAACTTTTTTTATCAACGGGGACGCTTGGCTTGCAAAGAATATTCGGAAATTGCTCGTTTGTTACATTGTTTTTTCGTATATTTGCACCCGAAAAGACTATATAAGCTACTAAACAATAAGAAGAATGATGAAAAGAAAGACCCTCTTTTTGGCCTTGGCAGGACTGCTGACGGCCTCGGGCGTGCAGGCACAGCGCGTGGTCGACAAGCTCGACCGGGGCATCGTGGCCGTGCCTGCAGGCGGCAACTATCTGGTGTCGTGGCGCATGTTTGGCGAAGAGTACTACGACACGAAGTACAATCTCTATCGCGACGGGGTGAAGATTGCCTCCGACCTCAGCGTGACCAACTACCGCGATGCGGGCGGCTCGGCATCGGCCTCCTACGAGGTGGAACCCGTGGTGCGCGGCGTGGCACAGCCCAAGAGCGCTGCCGTGAAGGCATGGGCACAGGCATACCACGACGTGCCGGTGATGCCCGTGGTGAACCGCGACGGCAAGACCATCGGCAACAGCACCACCAGCGGCAGCTCGACCACCAGCGGATATACCATCAACGACATCTCGCTGGCCGACGTCACCGGCGACGGCGTGGCCGAGTTCATCGTGAAGCGAAACAACTCGCAGGGCAACCTGCGCGCTGCCGACAACAAGACCGACTTCAACCTCTACGAATGCTACAAGACCGACGGCACCCGACTCTGGTGGATAGACCTCGGCCCGAACCTCATGGCCGGACCCGACGAGCAGTGGGACCTCATAGGCTACGACTGGGACGAGGACGGCAAGGCCGAGTGCATCATGCGCGGTGCCGACAACATGATTATTCACACCGCATCGGGCAAGACCATCAACATTGGCGACATGAGCTATATAGCCCCGCGCGACGAGTATACCAAGCACGGGCGCGAGTACCTGCTCTACCTCAATGGCGAGACCGGCGAGCCCTATGGCTGGGACGGCACCAGCAACAGCTTCACCCCGATGGCCTTCCCACTGCCGCGCTTCGAGCAGGGCGAGGCGGCCAACCCGCTGGCCGCCACCGAAGCCGAATACAGTGCCGTGTGGGGGGCGAGCGACACCGGCCACCGCTCGCTGAAGATATATATGGGCGCGCCCTATCTCGACGGCCGCCACGCATCGATCTTCCTGGGCCGCGGCTGCTATACGAGGCATAAGTTCTGCGCCCTGAGCGTGAACCGCGAGACCCACGAGCTCACACAGCTGTGGCGATGGAACTGCTACGACTCGCGCTCGCCCTGGTATGGCAACGGATTCCACAACTTCGCCATCGCCGACGTTGACATGGACGGGCGCGACGAAATCATGTTCGGCTCGATGTGCATCGACGACACGGGCTACGGCCTCTCCACCACCGGACTGGGACACGGCGACGCACAGCACTGCACCGACCTGGACCCCTACCGCTGGGGACTGGAGCAGTTCACCTGCCAGGAGGGCTCGGAGGGCAACAGCTACTGGAACCCCACCACCGGAGAGGTATATTACCGCAAGAGCGACGGCGGCGACGACGGCCGCTGCCTGGCCGGCAACTTCAACAACACCATTCCCGGCAGCCAGGGACGCTCGGTGAGCTCGGGCGTCATAGGCCTCTCGTGCGACAAGGTCATCAACACCAACGGCGATGCCATGTCGGGCTCTTACGCCAACCTGAACAACCGCATCTACTGGGACGGCGACCTGCTCGACGAGATTCTCAACTCGGCAGGCGGCGAGGGCCGTCCGGCGGCCATCTTCAAGTGGGGCGGCTCACGCATCTGGACCAGCGAGGGGGCCGTGCACAACAACTCGTCGAAGTGCAACCCGTCGGCACAGGGCGACATACTCGGCGACTGGCGCGAAGAGGTGGTGCTGCGCACCAGCGACAACTCGGCCATGCGCATCTTCTGCACCACCTACGCCACCGAATATCCCATCTACACGCTATGGCACGACCACGTATACCGCAATGGCATGTGCTGGCAGAACGTGGGCTACAACCAGCCGCCACAGACCAGCTTCTTCCTCGGCGAGCTTGAGGGCATCACCATGGCCCCGCCGCCACTCATGCTCACCGGACGCACCGAGGTGGCCAATGGCGCTACCATAGAGACCACCGCCGACCACCTGCTCGTCTCGGGATATGAAGACAAGACCATCGCCGTGGCCAACGGTGCCAGCCCCTACATCCTCACCGTGAACACACCGGCCTGGGTGAAGGGCTCGGGCTCGCAGCAGGCCACCAGCGGCACGCCGAAGGCTCCCGCGCGTACCGTTGTTAATTATACCACCACGCTCACGGGCGGCGCCTTCACCGGCACCACCCGCCTCGTGAAGCAGGGCGAGGGCACGCTCGTGCTGCCCAACGTGACCGAGGCCCACACCGGCGAGACCAACATCTGGCAGGGAACGCTCGTCTTCGACGGAACCATGCAGGCATCGCCCGTATGGCTGAACCGCCACACCACCCTCATCAGCAACGGCGGACAGTTCCTGGGCGGGCTGAAGGCCGACTACAACGCCACCATCTGCCCCGGAGGCAAAGACAACGTGGGGGCCATCACCGCCTCGACGCTCACCCTGGGCTTCGGCTCGCGCGTGGTGCTCGACGTGAAGGGAACCGACATAGACCAGCTGAACGCACAGAAACTCGTGATAGACACCCGCGACTGGAGCTACGGGCCGAAATACAAGACCCCGGTGCTCGAATTTGCAGGCGACGTGAACAGCCTCGCTGCCGGACGCTACCTCCTGGGAAGCGTGGCTGCCGTGGAAGGCGACGTGAGCGACCTGCTCGTGGAGGGCATCAGCGGCAAGCGCTTCCTGCTCGAGCAGGCCGACGGCAAGCTCTACCTCGTGCTCGAAGACATGCGCGAGGCTACCACCGTGGTGTGGAACGGAACGGCCGAAAGCAACGTATGGGACCTGGCCGACACGAAGAACTTCCTCAATGGCGATGAGGTGGTGTATGCAGCACAGGGCGACGACATCGTGTTCGACGACCAGGCCAAGACGGGCAACGTGGTCATCAAGGGCGCCGTGAGCCCCAACAGCATCACCTTCAACAACAACACGCTGGCCTACACCCTCACGGGCGACAGCATACTCGGCCGCGGCACCATCACCAAGAACGGCACGGCCAAGGTGACCATCAACACCGAGAACCGCACCGGGGCCACCACCGTCAACGCCGGCACGCTCGAGGTGAACTCGCTTGCCAACCTCACCGGCATCGCCTATGGCGCACTGGGCAACGCCAGCCAGCGCGTGACGCTCAACGACGGTGCCACCTTCCGTGTGTCACAGCCTGTCATCACCGACCAGCCCTTCTACGTAAACGGAGAGGTGAACATCGACGTGCCGTCGGGACTCTCGCTCACCTACAACAAGGGATTCAAGGGCGTAGGCGCCACGGTCAACAAGACCGGAGCAGGCACCATGACACTGGGCACGAACAACACCTTCGGCCAGCTCACCATCAAGGGCGGACGCGTGAACGCCGTGGAGAGCAGTGGCAAAGACCAGCTGCCCGCCACCGTGGAGTTCCGCAACGGAACGCTCTGGGCGGCCAACAACGAGAGCAGCAACATCGACAACACGGCCAACTTCGTAGTGCCCAAGGGCTACAGCGGCACGTTCTATGGCGGATTCCGCTCTACCTACAAGGGAACGCTCACCGGAGAAGGCACCTTCAACGTGTACACCGGCGGCATACGCTGCTACTGGCAGGGCGACTGGAGCAACTTCGAGGGCACCGTGGTCGTGGGCAAGGAAAACCGTCAGAACAAGAAGAGCTACCAGCCGCAGATGGACCTGCAGAACGCCAACGGACTGCCTTACGCCACGCTGAGCGTCAACGAGAACGTGCTCTGCAACAACAACGGCCACGACTTCGTAGTGGGCAAGATGGCAGGCAAGGGCACCTTCACCGGCTCGGGCAACTGGATCGTGGGCACCGACGACAGCAACTTCAACCTCAACGTAGAGGTGGGCGTCACCAGCGACCGCACCGACGACTACGGCGGCACCATCGCCAAGAGCGCCTCGAAGCTCATCAAGCGCGGCGCCGGCAAGATGACCCTCATCACGCTGGGCAAGCTGAACTGCCAGCTCACCGTGGAGGAAGGCACCGTGAGCTTCAACGAGTCGAAGCTGACCACACTGGTCAATGGCTCGAATGCCACCTACGTCAGGAAAGGCGCACGCATCGTGGGACAGGGCGTGATGAACACCGTGACCCTCGACAGCGGATCGGAGCTCGTGGCATGCGGCTCGTATACCAACGAGACCACACCGGGCACCTTCAAGACCAACGCCATGATGAACGTGAGAGAGGGTGCCACCGTGACACTGATCCTGGGCAAGTCGAAGCAGTCGCAGCTGCAGCCCGCCATGCTCAACATGAACGGCACGCTGCAGGTGGTGCTGCAAGAGGGCTACACCCCAGAGCTGGGCGACGAGTTCACCGTATGGGAATGCACCAGGACCTTCCAGGGCACGCCGAAATGGCTGCTGCCCGAACTGCCCGACGGGCTGTACTGGGACGTGAGCGGCCTGGCCAACAAGACCGGCGTGCTGCGCGTGAGCAACGATGCCACGGGCATCGGCAGCATCAGCTCGAAGGCCGAGGTCTTCTGCGAGGTCTACACCCTGAGCGGCACGAAGGTGGCACAACTGCACACGCAGAAGAAGACCGTGGCCACCGAGGCACGACAGCAGGGACTGCCCGCTGGCACCTATATCGTGAAGCTGACCGACGGACAGCGCACCGAGGCACAGAAGGTGGTAGTGCGCTAAGCCTACACACATAGAACCACAGAACATAGCCGGCAAAGCAGCAACAACCTGTCTTTGCCGGCTTTTTTGCATCTTTCCTTGGCAGTTTTTCCTGAAAACGCATTGCTGTTTCAGCTTAAAACCTTATTTTTGCAAAAAAAAACTGCACAATGAAAAGATTCCGCATCCTTACCATGGCCATCTTGCTGCTGCACACGCTGATGGCCGCCGCCCAGCAGCCCCGAAGCCTGCAGGTGGAACAGTTCACACTGAAGAACGGTCTTACCGTATGGCTGAACGAAGACCACTCACAGCCCAAGGTGTATGGTGCCGTGGTGGTGCGCGCCGGTGCCAAGGACTGCCCCGGCACGGGCATTGCCCACTACTTCGAGCACATCATGTTTAAGGGTACCGACCGCATAGGCACCACCGACTATGCCGCCGAGCGCCCCTGGCTCGACTCCATCGCCACGCAATACGACCGGCTGGCTGCCACCAGCGACACCGCACAGCGCACCGCCATACAGCGCAATATCAACAAGCTGAGCCTGCGCGCGGCCGACTATGCCATACCCAACGAGTTCAACCGCCTCATATCGCGCTTCGGAGGCAGCGCCCTCAACGCCGCCACGGGCTACGACGTGACCTACTACCACAACCTGTTCCTGCCACAGTATATAGAGCAGTGGTGCTGGCTGAACTCCGAGCGGCTGCTGAAGCCGGTGTTCCGCCTGTTTCAGGGTGAGTTGGAAAACGTGTATGAAGAGAAGAACCGTTCGGCCGATGCCATGGGAGGAGCCATGGAAAAGGCACTGCGGGCCGTATTCAGAGACCACCCATACGGGCAGCCCGTGCTCGGCACCACCGAGAGTCTGAAGAACCCGCGCCTGTCGGAGATGGAGGCTTTCTACAAGAAATACTACGTAGCGGGCAACATGGGGCTCATACTCTGCGGCGACATCGACCCCCGGCAGCTCCAGCCACTGCTCGAGGCCACCTTCGGACGCCTGCCGGCTGTGGCGGCACCGACCCGCAACAACGCCGTCGCCCCGCCCGCCATCGAGCCAGGCACCATCGACATACGCCTGCCCATACCGCTCGTCAAGGCAGAGGCACTGGTGATGACGGCACCCACCGACTACGACCCCGACGGCGTGGTGCTCGACGTGGCCAACAAGCTGCTCTACAATGGCAATGCCGGACTGCTCGACTCGCTCACCAACGAGCACCGGGTGCTCGCCGCCATGACCGGGCGCATGGCCTTCAGCGATGCCGGACTGCAGTTCATGCTCATCCTCCCCAAGCTGCCCTTCGGCAAGATGAAGAAGGCCAAGACCGCCTGTCTGGCACAGATGGAGCGCATCAAGCAGGGACAGTTCAGCCAGGCCACGCTCGACGAACTGAAGCGCGCCACGCTGATGGAGGCCGAGCAGAGCCTGGAGACCATCGCCGACCGCGCAGCCGTCATGCTCGATGCCTTCTCGCAACACCAGCCGTGGCAGGCCGTAATCGACCAGATGGAGCGCATCAAGACCATCACGAAAGACGACATCGTGCGCGTGGCCAACAAGTACTATACCAATCAATACCTCACGCTGCACAAGAAATACGGCAACGAGCCGAAGGAGACGCTGAAGCAGCCGGGATACAAGCCCATACAGCCAAAGAACGCCGGCGCGAAGTCGCAGTATGCCAAGGAGCTCGAGGCTTTGCCCGTGGCCGACAAGCCCATACGGCTGGTCGACTTCGAGGGCGACGCACAGCGTATCGCCCTCTCGCCGCATGCCACCCTCTATGTCAAGGAGAACACGATGAACGACATCTTCACCTTCACGCTGCGATACCTCGACGGCACACGGCACACGCCCTTGCTCGAACAGCTGGCCACGTTGCTCGCCACCATCGGCACCGACTCACTGAAGAAGCAGCGGCTCGAGAGAGAATGGCAACGAATAGGCGTCACCGCCACCTACAAGGCCAAGAGCAAGACCTTTGACCTCTCGCTCACCGGCCGCGACGACCAGCTGCAGCCCGCACTCGCCCTCCTGGCACACTTCATAAACCACGCCAAGGCCGACGACGAGGCGATGAGCGACCTGAAGCAGACGGCAAAGGTAGACCACAAGGCTTTTGGAGAAGACAAGGAGAGCGTGCTGCCCGCAGCACTCATGAGGGTAGCCCTGGGCAATGCCTCGCCCTATCTGCAACAGCCGTCGGCAAAAGAGGTGAAGGCACTCAAGGGCAAGCAGCTCACCGACCTCTTCCAGGAACTGCAGGGCTACGACTGCGAGCTGTTCTACTGCGGCGGCATCGATGCCAAGCAGGTGGCTGCGATGGCCACTCAGGCGTTGCCGCTGAGCCGATGCCGGAAGCCACAGGCCGACACGAGCCGCAAGACCATCGGCTACAGTCAGCCCACGGTGTTCTTCTACCACGTGCCGAAATCCAGACAGAACTACGTCGTAAGCTACGAGCAGCTGCCACCGGCACCTACCGAAGAGCAACGCACAGAGCAGCAACTATGGGACCAGTACATGGGTGGCGGCATGTCGTCGGTGCTTTTCCAGAACGTGCGAGAGTTCCAGTCGCTGGCCTATAGCACGCAGGGATTGAGCATGGTGCCCCAGCTGGCCACGCACCCCAACGACTCGCTGGCCTACGCCACCATCACCGGCACACAGGCCGACAAGACCCTGCAGGCCATGCACACCATCGATTCGCTCATGCATGCCATGCCCATGAAGGAAGAAAACCTCGAGGCGGCACGACAGGAGATGCTCAACGACGTGCAGAACAGCTACCCCTCCTTCCGCAACGTGGCACAGTATATAGCCGACAACCGCGACATGGGATACGAACAAGACCCCAACGGTGCCGTCGTAAGGCATGCCACCACCCTGTCGGCGCAGCAGATAGAGGCCTACCACCGCGACCATGTGGCTAAGAACCGGCGGGTATGGATCGTCATTGGCGACCGGAAGCATACCGACATGAAGGCACTCGAAAAATATGGAAAAGTAGTAGAGTGGCGCAAAGAAGACATCTACAGGTGATGAGACACCAATCTTTACTTGGCTATCCGCAAGACAGGAACGATGTCGTTCACTGGCTTGGGCAGCGTCACCACCAGGCCATCTGCCGTTTGGATAGCTTTCAGTTTGCCATAGCCTAAGAGTAGCACGCTACTGATGTTTTTCTTCAGGTAAGCATTGCCCTTAGCCAAAGCCTTCACCACTACCCTGCCATCGGCAGGCCACCCCATAGGCGTGACATAGAGGTACTTCTTCGTCTGGTTGAAGCGAATGTCGCGATAGTCTATGCCACTATACTGCCCGTCGTTGAATCCCTGGGCGTTCATCTTGATGTTTTTCTCGGCTATCGGGCCTTCGCCAAAGATAGTCCATGGCCGTGTGCCGAAGATGCTCTCGCCATTCTGTGTCATCCAAGCCTCAAGGCCATCGAGCACCCGCGCCTCTTTCTCGTCGTAGGTCCCATCGGCCCGCAGCGGGATATTGAGCAGCAGATTGCCGTTCTTGCTCACGATATCCACCAGCTGTTTCACTACCGTGGCAGCCGTCTTGTAGCCGTCGCGTTCGTAGATGCTGGTGTTATAGTGCCAGCCGCCTATGCAGTTGCACGTCTGCCAAGGTTCGGGAATGATCTCATTGGGTGCTCCGCGCTCCACATCCCAGGTGATGGCCTGCCGCTGCTCTTCACTCAGGATCTTGCCGAACACCACTCCCCTCGGGTTTTTATTATACAGATGGGTGGCTATCTTCATGCCTGCATCGCTGATGCCATAGAAGGGCAGCACGGTCACATCGAAGTAGAGCAGGTCGGGCTGATAGCGGTTGATGGCATCGAGGGTGCGGTCGTAAAAGTTGGTGACAAACTCGGCCGATGGCAATGCAGCGCCATGGGTCCAGTCCCACTGGTCGTGTATGGCCCTGTTCCACCACGAGCGTTCGCTCATCTCGTGCTGCTGCGCATAAAGCTGCTGCGGGTCGTAGCCTTCCCACCACTTGCCCTTGCCGTCGGCCTTGGTCAGACGGCCATCATAGTACACGCCGGCCTTCTTGCCATTCAGGTCGTAGCGCTGTGCCGGCTCATACCACGTCCAAGCATGGTCGGCATGAAACGAGATGCCCAGCGGCAGACCAGCCTTCTTGGCGGCCTTGGCCCATTCATCGAGCACATCGCGCTTGGGTCCCATGTTCACCGAGTTCCATGGCTGGTACTGCGAGTCCCATAGGTCGAAGTTGTCATGGTGGTTGCCCAGCACGAAGAAATATTTCGCGCCGCAACGCTTATAGCGCTGCACCAGCTCGTCGGCATTCCAGCGCTCGGCCTTGAACAGAGGCAGAATGTCCTTGAACCCCACCTCTGATGGGTGCCCATAGTGCTCCACATGGTATTTATATGCCTTCGAGCCTTCTATATACATCTCGCGGGCCATCCAGTCGCCCGAGCCTTCCACGCATTGCGGTCCCCAGTGTGCCCAGATGCCAAACTTGGCATCGCGGAACCACTCGGGTGTCGTGTGTTGTCTCAGCGATTCCCACGTAGGCTGATACCGTCCGGTGGCCATCTGCTCGTGGGGCTGTGTCACCGGGATTCGAACATTCTGCGCCTGCACTGCTAACAGGCTGGTGCCCAAAAAGAGCACGGATAGCATTTTCTTCATGTTTCAGTTTTTTTATTTACGTTATTTTTTTGCTTTTCAACAGATCACTCCGGGGTATTGTCAAAAATGCAGGGGGAACCCCGTCATCTCAAAGCCTGCGCCGGATCCCAGCATTCCTTCCGGCCATCGGGGAAGACGACCTCAAACAGCGATTGTTCAGTGAAGCGGATCTTAGTGCCGTCGGGCAGGACACGACAGTCGGTGGCCCCATCGAGAGGCTGCCCCAGCTGTAGCATGAAGTTGCAGCGGCGCAGATACAGCACCAGTGGTTTCAGCTCCTTGGCGTTCTTGCTGCGGCGGTCGAAATAGGTGCCAAACCAGGGGCGGACGGCAGGCTGCCGGTCGTCGCCCGGCTGCGAAATCATCACATGGAGGATGGAAGCGTTGACGCCGGCATGGAAGTAGCGGTCGGCGATGGGCTTCAGCTTCTCGAAGCTCCAGTCGTCCTTGGCCAGCTCCGGCCAGCCGTCGGTGAACGACTCTGCCCACACGCGGTTCTTGCCGCTGCGGCGCGCGGCACCAAGGGCAGCGTCGATCTCTTTTTTGCGAAACTTGCGGTCGCCCACCCAGAACTCGGCCGCCACCTCGTCGGCCGCGCTGCCATAACTGATGCTGTTGCCGGGAAAGGGACTATGGGCGTAAGGCTCACACCAGGTGCGCAGTCCGTACTCGTGGGCTTTCTCTGTCAGCCCGCCCATATATTCCGTGGCCACGAGGTCGGCTATCAGGCGGTTCAGGTCTTTACGATGGGCCTCGTTGGCATAGTCGAGCTGATAGCCGAAGCGCTGGCTGAACTTCTCGAAGATGGAGTCGGTGTAGTTCTGCTTGCCACGCTCCCAGCTGTCGACAACCACGGTGGTGAGCGTCGGCCGGTCCTTGGCCGGTATGCGCCGCAATATATCGCCGATGAACGCCTCGAAGTGTTTCTTCACGTGCGTCTTCGACAGCTTGTCTACCTCAAGGCCCTCAGCCTCGGGCGAACAGGGACTGCACACCACATCGGTGCCACGGTCGGTCTTGCACACCTCGATGCCCTGGGGCGTCCAGTTGCGCATGGCCTCCTCTGGTTTTATCCACGGCCCGCCCGACTGGCTCCAGCCGGGACAGTTGAAGAGGCCCATCTCAATGTCGAGCTCGCCGGCGGTCTTCAGCGCCGTGCGCAGGTTCTTCCACCACAGCCGGCTCTGAAACTTGTTCTTGCCGAACGACTGCCCCTCCCAGGGGCGATCCCAGCTCGTGCGGTTGCGTATGTCGGTGGCCAGGAAGGCTAGCGTGATGCCGTTGTCTTTCATCCACTGCAGGTCTTTCCTCACGCCTTCGGGGTCTACCTGCTCGTTCACCCAGTAATAGTAGCAGCCCACGCGAATGCTGTCAGGGGGTGTCAGAAACGATTGGTACAGCCGGTCTCGTTGTTGGCTGCTTGTCTGCGCCTGCATCGTCAGCGGCAGCAGCAACAGCATGGTAATAAACAGTTTCTTCATATTGTCTTGATTCTTATGTTGTTAAAAAGAGTTTTTTAATTGTCTTGCGCCGTAAGGCAAGTATCGGTTAGATAACCAGCCGACGGCTCGTCGGGCTGCATCTGCGAGAGCTGGGCGCGCTCAAGCTCTGCTCGCTTGCAACTGAAAGGACGCAAGAAGGGCACGGCCTGGATCTCGCAGTGTATGTCGGTACTGCCGGGGATTATAGGGCCCGCTTTTCGTTTGCTAGATGTTGTCATTTCTATCGTTTTTTGTCTTTTCCTAAAATGCTTTTTTCCAAGTTTTCCAACATCTTTAAATCCTCGGCATCTGCATCTTGAGCATCAAGTTGCTTACGCTTGGCATTGAAGATGTCGTATCTGCTGCGAACTATTTCTTCTGCTTCAGCATTGGATATAGAGCCTTTACCTTGAAGAACGTCTTTCTCTTGGAAAGTCAGCAAATTATATACGTTCTTGCGCCAGTAGTCGAGTGTCAAGTCACGATGACCTTTAACCCGTTCTTCCGCGCTGGTCAGGAAGATGTCGACGAGTCGGTTTAGTGAATCTATCTCATTGTCTTGCA
>CAMJLB010000001.1 GCA_946406555.1 uncultured Prevotellaceae bacterium | reverse complement strand
GCCTGAGAAGAAGGCACCTCAGAGCACGATGCAGGAGTGGGCTGCCATTGGCGTAGCCGAAAACTGGGTATATGTGCTACGTAAGGCAGGCTTCTATCTTGTGCAAGACATCAAGAACGAAAAGCCACAGGGCTTGCAGCAGAAAATAGGCGACATCGTGAAGAAGTATAAACTTGATCTCGTGAAGCCGACAGTGGAAGAGGTTCAGCAGTGGATTGAAAAGGCATAATGTATAACTGTGGTAAGATAGCAATCATTGGCGGAGGTTCGTGGGCTACTGCCATTGCCAAGATTGTGGTGCAACACACACACCACATAGGTTGGTACATGCGCCGCGACGATCAGATAGAAGATTTTCGTCGCTTAGGCCACAACCCCAGCTATCTGACCAGTGTGCACTTCGACACCAACGAGATTCATTTCGAGAGCGACTTGAACCGCATCGTCGCACTTTACGACACGTTGGTGTTCGTAGTACCGTCACCATACCTTAAAAATCATCTGCGCCGTCTGAAGACTCGCATTCGCGACAAGTATATTGTCACGGCCATCAAGGGTATAGTGCCCGATGAGAATATGGTGTGCTCAGACTATTTCCATCATGTGTTCGACGTGCCCTATGAGAACTTGGCTTGCCTGGGAGGGCCGTCGCATGCAGAGGAGGTGGCATTGGAGCGATTAAGCTATCTTACGGTGGGTTGTGCCGATGTAGAGAAAGCACAGGCTTTTGCCGATGTGCTGAATAGTAATTTTATCAAGACAAAGATTTCTACCGACGTCATTGGCATAGAGTATTCTTCGGTGTTGAAGAATGTCTATGCCATTGCCGCCGGAATATGCTCGGGTTTGAAGTTCGGGGACAATTTCCAAGCCGTGCTCATGTCAAATGCCGTGCAGGAGATGGAGCGCTTCTTAAAGAGCGTACATCCCATAGAGCGCAATATAGCCGATTCGGTGTACTTAGGCGATTTGCTCGTGACGGGTTACTCAAACTTTTCACGCAATCGTGTGTTTGGCACGATGATAGGCAAGGGCTATTCGGTAAAGAGTGCCCAGATTGAGATGGAAATGATAGCCGAGGGATATTTCGGGACGAAATGTATGAAAGAGATCAATCGGCACTATCATGTAAACATGCCTATTCTCGATGCTGTATACAACATATTGTATGAGCGTATCTCTCCCCAAGTTGAGATAAAATTGCTTACCGACTCTTTCCGTTAACCCCTCCTTCTGAATTCGGCACAGGTGATGGCCGTGGCGATGGCTACATTAAGACTTTCCGCTGTATCGCTGCCTGCAGGGTAGCTGGGTATGAATAGCCGGTGGCTTATCAGGGCACGGATAGGTTCGGAAATGCCATTACCTTCATTCCCCATGACGATGATTCCTCCTTTCGACAAATCCTGTGCATAGATGTTCTGACCGTCGAGCAGCGTTCCGTAGACGGGCATGCTGCTTTCTGCGATGATCTGCTGCAAAGAGGTATAGACGATGTTCACGCGTGATATACTGCCCATAGTTGCTTGAACCACTTTCGGGTTCCAGGCATCGGCCGTGTCGTAGGAGCAGAATATGGTGTCGATGCCAAACCAGTCGGCTATACGGATGATGGTTCCCAGATTGCCAGGGTCTTGTATGCCATCGAGCGCCAAATAGAGCTTCTCTGCCGACAGCCGTTCTGCGGTAGGGTGGGGAATGGCAAACACCGCCAATACTTGTTGCGGATGCTGCAGGAAACTGAGTTTGCGCAGTTCTTCTTCGCTCACTTCTATATGGTGCGGGCCTTTCCATTGTGATGTGGCAAAAAGCATCTTTGGTTCATAACCGCGTCTCAGCAAATCGCCCACCACTTTTGGCCCTTCGGCCACGAAAGCCTTTTCTTGGAGACGATATTTCTTCTGCTCCAGTTGTTTTACGTATTTCTGTTGACTCTTGCTAATCATGTTTTTTGAAAAAAGTCGGCAAATATGCCGCAAAGATAGAAATAAATTTTTACCTTTGCAACTAATTATGCAAAAAGTGTCGATTTTGTTGGGCTTGACCATAGGCATGGCGTGTCTTTTCTCGTCGTGTTCGCTCACTCGCTATGTACCAGACGACAGTCTTTTGCTTGACCGTGTAAAGGTGAAGACCGATGACCAGTATCATGATATCAGTATCGGTCAAATGCGAAATTATCTCAGGCAACAGCCCAATGCACGATGGTTCTCTCTGTTCCGCCTGCCCTTGGCCACTTATTCCCTGTCTGGCCGTGACACCACTAAATGGATGAATAGAATGCTTCGCTCTTTGGGTGAGCCACCTGTGCTCTACGATAGCGTGCTTGCCGCCAAAACATGCAGCGACCTGACGCAGACCCTGCGAAACCAAGGCTATATGCGGGCCGACGTTGACCTTCAAACCGTGAAGCACAAGAAAAAGATTGTGACGACATACTTGCTTCATCCTGGCGAGCCTTATTTTATTAGAAACATTTGTTACGAGATTTCCGATACCGTCATAGCACGAATGCTTGAAGCAATGGGCGACAGCACCCGTCGGCTGTTATACGAGGGAATGAAGTTCGATGCAGAGCGCCTTGATGCTGAGCGTAAGCGCATCACGGCCATTCTTGCCGATAGCGGCTATTACCGGTTCCACAAAGAGTTTATCAGCTATGTGGCCGATACGGCTGCCAACTCCCGGCTCATCGACATCAGCCTGCGCCTTAGCCTTTATCATCGCAAGGATTTGCCCGACACGCTGCATCCACGCTACACCATGCGTAACATTTCTTATTCCAGCGGCGACTTGAACGACTCCGTTATACATCTGCGTCGCCATGTACTTGAGGAATGTACCCACTTGAAGAGCGGAAAATTGTTTTCATCCACGCATTTGCAGCAAACCTACAATCATTTTGGCAGGTTGCAGGCGGTAAAGTATACAAACATCGCGATCAAACAAGTGCCAGACACCACATTGCTTGATTGTGCCATTCAGCTGCAGACAAACAAGCCGTCGATGATTAGTTTTCAGCCAGAAGGAACGAATACCGCTGGCGACTTGGGCGCTGCCGCCTCGTTTACTTACCAGAACCGTAATCTTTTCCGTGGGAGCGAGCTGCTCAGCCTTCAGGTGCGTGGTGCCTATGAGGCCATACGCGGACTTGAAGGCTATTCCAACCAGGACTTCATAGAATATTCTGCCGAGGCCAGCCTTACATTTCCACGTTTCATCATGCCGTTCCTGAGCAGGAACCTACGCCATAGTCTGAAGGCTTCCAGCGAGGTGTCGCTACTCTACGACCTGCAAAATCGTCCGGAGTTCCACCGTCGGGTGCTTTCGGCCACATGGCGTTATCGGTGGAGTCTGCCTGGCCGAAACGACCGCTTCCAGTTTGACGTGCTCGACTTGAATTATGTGTTCATGCCCTGGATTTCACAGACTTTCCGTGAAGAGTATCTCGAAGGGAACACTTCGCGCAATGCCATTTTGCGGTACAATTATGAAGACCTGTTTATCACCAAGATAGGGCTTGGCTACTCTTTCAGCAACCAGCATTTAGCCTTGCGAACGAATATAGAGACCTCTGGCAACGTATTGTCGCTCGGTGCCAATGTGTTCAGGGCAGAAAAGGATGACAACGGGCAGTACCGTTTGTTTAACATTGCTTTTGCCCAATATGTGAAAGGCGACATCGATGTGACGAAGTCTTTCCAGATCGACCGTAACAACCAATTGGTCTTCCATGTGGGACTGGGTATAGCCTATCCCTATGGCAACAGTTCGGTCCTGCCGTTCGAGAAACGTTATTTTGCTGGTGGCGCCAATAGTGTGCGCGGTTGGAGTGTGCGTTCTTTGGGACCCGGAGGCTATAAGGAACGTGACGGGCGAATAAATTTCATCAACCAGACGGGCGACATGAAACTCGACTTGAATGCAGAATACCGCACACATCTGTTCTGGAAGCTTGGCGGTGCTCTTTTTGTCGATGCTGGCAACATCTGGACCCTGCGCTCCTACAACGAACAGCCCGAAGGCCAGTTCCGCTTCGACACGTTTGCTTCACAGATAGCGGTGAGCTATGGTTTAGGCTTGCGATTCAATTTCGATTACTTCATTCTGCGTTTCGACCTTGGCATGAAGGCCATCAACCCCGCTTTCAAGACCGATGAAGAAGAAGACCATTTCCCCATTCTTCATCCCAGGTTCAGTCGCGATTACGCATTTCATTTTGCGGTAGGCCTGCCATTCTGACGAGCCATTTACCCTGGCGTTTCACTAAGTCCAAGCGAAACTCCCCGTCGTTTTCTATCGTGGCAGGTTGTTCTAAACCGTGCCACTTCATGAAGTGGCTCACGTCCACAGTGGCTTCGGCCGTAGAGTCGCTTGTTAGCGTCACCTTTCTCACCAACACGCTGATGCCACTGGCATCGATTAAATCGAGGTCGGCTTGTGTCAGGTTTGTCGCCATGAAGTTTATCCAGTGTTGGCTATCCTGTGTGCATAGCTCTGCTGCCTGATGCAGATCCAGGTTGAAGAAGGCTCGACCGAAGCACAAGGCACAGTCTTCGGCTTGCTCTTCATCGCTGCCGCCATCGCCGCATGCGCCAGCCAGTAGCAGTAGAAATACAAAAACAAATTTTTTCACAATCTATTAATCTTTCAAAAATCAATGCAAAGATACAAAAATTATCATGAACAATGGCTACTCTATTATGAACTTTTTGTACCTTTGCATGAAAATAGAAAAATATGTTGAAATTTATCTCGTTTGGCAGTGGCAGTAGTGGCAACTGCTATTTTCTATATACAGAAACAGACGGTCTGCTGATTGACGTTGGCGTGGGCATACGTGCCCTGAAGAAGCATTTCAAGAACTACGGTCTTAGCATCACTCAGGTGCATCATGTGCTTGTAACTCACGATCATGCCGACCATATCAAATCGGTTGGCAGTATCAGCAATGAGTTCCATCTGCCTGTTTATGCCACGTCAATCGTTCATGAAGGCATAGACCGGAACTACTGTGTTCAACGTAAGGTGAGCGATGAACTGCGCTGTTTTGTAGAGCCCGGCACTTCCTTCCAGTTAGGCGATTTCGTTGTCACGCCTTTTTCCGTTCCACACGACAGCAGCGACAACGTAGGCTATTTTGTGGAAGCCGGCGGCACCAATTTCTGTGTTATCACTGATGCCGGTTGCGTCACCGACGACATGGCTGGTTATATACAGCGTGCCCGGAATCTTGTGATTGAGGCAAACCACGACCGTGAGATGTTGGCCGGGGGGCCATATCCTCAGCACCTGAAGGTGCGCATTCAGAGCAAGACGGGTCATTTGAGCAACACCGAATGTGCTGAAAATATTGCACGTAACATGAGCGAGCAATTGCGGCATGTGTGGTTGTGCCATCTCAGCGAAGAGAATAATCATCCTGAGCTGGCCCGCAAGACCGTCGATGCCGTCTTGCGCTCCTATGGCATTGTGTCTGGCAAGGATCTGGAGCTCGATGTGTTGAAACGAACGGTTCCAACGGGTGTCTTTGAATTAGGATGATGTCTTATATAATAGTCAGCGCCCATGTTTGATGTCATGCTTACGCTCTTTGCCATCGTCGTTGTTGGCTACCTGGCAGGTAAAACGGGTTACATGGGCGGCATCTTCGACAAACGCCTGTCGAAGCTCATCATCGACATTTCCTGTCCCGCTCTTATCCTCTCGTCGTCTATGACAGGGCAGTTGCCCGACCTCCGTTACATATTGCCACTTCTGGCTATCAGCATCATTACCTATATAGTGCTTGCCGCAGTAGCGCTTGCAGTGCCCCGTTTCCTGACCAGCAGAAGCGAAGACGAAGGTCCGGTGGGGTTTGCGCTCATGTTTGGCAATGTGGGGTTCATGGGTTATCCTGTCGTGGCTTCTATTTTTGGCCACGAAGCGGTGTTCTACGCAGCAGTGCTCAATGTGGTCAACACTTTTGCCGTGTTCACCATCGGCACGATCCTTATCACAGGCCGCAACGAAGTGGAAGGCTCCCGCTTCCAGAAGAAAGTGCTTTATAGTACCCCTATGCTGGCAACCTATCTTACGATGCTCATTGTGGCATTTCAAGTAGACAACGTGCCTGGGTGGGTAAGCGGCCCGCTGACCATGATAGGCAATATCACGGTGCCGGCAGCCCTGCTCATCATTGGCTCGTCTATGTCGCATTTGCCGATGCGTGCCATGCTGGGCAACCGCACTGTATATGTCACTACTTTGTTCCGTTTAGCCTTACTGCCATTGGCCGTCCACCTCTTGTGCAGTCAGCTTGGTTTCGATTCCTTTGTCGTAAACATCAATACCATTGTGATAGCCATGCCCGTGGCCACTTATGGTACCATTCTCTGTTTGCGACATGGCAAGGACACGGCGTTCATCACCGAGGTGACGTTTATCACAACATTGCTTTCTATGTTCAGTATCCCCCTTCTGGCCACATGGCTTTGCCGATAAATCAGAAGGGATAGCCTATGGCAATGTGCAGCGTGTGCATGTCGCTGAACCGTTCTATATTGAAGTAGCCGGACTTGCTTGTGTCGTAGGGCACGTGCAGGCCAAAGCCCCAGTCCACGCGCAGCACGAGGAAGTCTAGATCGTAGCGCAGGCCTATCCCCGTGCCCGTGGCTAATTGTTTCAGCGCATTTTGAAATCGGAATTTATTGTCGTTGGTCGAGGTGTTCCACAGCTGTGCGAAGTTTTTTTCCTCGTCGCCCATGTTATCGGTGATTTCAATGTGCCAGTTGCGCGTGCTCCAGATGTTGCCCACGTCGATGAAGAGCGCCCCATAGAGATTGCCAAAGAGATTGCGCCTGTATTCAAGGTTGGCCACAAATTTTGAGTTGCCCGTTTGCATGAGATACGATGCCTGCCTGTTGCCTAAGGCGTAAAAGCGTCCGGGGCCTATGGAGCGCACGGGGAACGCTCTCAGGCTGTTGGCTCCGCCCACATAGAATCCCTCGCTGAAGGGGAAGTCGCTGCTGTTGCCAAACCACCAGAGCACGCCGGCGTTTATGTGGCCCACGAGCTGGGCCTTGTCGTTCAGCTGCCAGGTCTTGGTGAGGTCGGCTTCGAGCTTTATGAATTGCGAATACGGGTTGCTGAAGAGCGTCTTGTCTTTCTCGTTCCAGCGATGGCCTCCAGCCAGGTCCCATAAGGCAGTCACGTTGCCCGCTTCTTCTACCGTGGCTTCTAGCCTGATGGGGTTTTGTAGGTTCTGTGGGCTGGCATAGGAATAGGTGTATCTCATTTTGGGGATGAAATAGTCGCTCATCGTGGCCAGCAGGTAGGGGTTCTTTGCGAGCACGTCTTCAAAATCAGCGGTCATGGAGCTCAGGTGCTGGTATTTCAGCGTGAGAGGCGCGAACTCGTGGCGGGTGTACTGTGTGTTTTGCCATCTGTAGGTCCACTCTGCATTGAGTATGTACATCTTGTAGTATTGGGGACGGCGTATGATGTCGGCACTCACCTTGGCCACGGTCCACGGTGTGGTGTAGAATCGTCTTCTGGGCGTTCTCCGCTGCCGGTCGGCGTTGGCTGTTTGCCGCTGCTTCCTTAACGTTGGAAACAAGATGCGTGGAAATTCCAGCGAGGCATCTATACCGTATTGGTAGGAATTCATGTCCGATCCCTTGCCGGTGATGTCCCATTCGTATGATCCGTGCAGGTTGATGTCGAGTTTCTCGCCACCTCTTATCAGGTTGCGGCGCGTGAAGCCGATCTTGGCCTCCGGTCCGAGCCTGCCGATGGTGCGGTTTATGACATTGGCCTCGAAGTAGAAGTCGTATGGCTTGTCGAACACGCAGTTCAGTGTCAGGTCGAGCGTGTCGGTCCCTGGCCGTGGTGTGAAGAGAAAGTCGGTCTGGCTGAAGACTCCCGTGGAATTGATCTTCTGCATCGACAACATCTAGTTGTCGTAGCTGTAGAGCTGTCTTGGTCTCAGCTTTATGTCGCTGAGAATGACGCGTGGCCGCAGAGGTGGCCGCTTGCCGTTGTAGCGCACCTTGAGATATCGTCGGTCGGTAGAGTCGGTTAGCTGCTGCCGCATATTGTTTCTCAGGTTTATGCTTATCTTTCCTATATACCATTGTCTGAGCACGTCGGGGGGCAGCGAGTCGGCCATTTGCAGCCTTAGCAGCGCTTTGTTGGGCAATTGGAACGTGTCTGCCAGATAGGCAGTGTTGCTTGGGTTGTAGTAGAAATATCCGTTGTTGCGGAACAATTGCGTTAGCCTGTTGCGTTCGCCGTCGAGGTAGCTTACTGCGAACGGTGCCCCTGCCGTGATAAGAGCCTCCTTCCGGCTTGAGTCGATAAGCTGCTGCATTTGTCGGGGAAAGCCTACGTATTGAAATGTGTCGACAGTAAAGAGTGTGTCGAGACAGACGGTATAGCCGATCTTTCTTTTCTTCGGATTCTTTTGCTGCACCTCGGTATAGTCGACGGTACCGTGCAGATAGCCGTTCTTTTGCAGCACCGACTTTGCCACCGACGCGCGCAAGGCGGGGTTTACCTGGCTCATGAGCACGGGCGGCTTCCCGAAAGAGCGGTTCAGCCATTGTTTGAACTTACTGTCCGATTCGTAGGCATAGTTCCATATCCATAGGGCATAGGGGAAGGGCGTGCGATAGTAGCTGCTTCCCAGCAGTGCGCCGTTGGGCTGTGTGGCCAGGGCGGCCTCTATCTCTTTCTTCGTAGCCGTAAAGTGCTTGCCCAGGGTGTAGTTCTTGTATTCTATCTTGGTCAGTCCCACGTATAGCTGGTCGTCGTCGGGAATATGCTTGGTAGTGGAGCAGGCCATGGCAAGCACACCCAGGCTGAGGGTGCAAATCAGCCGTGCCAGTAGGGTGTTGGCCTTTGTCGCCAGCATCGGTGTGTTTCTGTTATTCTTTCTTGCCTTCATTGCTGGTCGTTTTTAGTGAGTCGTTGCGTTCTCGCCGGAAGCTTGCCGCAGGCATGGTGGCGTTGCGCTTCTCGCTGCTCCATATTTTCAGAATGTCCCAGAAATTGTCGAGCTTTCTCTTCCAGATATAACCGCCGCCATAGAGGCTGGTATAGCCTTCCAGCCAGTCGTAGACATTCTGCTTATAGAACAGTTTCACGTATTGGTTCGATGTAGGGCTGAGCCTGTATTCCATGCTGACATTGTCGAAGAACGACTGTTTTTGCCCTTGGTTATACATGTCGTTTCCAGTGCTCACCTTTCCGCCTATCTGCACCTTCAGCCTGTTGTTCCAGAAACGTTTGGCAAACTTGAACGAGTAGTCGGTGTGCATTTGTCCGCTGGCATCGGTGGTGTTGTCCAGTCCGAAGCTCAGGTCGAGCGTCTTCAGTGCATTTCCGGTGATGTTGTTTATCTCGCTCTGCAGGAAAGAGCTTAGTGCCGAGTTCATCGAGAAGCCGCTGGTATTGCCGTCGGCCAGATACATGCCAGTTGTGAGCATGGTCACGGCGAGTTTGCCTTGCTGTTCGGCTGTCATGGAGTTGAGCTCGTTCTGCACGGCCATGTCTTCTGGTGCCGCAATGATGAATTGCAGCCCCATGTCGTTCAGCGTTTTGGTGATGATGACGCCGCAGTCGAAGGTGACGCTTCGTGTGGGTTGTCCTTCTTCGGCCACGCTGGCCTTGGTGCGTTCCGTAGCGGTGATGTTCAGCCGCGGATTGGCCGGGTCGCCCGTAAACTCCACGTAGCTTCCGTCTTGCAGGGTGAAGTTCTTCAGTGGTATCACGGGCAGCGAATATTTCATCTCGCCGCTGCTGATGGTGTATCGGCCAGTGAGCATCATTCCCTCGCTGGCATATTTCATGCGCAGGGTGCCGCCGCCGAAGAGGTCTATATAGTTCGATTGGTCGCTGTTCAGCCCGCAGAGCATGTGTGCGCCTTCGTCTATGCTGATGTTCATGCTCACGTCGAGGCCATCGGGCATCGGCCGTTGCACCACGGTCTGTGTGGAGTCGTTGAAGTCGGTGAATTTCACCAGTTCGTTCATCTGGTTGTCGGTAGAGAGTGGCGAGTCGAGCAGTAGGTAAGTCAGGTCGGTGGTGCCCAGCACATCCACCCTGCCTTGCATCTTCAGCTGGTCGATTCTGCCTTGTAGTCTGGCATAGAAGTTGACGAACGCCTTCCCGTAGGCTATCGACTCCTTTGTCTGTTTCGAATTGATGAGCTGGAAGTTTCGCGCCCTCATTCGCAGGTCGGTGGTGATGCGGTCTGTCTGGTGGAAGTCTATGTGCCCCATTATGTTCAGTGGCTCGTCGTTATAGGCATACATCGTGAAGTTTTCGAGCAACAGTTGCGAATTGACGATGCGCACGGGGTCGTCGTCGAATCTCAGCCTCACGCCATACGGGGTACTCAGCAGTGCCGCCGAGCTGAGGTATATTTCGCCGTCTACCTGTGGCGTTCCTATTTCCCCTAACACCTTCAGTTCTCCGTCGGCAAAACCTTCCAGGCCGAGCAATTTCTCGGGAACGAATCCGTTGACGATCATGAGCGGGAACTGTGTCAGCGTCAGGTCGGCATTCAGCCTGCCTTCACCTTCATTCTGGTATTCCCCTTTCAGCGAGCCTATTTCTCTCTCTTCGAGGTACAGCGTGCCGCTGATGGCATGTGTGTTGTCTTCGCGTTGCAGGTAGACGAATTCTGAACTTAGGTTGCCAATGGGGCTTTTCTCGTATAGGAGGTTGGCTATCTGCATGTCGGAGGCTATCGACAGCTGCTTCTGCCTGTTCATGATGAGGTGGCAGTCGCCATTGAGGGTGCCGCTTATCTCTGGCAAGACGTAAGGCAGCACGCTCGATATCTTCCCCAGGTCGAAGCGGTAAAGGCTCAGGGTGATGTCTTGGAACAGCGCTTCGTTGTCGTCTTCTCCGTCGTTGCCGGATGTGGCCACAGTATCGTTGTCCTGTATCTCATTGGTGTATATTTTAATACCAGTGCCGTCGTCTGCAATAAGGTCTATCTTGGCCTTTATCCTGTTCTGCTTGTCCACGAGCAGGAAGTTGTCGTCGTTCAGGTTGAATTCCTTGTAGCCTATGTTCGGCCTTTTTGGCAGCAGGTGCAGCCTTAATCCCTCGTCCACCATGTCGGCCTTGGCTCCAATGCGCAATCCCATGTTTCCCTTTGCGTCGTAGAAGCGCAATCCCATGTTGGCTCCATGCTTGTGGATATTCCCGTCGAAAAGCGACGTGAATACGAATTGTGGATTTTTGCGGTTGTTGGCCACACGGCCCTGATACGTCAGTCCGTGTTCAGAGTCTTTTATCGTGAGCGCGATGGTGTCTATGCGCACAGAGTCGGCATCGAGGGCCAGTAGGAGTGCCTCCCCGTTGATGCCGTCTGCCGGCGATACGGTCAGGTCTATTTTCAGGTCGCGGTAGTCTATGTCGTAGCCGGTGCGCAAGATGGCGGCTATGGGGTTTTCTCGGCCGCTGGTCACGTGCAGCCGTGCGTTAGGCAACAGCTGCTTCAGGGCAGCTTGGTCTATTACTTTTTCGTCTATCTGTGCCGATACCGTCTTGGCCAGTGTGTTGGCCTGTCTCAGCAACTGTTCGTATCCTCCGCTGGCATCTATCTTCACGATGAGGTTCCCGCTTTGAATGCGGGCCCAGGTGCTGTCTGGCTGCGTGCGAAGATACAGGCCAAAGTTTTCGGGCTGATAGCTTCTGTGCCGGTCCCGCAGTCGTAGGTCGCTCAGCACGGCCCTCGTCCAGTGCAGTTGCTTCAGGTCGCTGCCTATGTCTATATGTCCGGTCGCTCCTGCTAACAGCGAGTCTTCGGTAAGTCCCAGCGTGTAGAGGTCAATCATCTGCATGTCCAGGTCGAGCGAGGCATCGACGGCTTTGTCGGACAGGCGTGCGTTCAGGCTTCCCAAGCCTTCAAACAGCGTGTTGCAGCCCGCAATGTCGGCCTGTAGCCTGCCGTTGGCAATGTCGGCCGTCACGTTTATGCTGTCTAAGTCCATCTGGCCATATCTCAGTTTCGAAATGCTCACATTGGCCTTCAAACGGGTCTTTGGGTGCTGAATGTCAGTGCCATGACCATTAGCCGAACCATTGGCGGTCACGGTTTCGATACCCATTTTCGGCAAGAAATTCTTTAGGTTCAGCCGGTTTATGCTGATGTTGGCACTGTAGTTCTGCCGTCTTGGGTCGAAGCTGCCTTTGGCTTTCGCCGTTCCGTTGCCCTGGCGCAGTGTCAGTTCGGCCGTGTAGGCTTCTGCCAGGGTGCCCACCTTCCCTTTTAGTGCCATTCCCTTCGGCAGTGTCAGTGTCTGTGCTGTCTGTCTGTCCAGTAGGGTAGAGGCGAAGCTCAGGTCGTAGGTCTCGGCATCGATGTTCAAGAGGGTGTTGCCGAGCTGGCCAGACATGCTGCCCAGTGAGAGTTTCCCGTCTATGTGTGCCCTGAACGCCGTAGGCAGGGTCAGCTCCATCTGGCTGATGTCGGCTTGCTGCAGGTTGCCGTCTATTTTCCCGCTGATGCTGAGCGGCCATTGCGGCCACCGTTGCCTGAAATTGTCAGGCATGTCGTCAAGGAAGGTCATGATGTCTTGCTTGCCCAGTTGTGCCTTAATGTTGGCATGCAGCAGTCCTGGCCGCAGTGAGTCGGCAATGCTGAAGTCGGTGCTCAGCCTTCCGCTGATATAAGAATAAGGTGTGGCGAGCTCGAGCTTAGGCAATTCTATGCTCGAAGAATCGAGCAGCACTGTGGCCGATGCCTTGACGACAGCCAGTCCGCACTGCTCTTTCATGGCGGCGTGGCGCAGCTTCAGTGCAAGGTTGGGCGCATTATAGTAGATGGAGTCTACCCCGATGTCTATGCCCGAGAGGGCAATGTGGTTTGGGTCTATGCCGCCGTCGGCTTTTGGTGCCAGTGTCTGGTCGTAGTTCAGCCACCCCTCGCTCCAGTCGAACGAGCGCACGGCGTATATGCCGTGCATCAGGTCTATCATGCCGTCGGCCGCCTTCGCCTTCCCCAGGTAGGCGGCGATGGCCGTGGTGTCGCCGGGCAGGCGCACCTGGGCTTTCGACCGCAGCACCACGAGGCTGTCGGCGCGAATCAGCCACGCCTGGGCCGACTGTGTGGTGTCGGTGGCAGCCGTGTCGCTCAGCACGATGGAAATATCGGCATCAGCCAGTCTCGTGGTGTTCAGTTCTACGATTCCTTCTGCCAGGTCTATGCCGCGCGAATGGGTCGACAGATGGCCCACCTTCCCGCTGATCTGCAGGTCCGAAATCAGGTCGTAGGTGTCCACCTGTGCATTGCTGAGCATCAGCTCGTTTACCACGATCTTGCCGTCAGCCAGCGGCAGCAGCTCCACGTGGGCCACCAGGCGGTCTATCTTTGCTATCGTGTCTTGCGTGGGTCTTACCACCAGCAGACCGTCGACGCCGAGGTCGAGCGGGAAGTCGAGGTCTATGTGGTCTATGGCTATCTGCAGGCCTGTCTGCCGGGAAACCATCGTGGTCACCCTGTCTACCGCCCAGTTCTGCACCGGTGGCAGATAAAGCAGGACGGTGAGCACTGTAAACAGCAAAATGGGGCTAAGCAGAACAAGCCCCACCCAGAGGAAAAACTTTTTCATTGCTCGTGCAAAGATAGTGAAAAATCGGCGTTTGCGGGCAAGCAAAGCGAAAAATATATAATAATTTCACATTGATGGCAGCAAACTGACGATTTTTCCTTAATTTTGCAGCGATTTTTAAAAAGCAAACTTTTATAAGATGAAAAGATTGATGCATACATCGAAGTTGCTGCTCCTGACTGTCTGTCTTTATTATGCCCCTATGGCCATGGCTCAGGGCATGGAGGGCGGCGCGGCTCAAAACACGGAGGAAGTGGCCGATAGCGGCGACGTGACGGTAGAGGAGCTCATCGGAACGGAAGAGATGGCGGCGCTCGAGCAGATGTCGCAACAGGAAGGCCTGGCAGGCTTCCACCATCAGCTTAAGAGCAAGTTCGTGGAGGGGTCGGCCGGCTTCATGTCGCTCGTGGCCCTGGCTCTGGTGCTGGGATTGGCTTTCTGCATAGAGCGCATTATCTACCTGTCGCTGTCGGAAATAGATGCCAAGCGCCTTCTTGCCGATATAGAAAAACACCTCGACGGCAATGACATGGAAGGAGCCAAGGACATTTGCCGCAACACGCGCGGACCGGTGGCCTCCATCTGCTATCAGGGGCTGATGCATGCCGACGAAGAACTCGACGTGGTGGAGCGGAGCATCGTCAGCTACGGCTCGGTGCAGTCGGCCAAGCTCGAGAAAGGCTGCTCCTGGATAACGCTCTTTATTGCCATAGCCCCCTCGCTGGGCTTTCTGGGCACCGTGATAGGCATGGTGATGGCCTTCGACCAGATACAGGAGGCAGGCGACATTGGCCCCACCGTTGTGGCTTCGGGCATGAAGGTGGCGCTCATCACCACTATCTTCGGTATCGTAGTGGCGCTCATACTACAAGTGTTCTATAACTACATTCTCTCGAAAATAGAGCATCTCACCTCGCAGATGGAAGAGTCGGCAGTAACGCTGATGGACATACTTACCAAACGCAAACAACGCTTCTCGCTATGAATTTCATCACCTCGTCTTGGTTCGTCGACCTGCTGCTATTCACGGTCTATGCCTTGCTCGTGGCCACGCTTGCACTCACGCTGTGGTCTATGTGGCACTCTTACCGGAAGCGCCAGCGGCAGTCTTCCGACAATGGCGTGCCCACACGGGGTATAGCATGGGGCGTATGGGCCCTGCTTACCGTTACACTGGCCGCCACCTGGCTGTTCGCCAGCACCCGGCCGTTGAGCATCAATGGTAGTATATACGACAATCGGTTTTGGCTCCGGGCAAGCGACATGCTCATCAACAGCTCACTGGTGCTGATGTTGGTGGCCGTCATGAGCGTGCTCTTTGGCATGTCGGGCCTCAGCCGGAGGCTGAAAGGTGCTCACCGCAATTCGGGAAAAGAACGTAAAAGGGTAAAGCAAGATGATGTTTAAACGCCGAAAAAGAAAAGTTCCCGGACTGAACACCGCATCGACAGCCGACATTTCGTTCATGCTGCTGATCTTCTTTCTCGTGGCCTCGTCTATGGAATCGGAAAAAGGTCTGTTGCGACAGTTGCCGCCTCCGCAAAACGAGCATGTGGAGCAAGAGCAGATGGTGAAGCAGCGCAACGTATTGCAGGTGTCGCTTGATGCCGCCGACTGCCTGCGTTGCGGCGACAGCATCGTCACACTTGCTGGGCTCACCGCCCGCGTAGCCGAATTTGTAGCCAATGAGGGCAATGCGCCCTCGCTGCCCGAAAAAAGCACGAGAGATGTCAATCTGCTGGGGCAGACAGAGGTGAGCGACCGCCATGTGATTGCCATACAGGTAGACCGTAATACCAGTTACGAAGCTTACTTCCAGATGCAGAATGCCATCGTGGCTGCCTATAGCCAGCTACGCAACCGGCTGGCTCTGAAACTCTTCGGCCGGCCTTTCGGGCGCTGTTCGGCCGAGCAGCAGGCGGCCGTCGTCATGGTCTATCCGCAGCGTATCAGCGAAAGTGCACCATCGTCGCAGGAAGGAGGCCAGCCATGAAAAGAGGATTGTTTGGTCGTCATGAACGGCAGGTGCCTGGGCTTAACACGGCATCGTTGCCCGACCTTATTTTCACCGTACTTTTCTTCTTCATGATCGTAACCCACATGCGCACCGACGAACTGCACGTGCGCTACCATCTGCCACAGGGTACAGAGCTGGAAAAGATTGCTCACAAATCATCGGTGTGCTATATTTACATAGGCAGGGTGGCAGACGACAGGCAGGAGGATCCGCCCCGCTTTTTCATACAACTGAATAATCGGCTGGCCACCATCGACGACATTCGGCAGTTCGTCGAAAACGAGCGCAGCCGCATGGGCGACGAAGACCGGCCTCGCATGACTGTATCGATAAAGGCCGATCGCGACGTGCCTATGGGGCTAATTAGCGACGTGAAGCGCGAATTGCAACAGGCTTTTGCCCTGAGGGTGAACTATTCGGCCGACGAAAAAGCGCAGAAGTGAGAAAAATGTGAATGGAAAACGAAGACATGAAGTATAGGGCTGCATGAATATACATTCCATTTTTCGATTTTCAAGACAAACGAAATTTGCGTTTTAGAACGGCAGGAGACTACCACGGCTCCTGCCCCATAAGCCCCCAAAGACCGTCAGCGACGCAATTGAGCCTCCATTGTACCATTGTAGTGGCTCCACGGTGCAGACATTCATGCAAGTTGTCTGCTTGTTCAGCCTTCCTTAGGGTGCAACTCAGCATGGATTGCATCCTAAAACAGGCTGAATTGGGATGCAAAACAGCCAGAATTGCCCCCAAAAACAGGCTGAATTGCAACACAGTGTCTTGGCTGTTTTGTAACCGATAGAATATCAACGACTTACGAAAGTGACTGAGATTTGAAAATTTTGAACGAGGAGCCGTGTGCTTCCGAATTTTTAAATCTCAGCGGTTTTCACCGGATATTTATGCAGTAAGAGACTGAATAAATATAAATTATTCATTTCGATTTCGGAAGTCAAGAACTTCTTAGGCTGAAGACTTTCGAAATTTGAAGAAATTATATCGTGTTTTTCTTCTAATTCTTGGAACAGATTTGATTTATTCTTTCTCATTTCTTAAAAAATATTCAGACGGAAGATTTTTAAGAATTATTCTCTGCGAAATGCGACTTTGTCGATAATTCTTTGTACCTTTGCACCAAAAATAAAAACAAAACGATCATATTTCAGACAAAACGATGGATAAGAAGAGAAATGCCGACCTGAGCCTCATGCGTCTGCGTAGCAGCAGTGCAGCCATCAGCGACGGCTATCGGCTTTATATGAATATTTTCAGGCGTGTGTTCCGCTCGTCGTGGATTGCCGCCCTGGTCTATGCCTTGGCAATGGGCGTTTTTGTAAACATCGTCATCACTCGGCTGCCTATGGCGGCCGTGGTTCAGGCTACGGGGCAGATGGGCAATCCTGCACTGCAGTCAATGCTTGTAACCACGGGGCTCTTCCTGCTGGGGGGAAGCATCTTGCTGCTGGCGGCGCTAACGGTGTTGCTCTCGTATGGGTTCTCTGCCTTGGGCGAGCAACTAGCAACAGGCAGCGTGACAGCACCCGCCAAATGGTATGGCCGCATAGACCGTCTGGCCCTTTGGCGCACGCTGAAGGCGGCCCTCTGGCTGCTGCTCGTGGGCCTGGTGGTCGATGCCGTAATGGCGGGAGTGGCGGTCGTGGCCATGAAGTTTCTTGGCAGACTGGCGGGACTGATGCTCATCGGTGGCACGCTGCTTCTGCTCCTGGCTGCCTTGTTGCCGCTGGCCTACACCATTATGAAATATGTGCTCACGCCCAAGTCGGCCTTCCTTGCCATACTGAAAGACACTTACGCTGTCGGCCTGCGCCACTGGGGAGGGCTGTTTATCGTGGTGCTCGTCGTAAGCATCGTAAACATGCTGCTCGACGTGGTGACGCAAATGCCTGCCAATATACTGTATGCCGCCAACGTGAACTCGCAAATGGGAGCACTGCAGGGCGACCCGCTGGGCATGCCGGCATATATGGGATGGATGAACATCGTGGTGTTTACGGCGGCAGGTTTCGTGCAGGCCTACGTGCAACTCTCGGCGCTCTTCCCCCTGGCCTATATGTACGGCTCGATAGAGACGCAGGAAAACGAACGCTCACAAGCTAAACGACGACTAAGCAAATATGATGACGAAGAAAAAAATTCTGTTTATTGACCGTGACGGGACGCTCGTAGAAGAACCCTACGACGAGCAGGTAGACAGTCTCGGGAAGATACAGTTCACGACGGGCGTGATGCGCAACCTCAGCTTCTTGCGACAGCACACCGACTATTTGTTTGTGATGGTGACAAACCAAGACGGACTGGGTACACCGTCGTTTCCAGAAGAGACGTTCTGGCCTGCCCACGACTTTATTCTGCAAACGCTCAAGGGTGAGGGAATATGGTTCGACGACATCTTGATAGACCGCCACTTTGCCAGCGAACATGCACACACGCGCAAGCCTGAGACTGGACTTGTAGAGAAATACCTAAACAGCGACGATTACGACATAGCCCACAGCTACGTGATTGGCGACCGTGACACCGATGCCTTGTTTGCAGACAACATGGGGTGTAGATCGCTCATACTGGGGCGCGACGGCATGACGTGGGACAAAATAGCCGAGGTGGCTTTCGCCGGAGAACGTACTGCTCATGTGAAGCGTACCACACGGGAAACCGACATCGAGGTGGCGCTGAACCTCGACGGGGCAGGACACTGCGACATTAGCACAGGGCTGGGCTTCTTCGACCACATGCTCGAGCAGATAGGCAAGCATGGAGGCATCGACCTCACGATAAGGTGTAAGGGCGACCTGAACGTAGACGAGCATCATACCATTGAAGATACTGCTTTGGCACTGGGCGAATGCCTGCATCAAGCCCTGGGTTCGAAGCGAGGTATAGAGCGATATGGTTTCTCGTTACCCATGGACGACTGCATGTGCCATGTGTGTCTCGACTTCGGCGGGCGACCCTGGCTTGTGTGGCAAGCCGATTTCAGGCGCGAGCATGTGGGCGACATGCCCACGGAGATGTTCCTCCATTTCTTTAAGAGCCTGAGCGACGCTGCCCGAATGAATCTCTTCATAAAGGCAGAGGGGCAGAACGAGCACCACAAGATTGAGGGCATTTTCAAAGCACTGGCACGCTCGCTGAAAATGGCTGTGCGACGCGACATCTACCACTACGAACTGCCATCGACGAAAGGAACGCTATGAACACTGACATGCATCACGATGGCAGGCCGAGGATAGCCATCATCGACTCCAACACCCTTGCGGCACTGGGCTTGAAGCAGCTGTTGCAGAACGTGCTGCCCATTATGACTGTGGACAACTATGCTACGCTGGCCGAGCTGGAGGCGAATCATCCTGAGCAATACGCCCATTTCTTCGTGGCTATGAACATCGTGGTTGAGCACAGGAAGTTCTTTGCTGAGCACCGTCGCAAGACGATTGTGCTGACACTCTCGCTCGACAGCTCTTCGCAGCTGGCAGAATTCCATTCGCTGTGTATCAATGTGCCGGAGGCTCAGTTGGTGAGATCGCTGCTCATGCTACAGCAACATGCTCACCCTCAGGGGAAAAACCTTCCGCCACTGCCTAATGTTTTGATGCAGAAGGTGCTGAGCGATAGGGAGATAGAGGTGATGTCGCTTGTCGTGCAGGGATATATCAATAAGGAGATTGCCGATAAGCTGAACATAGGACTGGCCACCGTAGTGACCCATCGGAAGAACATCATGAACAAGCTGGGCATGAAGAGCGTCTCGGCACTTACCATTTATGCCGTCATGCATGGCTATGTCGATATCAACAAAATCTGATCACTATTCACTGCAAACTATTTCCTCTCCCCCCAGCAAGCCGACATACGCTGTATGAGCTTCTCTTCAGCCGGGTTATGCTGTCCTTGCCACAGGCGGTGGCCTGCCAGCTGGTCGGGCATGTACTGTTGTCCGACAAAATGGTCGGGATAGTCGTGGGGGTATAGGTATCCGTCGCTGTAGCCCAGGTCTTTCATGAGCTTTGTGGGAGCGTTGCGCAGGTGGAGCGGAACGGGCAGATTGCCCGTCTGCCGCACTACGGCCAGTGCTGCGTCGACACCAAGGTATGCACTGTTGCTCTTGGCACTGGTAGCCAGATAGACCGTGGCTTCGGCCAGGGGGATGCGCCCTTCGGGCCACCCTATCTTCTGCACAGCGTCGAAGGCGGCATTGGCCAGCAGCAGCGCGTTGGGATTGGCAAGGCCAATGTCTTCGGCCGCCGAGATAACCAGTCGGCGGGCTATGAACTTGGGGTCTTCGCCACCTTCAATCATGCGTGCCAGCCAGTAGAGGGCAGCGTCAGGGTCGCTGCCTCGAATGCTCTTGATAAAGGCCGAGATAATGTCGTAGTGCATCTCGCCGTCTTTGTCGTAAGCCAGGGGATTCTGCTGCAAGCGGCTCAGCACCAGCTCGTTGGTCACGACGATGTCTTGCATGGTGCTTTCTGCATCGACCACCAGCTCGAGAATATTGAGAAGCTTCCGGGCATCGCCTCCGCTGTAGCGTAGCAAAGCCTCGGTCTCTTTCAGTTCGATGTGTTTCTCGCTGAGCACCACATCTTGGGCGATGGCTCGCTGCAGCAATTTCAGCAAGTCGGCAGCTTCGAGGGGCTGCAGCACATAGAGCTGACAGCGCGAGAGCAACGGTCTGATGACTTCGAACGAAGGATTTTCGGTAGTGGCTCCTATCAAAGTGACGATGCCGCGCTCCACGGCACCCAGCAGCGAGTCTTGCTGTGATTTGGAAAAACGGTGAATCTCGTCGATAAACAGTATGGGCGAGGGGCCGGTGCCAAAGAAGCGGCTTTTCTGTGCCCGCTCTACCACGTCGCGCACGTCTTTTACGCCGCTGCTCACGGCCGAGAGCGTGTAGAAGGGCACCTTGAGCATGCCTGCCACTATCTGAGCCAGCGTGGTCTTGCCAACACCGGGAGGCCCCCACAGGATGAACGACGAGAGACGGCCGGCATCAATCATCTTGCGCAGTACGGCTCCTTGGCCCACCAGGTGCTGTTGGCCTACATAATCATCGAGCGTGCGGGGACGCATCCTTTCTGCTAATGGCTCCATCACAATCCTCTTGCTTTGTATATGCGCTCCTTGGCAGCATTGATCTCCTGGAATTTCTTCTCAGCCGCCCGCCGCACATCGTCGCCCAGCTTGGCCACGCGGTCGGGATGGTGTTGCAATGCCAGTTTGCGATAGGCACGGCGCACCTCGTCGTCGGTGGCATCGGGGCTGATGCCAAGCACCTGATAGGCATCGTCGAGCGAAGAACCTTCTAGGTGCAGCATCGAATCGACCTCGCTGGCCGGCATCTGCATCCATTGCGCCACTTCCTTCAACGCCTGCAACTCGCTGGGATGCACCTGGCCATCGGCTTGCGCTATCATCACAAGGAAATTGAGCAGCTGCAGCCGTGCACCATAGTCGATATTGTCGGCTATCTGCTGGCAGCTCTGCCTGATGGTCTGGCGGTAGGCACTGTCGCCCTGCCGTTTCGACTCTTCGAATAGTCGGCGCAGAATCTGATCACCCTGCTGGACTGCTATCTCACCAAAATTCTGCCGTAGCATCTGGCGCACCATTTCCATCTCGGAGTGCATGATGCGGCCATCGGCCTTGATGATGTAAGAAGCCAATACCAGCATCGAGAACAGGAAGCCGTTGCGCTCGCCTTCTGCCCGACGCTCGTAGCCGCCATCGTAAAATCCCGAGTTGCCAGAGGCACCGTTGCCCCCGTCTTCCGACAGTTTGTCGAACAGTGAACCAATGATGATTCCTGCAAGCATGCCTATAGGGCCTGCACTAAAGAAGCCCAGAAAGCCACCGATCCATTTCCCTATTGCCATAGCAAATAATGATGTTTTCCGTTAAAAAGATAATGCATGTATCATGCTTGTGTCAAGCCCTTCGCATCTCTTCGAGCAACTGTCGCTGCCGGTCGCTAAGCGAAGTGGGCAGCGACACTTGATAGTTTACTATTAAGTCGTGGCCTCCAGGGCCTTTCCCCCTCAGCCGTACCTTGGTGCCCGGCTGTGTTCCCGGTTTCACGTTTAGCCGCAGCTTCTGTCCGTCTTGCAGCCCAATGATGATGGGGCCGCCCAGTAAGGCCGTATACATGTCGATGCTGACTGATGCCTGGGCATCTTGCGGGGCCTGCTGACTGCGGAACCCTCCAAAGCCGCCTGCCCCGCCAGCAAAGCTGCCTGCGCCTTGGCCGCCATGGCCGAAAAGATTTTCGAAGAACGAACTAAAGCCACCGCCGCCATTGAAGCTGGAGAAGTCGAAACCGTCGAAGGGCGATCCTCCACCGCCGTTGAAACCACCGCCGCCGCCGAAGCCTTGGCCGGCTTCCCGCCATTGCTCGCCATACTGGTCGTACTTACGTCGTTTCTCGGGATCGTTCAGCACGTCATATGCTTCGTTCAGGGCCTGAAACTTCGCCTTGGCCTTCGGGTCATCGGGGTGCAGGTCGGGATGGAACTGCTTGGCCCGTTTCAGGTAGGCCTTCTTTATGTCCTTTTGGGCTATCGACTTGTCGACTCCCAGAATTTTGTAATAATCTACAAATGCCATAATTCACTGACTCCTTTCTATTTACTTGTTTAAAGAAGTAACAGCAAAAAACATGCCGAAAAAAGGCAATGGCCTATTTCTTCTTTCGCTTGATGCCATTGCGGGCTAAGAGCGCATCAATAGTAGGCTCGCAGCCACGGAACCGCTTGTAGAGCGTCATGGGATGCTCGGTTCCTCCGCGAGAGAGGATATTGTCGCGGAACGACTGTGCCGTGGCCTGGTCGAAGATGCCATGTTGCTTGAACACCGAGAAGGCATCGGCATCGAGCACCTCGGCCCATTTGTAGCTGTAGTAGCCTGCGGCATAGCCCCCCGACATGATATGAGAAAACTGCACGGTCATGCACGTGTTGGGCAGCTGCTTGCCCAGAATGGCTTTCTTCCAGGCTTTCTTCTCGAAGGTCATGATGTCATCGCAGAATTCTTTTTTCTGTGTATAGTAGGCCATGTCGAGCAGTCCCAGGCTCACCTGGCGCAGGCAGGCAGTGGCACACATGAAGTTGCGGCTCTTTACAATGCGGTCGATGAGGTCGTCGGGTAGGGGCTCTCCTGTTTGGTAGTGGAACGCAAAGGTGCGCAAGAATTCTTTCTCGACGGAGTAGTTCTCCATGAACTGTGAAGGCAGTTCTACAAAATCCCACCAGACATTGGTGCCGCTAAGGCTTTCGAAACGAGTGTTGGCAAACATGCCGTGGAGAGAATGGCCAAACTCGTGGAGGAAAGTCTCCACTTCGCCCAGGGTGAGCAGTGCTGGTTTATCGGCCGTGGGCTTGGAAAGATTCATCACGACCGAGACATGGGGCCTTACGTTTTCGCCTTTCTTGTCGATGAACTGTCCCTGATATTCGGTCATCCAGGCACCGCCCTGCTTTCCCTTGCGGGGATGGAAATCGGCATAGAATACGGCCAGATAGGAACCGTCACGATCGAACACTTCATAAGCTTTTACATCAGGATGGTAAACGGGTATGGCTTTGTTTTCCTTAAAAGTGATGCCGTAAAGCTTGTTTGCAAGACCGAACACGCCAGCTATGACCTTGTCGAGCTGGAAGTAGGGGCGCAGCATCTCTGCATCAATTTTGAATTTCTTTAGTTGTAGCTTATGTGAGTAGAATGCTGTGTCCCAAGGCATTGTCTTGAATTCTTTATTCAATTCCTTGAGCTCTTTTTCTGCCGTAGGCTTGTAGGCGTCAATAAGGTCGTAGAGCAGTTTGTATACTCCACGGGTATTGGTTGCCATGCGACGCTTCAGCACATAGTCGGCATAAGTGCGGTAGCCCAGAAGCTGAGCTATCTCACGCCTTAGATTCACCAGACGCTTGCAGATTTCAAGGTTGTTCTCGCTGTTGTCGTGCGTACACACGGTGTTGCGGGCCATATAGAGCTTTTCGCGCAGACTGCGCTGCGTGCTGTAGGTCATGAAAGGAGAATAAGAAGGATAGTCGAGCGTGAATATCCAGCCCTCCTTGCCTCTTTGCCGGGCTTCGTCGGCAGCAGCGGCAATGGCCGTTTCGGGTAAACCGTCGAGTTCGGCGGCATCGCTGATATGGAGTGTGAAGGCCTTGTTCTCCTTCAGCAGGTTCTGAGAAAACTGTAGCGACAGCATGGAAGCCTCTTCGGTAAGCTGGCGAAGACGTTCCTTGCCTGCCGCATCGAGCAGTGCTCCGCTGCGAACAAAGCCTTGGTAGGTGTTTTCGAGCAGCATCCACTCTTCTGGGGTAAGCCTGCGGTGGTAATGGTGCACGTATTTTATCCGTTCAAACAGCTTCTCGTTTAGTCTTACGTCGTTGGCATGCTGTGTCAGGATGGGTTGCATCTTCTGCGCTAGTGCGTCGAGTTCGTCGTTGGTCTCGGCAGAAAGCAGGTTGAAAAATACCGTCGACACACGTTCGAGCAGGTCGTAATAGCCTTCGGTATCGTCTTCGGCATCGATGATCGTATTGTCGAAAGTTGGCTTCTGTGGGTTGTTGATGGTTTTCTCTATCTGCTCGTTGTCTCGGCGAATGCCTTCCATGAAGGCCTCTTCAAAGTCTTCCAGACGTATTTTGTCGAATGGAACGGTGTCGTGTGGCGTGTCGTAGGGCACGAAGAATGGGTTCTGTCTTTTTTCTGTATTCTCGCTCATGATAGTCATACTTTTTTCTGTCCGTCTTGTATTACAATATTTTTTGCATCATCAGTGCATCGGTGTAGTTCTTGCCATCATAGAGCCACTCTTTCAGTATGTTGCCTTTAGTAAACCCCAACTTTTGGAATAGCTTGATGGGGGCGATGTTGTCTGCCGATACTATCACATATATCTGGTGCAGGTGAAGTACGCTTAGCGCGTAGTTGGCTATGAGGCTCATGGCTTTTTGGGCATAGCCCTTATGCCGGTGTTGTCGTTCAATGACTAGCCCGAGTTCGGCCCGTCGGTGCTTGGCGTCAAAGTTCACCACGTCGGCAATGCCAACCACGTCGTGGGCTTCGTTCTCAATCATCAGTCTCACTTGGCCGTCAATGTAGATGTTGCCTGAGGAATGAGCTATGTAGTCGTGGAGGGTATAGCGTGAATAAGGCACGTTTGAGGCGCTGACCCCCCATAGCTGTGGGTCGTTCTCTATGCGGTAGAGCAGGTCAAGGTCTTCTGGTTCCATAGCCCTGAGGCTTACGTCGTTGGTCATAATATGATTTCTCGGGGGGTTATGAGTACGTGGGTATAACACGAAAAGGTGCCAATGAGGGGAAGGGTGTTGTACGCGTTCTTTACTTGAAGCGTACCATTGTCAGCGGGATTGGGGGCGGTGACCTGCTGGCATATTGCAGCCTGCTGAGCAATGATGCCGGCAAAGTCATAGGTGTCTACGTCGTATACGAGCACGTCGCATGCTTCTATCTTGTCCAAATGGGTAGTAAACCGAGCGTCGAGCCCCTTCCGCAGCGACAGCTTCCGGCATTTCGACAGGGTATGCTTGGAACCCACAAAACAATAGACAGGAACCGTTCGCTCGTGGCGGCTGGTGAAGCCCAACGAGCGCCGCATGCGCCGATAACCCATCTGTATCAAGGCGATAAGCGCGCGTGCATAGATGGCGGTCTTGATGGGCAGCGTGACGAGCAGCGACAGGTGACCATAGTGCTTGCGGAAAAAGATAAGCATGGCCTGATAGAACACGTGGACGTAACGGAATGAAGACTTTTGGGTGCTCTCGCCCTTATAGTGCAAGATGGGCACAGGAACGTACCAATTTTCGTAGCCTCCCTTCAATATGCGGTAGCTCAGGTCGATATCTTCGCCATACATGAAAAAATCTTCATCGAGCAGGCCTACTTTGTCGAGTGCCGATCGTCGCAGCATCATAAAGGCACCGCTCATCACGTCGATTTGACCAGGCTCATCCCATGGCAGATGGCTCATGTAGTATTTTTGCGAGAATCCCATCATCTTCAGCAACGATACCCATGGCGTGGGCAGGCCTCGCCGTGACTCTCGGGCCGTGGAGCCATCGCTGTTGTACATGTGAACGCCCGCTCCACCTGCTTTCGGATGTCTGTCCATGAAGTCGAGCACGGTGCTGATGGTCTGCTCACCCACAAAGGTGTCAGGGTTGAGCAGCAGCACATATTCGCCTTGCGACTGGCGTATGGCAATGTTGTTGGCACGGGCGAATCCAAGGTTGTGGTTACTCTCGATGAGCATGATGCGGTCGCCGAAACGCTTATGAAGATAGTTTACGGAACCATCGTGAGAATGGTTGTCGACCACAAATACCTCTGCATCGATGCCTTCGGTGGCCTTGAACACACTATTGAGGCATTGCTCCAGATAGTAGCGCACATTGTAGTTTACGATGATGACACTGAGCTTCATTGGCCCACCTCCTCTCTCTCATATTCCGTCTGCTCCTGGGTATATTCTTCAGTCAAACATGCCTCATACAGGCATTTTCCTTCAGAAGGATAGACAAAAGGCAGACAGAGAGCTGTCATGATGGCAAGATAGGCGAATGAAGTGTTCATGAAGAGATAGTAAAGCAGGGTGTTTACCAACATCAGTCCTTCCAGTAAAATCAAGCGAAGTGCTCCCCAGTGGAGCAGGGCGGCTTCGTGGCGTCTACGTAAGTCATTGGCAATGTGCTGAAACTTGAAAAGGCGGAGCGACACAGGGATGAGGGCTATGGTTGCCAGCTCGGCCATATAGGTAATGATGATTTCGGAGGGGGTGGGTTCGCCACTGGCGAGCAGCCCCGGTTCGTACAGCTCGGTCTCGAAGATAAAGACTGGCAGTAGTGTTGCTGCCACTCCCAACCAGAAAATCGTCATCAGTATATTCCTTGTTTGTTTCATTTCAATATTTTATTTTCCCTCGAAAGGGGTGCGGTTTAGGATAGAACGCCCCAGGGTTACCTCGTCGGTATATTCCAGTTCATTGCCCACGGCTACTCCTCGTGCTATGATGGTCAGCCGCACATTGGTGAAAGGGGCCAGTTTGCGGAAGATGTAGAAATTGGTGGTGTCGCCTTCCATTGTAGGACTTAACGCCAATATCACCTCGCTTACTCCACCTCCGGCTACCCTTTGCACCAGTGAGTCTATCTCAAGGTTGCCGGGGCCTATACCGTCCATGGGCGAAATGATGCCTCCAAGCACATGGTAGAGACCGTGGAATTGCTGTGTATTCTCGATGGCCATCACGTCTTGAATATTTTCTACTACGCAAACCGTAGAGGAGTCTCTATGGCTGTCGGAGCAGATGGGGCAAACGTCGGCATCGCTGATGTTATGGCAAATACGGCAGAATCTCACTTCACGCTTCATCGTGGCAATGGCACTGACGAAATGGTCTACGTCTTCACCATCTTGTCGCAATAGGTGAAGAACCAAACGTAAGGCCGTCTTGCGCCCTATGCCAGGCAATTTGCTGAACTCTTGAACAGCTTTTTCGAGCAGGCGTGATGGGTATTGCTGGAGCATTTCGTCTGGTTTGTTTATCAGTTGCCTATCTCCGAGAGTTCCAGCCAGCGCATAGATTTCTCGTCGAGTTCTTCGTTCAGTATTGGCAGGCGCTTACTCATTTTCGTTATCTCTTCGATGCTGGTAGTACCGCCACATAGCTTGTTTTCTATCTCTTTCTTTTCTGCCTCCAGGGTAGCAATGTCTTTTTCCAACTGTTCCATCTCGCGCTTCTCCTTGAACGACAGTCGCCTTTTCTGCTCATTTCTAAGCGATTGCTGCGAATTACGTGGTACTGTCTCTTTTTTGTCGGAAGAAGCTTTTTTCTGAGAGTTATTGCTTAATTGGGAAACTTGCGACTCATAACTCGACGCGAAATCACGGTATTGCGTATAGTTGCCGGGGAAATCCTTCACCACGCCTTGCCCATGAAACACCAGCAGATGGTCCACAACCTTATCCATGAAGTATCGGTCGTGGCTCACTACTATCACGCAGCCAGGAAAATCTTGCAGGTATTCCTCTAGAATCTGTAGCGTTACGATGTCAAGGTCGTTGGTGGGTTCATCGAGTACGAGGAAGTTCGGATTGCGCATCAGCACAGTGCAGAGGTATAGCTTGCGCTTCTCTCCTCCCGAGAGCTTATATACATAATTGTGCTGCTGTTCTGGCGTGAATAGGAAATGCTGCAGGAACTGGCTTGCCGACAAGTGGCGGCCAGAGCCAAGATCTATGTACTCGGCAATGTCGCGTACTACGTCGATGACCTTTTGACTCTCGTTGAACTTCAAACCTTCTTGAGAGAAATAGCCAAAACGCACGGTTTCACCGATTACGATATGGCCGTCGTCGGGTTGCAATTCGCCAAGAAGCATCTTGATAAAGGTGCTCTTTCCCGTTCCATTGTTTCCTACAATACCCATTTTCTCGAATCGCGAGAAATTGTAGTAGAAGTCCTTTAATATGATGGTGTCGGAATGGAATGCCTTGGAAATATACTGACATTCGAAAATCTTGCTTCCTATATAAACGTTGCTGGCTTTCAGTCTTACTTGGCGTTCTTCTATTCGGGCCTTTGCCACACGCTCCAGTTCATAGAAGGCATCTTCCCTGTATTTGGCCTTATGGCCACGGGCTTGTGGCATCCGGCGCATCCATTCGAGCTCTGTGCGGTAGAGGTTGTTGGCACGTGCTATTTCTGCCCGACGGTTGTCGATGCGCTCCTGGCGTTTCTCCAGGTAGTAGGAGTAATTGCCACGGTACGTGTAGATGGTGCGATCGTCGAGTTCAAGGATTACGGAGCACACCCTGTCAAGGAAATAACGGTCGTGGGTGACCATCAGCAGTGTTTTGTGACCTCGGTTCAAGAATCCTTCCAACCACTCTATCATTTCCAGGTCGAGATGATTGGTTGGCTCGTCGAGGATGAGCAGTTCCGGCTCCGTAATCAGCACGTTGGCAAGTGCCACTCTTTTCTGCTGCCCGCCACTAAGCTGCCCCATCGGCTGGTTTAGGTCACGAATCTTCAGCTGGGTCAGTATTTGTTTCGCACGCAGCACTTTTTCCGGCGCGTTCTCATGGTTGAAACAGGCATCGAGCACGCTTTCATCGGGATCGAATTGTGGCGATTGTTCAAGAAAACCAACTTTTATGTCTCGTCGAAACACGATATTGCCGCTGTCGTAGCCTTCTTTGCCGGAGAGTATGGAGAGCAGCGTGCTCTTGCCTGTGCCATTCTTGGCGATAAGGCCAACTTTGTGACCTTCGGCTATAGAAAAGCTGATGTGCTCGAATAGTACGAGCGCACCAAACGATTTTGTCAGGTCTTGTACGTCTAAATAAGGTGTATCCTTGGCCATTACTTCTTTAGGTCGGCATTTATTTGCTCAATGTATCCAAGCACGTCGTCGCGTCCTGTGCGCTGCTCGGCACTGGTCACGAAACATGGGGGTAATTCCTCCCATGTCTCGAGTAGCTTCTGTTTGTAAGATTCCACGCTCTGTCGGGCCTTGGCGGCTGTCAGTTTGTCAGCTTTGGTGAAGACTATGGCAAACGGTATACTTGAAAGGCCTAACCAGTTGATGAATTCCAGATCGATGGCTTGTGCTTCCAACCGTATGTCGATGAGCACGAATACGCATACCAGCTGTTCCCGCTCAAGGATGTAGCCTCGTATCATCTGGTCGAGACGTTGCAATTCACTTTTGGAACGTTTCGCAAAACCATAGCCAGGCAGGTCTACCAAATACCATTCCTTATTTATGATAAAATGGTTGATGAGTAGCGTCTTGCCAGGTGTCGACGATGTCTTGGCCAGCTTTTTGTTTCTTGCCAGCATGTTAATAAGACTTGATTTACCTACATTCGAACGTCCGATGAAGGCGTATTCTGGCTTTGTGTCGTTGGGGCACATTGATACCTTGGGCGATGAAATGGTGAATTCTGCGGTCTTAATCTCCATGAGCTATACGTTTTCAGCAATCCTTTATGGGAATTTCGATTTTATTATTATCTTATTCTGTCGAGCGAGCGTACTAACTTTTCATCGGCCAGTATACCTTTCCGCGCCATAAATGTCAAGATGATGCTAATGGCGGGTAGAACGGCCGGCCATTCGAGGTGCATTATGCCACCTGTTCGCTGTGGAAGCACTGCAAGCACAACATACCAAAGCACCAACAACAGTATGGAAAGAAGGCACATTTGTGCCTGAAGTTTGCGCCGAGAATACATGAAAATGGTGACGAGCGAAAGCACTGCTGCCAACAGCAGTACTACCAAAAGTGGGGCAGAAGTGAATGCATGCTGTCCTTGGCCATCGCTGAGCCAAAGATTGTACATGCGTGCAACCATAGCTCCACTGTCACTAAAGATTGTGGCCACTTGCAGCGACATGCACACCACGATACTTACAATGGAAAATAGCAGGAATAGTGTTTGCTTGCGTTGTATCATGCTTCTGCGGACTGCTGGTTGGTATCTTTCTGAGGATCGCGCCAATACACTTTCCCTTCAATAAACTCCTGCGTAGCCAGTAGCGATGGCTTCGGCAGCTTCTCGTAGTAGCGCGAGATTTCTATTTGTTCGCGATTCTCAAACACCTCTTCCAAAGAGTCGTTATACGAAGCAAATTCGGCCAGCTTCTTCGACAAATCTTCCTTTATTTGCACACTGATTTGATTGGCACGCTTGGAGATAATGACTACGCTCTCATAGAGGTTGCCAGTTTCTTCACACAGGTCCATAATGTTGCGGGTCACGGTATTTACCGGAGCTTTTGACTTTTTGTAATCCATGCTTTTATTTAATTATTACGATTTACATTCATTGTGTTAGTCGCCAATCATTTTTTTACACTTGGCTATGTATTTTTCTGCCAGCGCCTTGTTTTTCGATTCAGGAAACTCGTTGATGAAACCATAGCACTCGTCTTCGGCATCCCGGTATCGGTCTATGCGCTTGTCATTGCTCGAGTTTTCTGCCAGCTGGAATTTGCTCTTCATAATAAGAAGAGAGAAATCTTCACGCCATTTCGAGTAAGGGTATGTCTTCAAGGCGTTTTGCGCACATACGATGCTCGAGATATAGTTGCTCTCGTTATTGGAGTTTATGTTGCCAAAATAACCTCCCAGATTGAAATACAGTTGTGCTGAAAGCAACTCTTTCTGCACGAGCTTGTCTTGTAGCTCGAACATCCGTTTTTGTGCTACCTCGCGTTGTTCGGAGTCAGGGAAGAAGTCCATAAACTGCTGATAGGCATTGATGGCGCCTATCGTCGGAGTCTGGTCAAGTCGGGGTTCAGGGGCACCTTGATATAACGACTGGCCTACATAGAACATGGCCTGCTCTGCATACTGCCCTCTGGGATATGTTTGATAATATTTCTTGAACGTCTCGGCAGCGCCATCGTAGTTGCTGCTCATAAATTGGGACATGGCAAGCATATAGAGGCTTTCTTGGGCATCGTCGGTACCTTTTTTGAGTGTAATGAGGTCTATCAGCAACGACTCTGCCTTTGAATATTTGCCTTGGGCAAAACATTGCTTGGCATACTCATATCGAAAGTCGTAATCCGTCGACTTAAAAACTTTGTTGAACTCGCCCGCACAACCAGTCAGCAATGCGGTCAACGAAGCAAACAAAAGCAGTTTTTTCTTCATACTTGTTTATTTTAGCGTGCAAAATTAGTCATTTTCGGCTGAATAACAAAGCGTTTTACATAAAATTATGAATTATAAATTGCGAATTATGAATAATTTTGTAATTTTGCACTCTCATTTTGAATTATTATAACGATTATGTCTGAATTTAAGCTTTCTTCCCGATATCAGCCCACGGGCGACCAGCCAGAAGCTATACGACAGCTTACCGAAGGTGTACGCCGTGGCGACCGCGCACAGGTCTTGCTTGGAGTCACAGGCAGTGGCAAGACTTTCACGATGGCCAACGTGATTCAGAATATAGGGCGGCCCACACTTATTCTGAGTCATAACAAAACGCTTGCGGCGCAGCTCTTTGCCGAAATGCGGGCCTTTTTCCCCGATAATGCGGTGGAATATTATGTGAGCTATTACGACTATTACCAGCCAGAAGCATATCTGCCGCACACCGATACGTATATTGAGAAAGATTTGGCCATCAACGATGAAATAGACCGTCTTCGACTTAGTGCGGTATCTGCCTTGCTTTCAGGAAGAAAAGATGTCGTTGTTGTATCTTCTGTTTCGTGTATTTACGGCATGGGAAGCCCCAATGCGCTCAGCGATAACGTCATAGAAATACGCCAAGGACAAAGGCTCGACCGAAACGCCTTGCTTAGACAGTTGGTACAGTCGCTTTATATTAGAAATGACATTGCTTTGGAACGAGGCAACTTCCGGGTGAAGGGCGATACCGTCGATATCTATATGGCTTACAACGAAATGGTGCTGCGAGTCACCTTCTGGGACGATGAAATCGACGCTATTGAAGAACTTGATCCCGTTGAATTGCATTTATTGGGCAGATATGCTGAGTATAAGCTTTATCCAGCAAATCTTTTCATGACCACTCAGGAGCAAACCACCAAGGCCATTCATGACATACAGGACGATTTGGTGAAGCAAATAGCTTTTTTCGATGAAATGGGCGATACGGTCAAGGCGCAACGCATCAAGGAACGTGTTGAGTACGACATGGAGATGATCAAGGAGCTTGGCCATTGCTCTGGCATTGAGAACTATTCGCGCTATTTTGATGGAAGGCAACCTGGCGAACGCCCCTATTGCCTGCTCGACTATTTCCCTCGAGATTTTCTGCTCATCGTCGACGAGAGCCATGTATCGGTGCCACAGATAGGGGCCATGTATGGTGGCGACCGCGCCCGAAAGACAAACCTTGTCGAGTATGGCTTTCGCTTGCCGGCTGCTTTCGACAACCGCCCACTCACTTTCGATGAGTTTCAGTCTATGGTGAATCAAGTGATTTATGTCTCTGCCACGCCTGCCGACTTTGAGTTGCAAGAAGCCGAAGGCGTAGTAGTTGAGCAACTGATCCGCCCGACCGGGCTGCTTGATCCTGAAATTGAGGTGCGCCCTTCTGAACATCAGATTGATGATTTGCTGGAGGAGATACGTGTGCGTATCGAACGGCATGAACGTGTACTGGTGACCACACTGACCAAGCGCATGGCCGAAGAACTGAGCGAGTTTTTACTGAATCATGAAGTGGCTACAGCCTATATACATAGTGACGTGGCAACACTTGACCGGGTAAAGATTCTCGAAGACTTGCGTGCGGGTAAGTACGATGTGCTGGTTGGAGTGAACTTGCTGCGCGAAGGCCTTGATTTGCCGGAAGTCTCTCTTGTCGCTATTCTCGATGCTGATAAGGAAGGATTCCTCCGTTCGCGTAGAAGCCTGGTGCAGACTGCAGGAAGAGCTGCCCGTAATGTGAACGGGCGTGTAATCATGTATGCTGACACCATAACCCGTTCTATGCAGGAGACCATCGATGAAACCAACCGACGTCGCATGAAGCAAATGCAATACAATGAGGAACACGGTATTACTCCAACACAAATCGTTAAAAATCTGAGACAGACCATGCTACCGAATGAAGAAACCCCAGCTGAATCTCTGCAGAAAGAACAAATGCCTGACCGTCAGTATTCGTCTATTAGCGTTCAACCGTCCTCCCTTGAAGCAACCTCTTCTACGCCTAATTATGTTGCTGCCGATCCGATTATTGAGCGCATGACGAGACCGCAGGTTGAGAAGCTTATTGCTGAGACAACTCGACGCATGAAGGAGGCTGCACGCCAGCTCGACTTCCTGCAGGCCGCTCAATATCGCGACGAAATCGTGCGTTTGCAGCAAGAACTGGAATTGAAATAATAAAAATAGTATAAAAACAAGCAAAAACAAGATTAGACTGAAAATGAACAATAGTGCAGACAAGACAGAACAGCGAATGTCTCCTTTTGTGGAGATAATGGATTCGACACTACGTGATGGCGAGCAGACCAGTGGAGTGTCGTTTCTGCCGCACGAGAAACTAATGATTGCACGGATGCTGCTGCGAGACCTTAATGTTGACCGCATAGAAGTGGGGTCTGCCCGTGTATCCGACGGCGAAATGGAAGCAGTAAAGATGATCTGTCGCTACGCCCGGCAGATTGGCCGCCTTGAAAGTGTAGAGGTGCTTGGATTTGTTGATGGGCGTGCGTCGGTAGACTGGATCAAGCAGGCGGGGGCATGTACCATGAATCTGCTGGCAAAAGGCTCGCTAAAGCATTGCACGGAACAGCTAAAGAAGAAGCCAGAAGAGCATTTTGCCGACATCAAGGCAGTGGTAGACTATGCCATGAGCCAAGGAATAGGAATAAACCTTTATTTAGAAGACTGGTCTGACGGCATGAAAGATTCTCCAGCGTATGTCTACCAACTCATGGACGCCCTCACCAGTATGGGGGAAGGTGCCATTCGCCGCTTCATGCTTCCCGATACACTTGGCATCATGAATCCATTGCAGGTGATAGAATATTTCCGAAAGATGTTGAAACGCTATCCACATGTTCACTTCGATTTCCATGCCCACAACGACTACGATCTGGCCGTTTCGAACTCGTTGGCAGCCGCATTGAGTGGTGCGCGCGGACTTCATGTTACTGTAAACGGCTTGGGCGAGCGCTGCGGAAATGCACCACTTTCGAGTGTGCAAGTGATTCTGAAAGACCATTTTAATGCCCGTACCAATATTGTGGAAAACAAGCTGAATGACATCAGCCGTTTGGTGGAGAGCTATAGCGGTATTTCTATTGCGCCCAATCAGCCCATCATCGGCGACAATGTGTTCACTCAGGTGGCTGGCGTGCATGCCGATGGCGACCAAAAAGGCAATCTCTATCATAATGCCTTGATGCCAGAACGCTTTGGCCGCCGTCGTGAGTATGCCATGGGGAAAACCAGTGGGCGAGCTAACATAGCCCGCAACTTACAAGAATTAGGTTTGGAACTCACGCCTGAGCAAACCCAGCGCGTCACTAAGCGTATTACCGAGTTGGGCGACCGTAAAGAAGTTGTGACCCAGGACGATCTTCCGTTCATCGTGAACGATGTGCTCAAGCATGATGTAGAAGAAGATAAAGTCAAGCTTGTAAGCTACCAAGTATCACTTGCTTATGGCTTAAAGCCTTTAGCAAATGTAAAAGTGGAAATTGGCGGTAGTCAATATGAGGGGCATTCTTCGGGTGATGGCCAGTACGATGCATTTGTAAAAGCCTTGCGAAAGATTTACAAAATGTATCTCGACCGTACATTTCCTCTACTTGAGAACTATGCCGTTACCATACCGCCAGGTGGCCGTACCGATGCCTTGGTACAGACGGTCATCACTTGGCGCAGAGATGATGGACGGCTTCTGCGCACAAGAGGTTTGGATGCCGACCAGACCGAAGCTGCCATTAAGGCCACCATCAAGATGCTGAACATGGTAGAGAAACAATAAGTTTTTAATTTATAACATTATAGGTATGACAGATGAAGAATTAGATGAGCGTGTGAACCGTGCCGTAGAAAATTTCATGGCGGGTTATGGCTGTTGCCAGAGTGTGGTGTCTGCTTTTGCCGACCTGTATGGGCTCGACGATATGATGGCAAAGAGGATAGCCGCAGGATTCGGCGGCGGAGTGGGGCGTATGCGTATGATGTGCGGTGCCGTCTCGGGTATCGTGATGCTTGTGGGCCTAGACTGTGGACAGACAGAAGGTAGTGACCGCGACGGCAAGTCGGCATGTTATAAGGTGGTGCAGGAACTGCTTGCAAAGTCGAAAGAAGAAAACGGTAGTCTTATCTGTGCCGAGATTCTGGGGCTAAAAGGCTATGAAAAAGCGCAGTCGAGCTATGTAGCTTCGCCACGCACGGCAGAATATTATAAAAAGCGTCCTTGTGCCGCAAAGGTAGAGAGCGCGGCCCGCATCTTTGCAACATATCTGAGCAGTAAAGCAGAAGATTAAATTTTTAAATAATGGTAGAAAAACGATTTCATCGGCATTTTGCCACTAAGGGGCCACAGCTCTTTTGGATTATCATTGCCTATATCATTATCGGTTGGTTTTATCCTGTAATTGGATTGCTTGCCTTGATTTGTATGATAGGTCCTGTTCTCACCTCTTTATGGCGAGGTCGTTATTGGTGTGGGCATGTTTGTCCACGTGGAAACATGTACGATCGGCTGCTCTCAAGATATTCGCCTCACAAACCCATACCTCGGTTCGCGCGTTCTTTCGGTTTCCGTCTGTTTATGCTGTTCTTTATCTTTTCCATGTTCGGCATCCAGCTCAGTAGGGCAAGGTGGAATGAAGGAGGGCTGGCCTTGTGGGGCGACATTGGCCGCGTGTTTTGGACGATAATAGTGCTCACTACCGTTGTTGGCATCGTACTTTCCTTCATCTATGCTCCACGAACGTGGTGCTCGTTTTGTCCCATGGGGACGCTTTCGTCTTGGGTGGCACCCCAAAAAGCACCGCTGCCAAAGGCTTTTACCAATGTCCATGTAAGCAATAATTGCAACGAGAAGTGCAAAATGTGCGCCAGGGTGTGTCCGATGCAGCTCACGCCCTATCAGTGCCGGGGGAAGCAGTTAGGCTTTCTGCATACAGATTGCCTGAAATGCGGTAAATGTGTCAAAGCTTGTCCTTCAAAGATGGTAGAGTTAACGAAAGGCGCCTGAGGCGTTTTTATAATATGATAATAAGAACAAGGATTTTTTGTGTATGAAACTTATCAGTTGGAATGTGAATGGCCTCCGTGCTTGCGAGGGCAAAGGGTTCAGTGATGTATTCCGTCAGCTGGATGCCGACTTCTTCTGTCTGCAAGAGACGAAGATGCAGCCGGGGCAGCTCGACATGCATTTTGAGGGCTACGAGTCGTACTGGAACTCGGCGGAGAAGAAAGGCTACAGCGGCACCGCCATCTTTACTCGTCGGAAGCCGCTGGCGACGACAATGGGCATCGGTATAGATGAGCACGACCACGAGGGGCGGGTGATTACGCTGGAATATGAAGATTTCTTCCTCGTGACCGTCTACGTGCCTAATTCGCAAGACGGGTTGAAACGCCTCGACTACCGCATGCGCTGGGAAGATGACTTCCTTGCCTATCTGCAGTGGCTCGACGGTCAGAAACCCGTCATTGTTTGTGGCGACCTAAACGTGGCTCACGAAGAGATAGACATCAAGAACCCGAAGAGCAATCGCCGCAATGCAGGCTTCACCGACGAGGAGCGAGAAAAGTTCTCGCGCTGGCTATCGTGCGGCTTCTGCGACACCTTCCGCACCCTCTATCCTGACGAGGTGACCTATTCATGGTGGTCATACCGCTTTCAGGCACGGCAAAAGAACGCAGGCTGGCGCATCGACTATTTCGTGGTGAGCAAGCGGCTAATGCCCAGGGTGGCCGACGCGAAGATACACACGGCCATCATGGGTTCAGACCACTGCCCTGTAGAACTCGACCTGCGTTGACGCCGACTCAGCCGACAGCTTGCAAAAAGTGGCATGCCACCAGATATACCGAAAGTTCTACGAGAAGAAACATGGCACCGCAGCAGTCGCCGGTGTAGCCTCTCAGGCGGTGCAATATAAATAGGTAAAGGAAATACATGGTGAGGCAGGGCAGGAAAATGATCAACTGCCAGTCAATGATTCCGCCCAGATAGTAGCAATAAGCTGCCATGGGGAGCATGCCTTGCAAGGCGAGACCTATACCGGCCTTGATGCCCATACGCCTGTAGACCACACGTGCCTTGGCGGTAGCTTCGTTTCGGGCGTAGGGCATCATCATCACAATCTGGCTGGTGGCCATCTTGGCAAAGGGGTCGGCGGCCAGAATGGTTAGGGCAGCATAAAAGGGAGGCAGTGAATAAAGGGTGGCGAAGAGCATGGCCGCATATATCGTTAGCCCCAGCACCCCATAGGTGCCTATCCGCGAGTCTTTCATGATGTCGAGAATGCGCTGACGGTCGGTTCCGCCGCCACCGAAACCATCGAAGAAGTCGGCAAGACCGTCTTCATGAAGCGCCCCAGTGAGCAACATGCGTGTAGCAATGGCTAACATCACAGCCACAGGGTAGGGCAGGACATAAGCTCCGAAATAGAGTATGGCGGCCATCGCCGAACCTGTGAGCCACCCCACCATCGGCCAGTACTCTACTACAGCGGTGTAGGCCTCTTTGGGAGGCTGATACATACGCCAGAAAGGCAGGCGTGTGAAAAATATGAAGGCCGCCATGAGGCGGTCGTACCATCGGGTGCGGTCAATGCTTACTTCCATAAATATTTATACAGTGTTTCCGTTAACATATATTCCTTTTTTCTCAGAAAATGCCCTAAAATGGGACTAATTTCTTGTGTTATACTAATTATTTGCCTTATATTCTGCAAAATTAACAAAAAAAATTGATACAATCGTTTTTTTTTACTATCTTTGCACCAAAATTTTAACAATTATATGTTTTATTAAATTTTTAAGAGATGAAGAAATTGTTACTTTCGATGGCTGCCGTAGCCCTTTCGGCACAGGCAGCATTTGCACAACAAGGGAATGCTGTGTATGATTCGAAAACTTCCGACAACTGGTATATGGGTATAGCAGCTGGCGTAAGTACAAAGACCACACACAATGCAATGCTGAAGAATGTGAACCCCGAGGCAGGTATCCGTATTGGCCGCAACTGGACTCCTGTCGTAGGCTGGGGCGTTGAAGGTCTGGCTTATTTCAACGATAAGAGCTTCCTTGATACGAAGACGTTCGTGAAGGCCTTGAACGTGAATCTCTTTGGTACCCTGAACCTGAGCAACTGGTTTGGTGGCTACAAGGGTACGCCTCGTCCCTTCGAGATTGGAACAATAACTGGTCTGGGCTGGAATCATGTGTTCGGTATGCCCGAGGGTGCTGATAAGAACATGCTCACAGCCAAGCTGGGTCTCGACTTCATGTTCAACCTGGGTAAGGCTAAGGCATGGCAGATTTATCTGGAGCCCGCCATTCTGTACGATCTGGATGGTGACTACCGTTCTGACTATTGTCATCGTGTGACCACTGTCGACCAGAAGCGCAACATGTTCAACATCAACGCTTCGGCCTTGCAGTTGCTCGTGGGTGTGAACTACAAGTTTGGTAACTCTAACGGTACTCACAATTTCGTGACCGGTGCCTTCCGCGACCAGGCCGAGATTGATGCCCTGAACGCCAACATCAACGAGCTGCGTGGTGTAGCCGATTCTAAGGACCGCCAGATCGATGCCAACAACAAGACCATCGCCCAGCTGCGTTCGGAGCTTGAGGCTTGCAAGAAGAAGCCCGCTACTGTTGAGAAGGTTGTGGCAACTGGTATCACTCCCGCAGTGCTCTTCAAGCAGGGAAGCAGCCGCATAGAAAAGCAGCAGCAGTTGAACGTGCAGCTCGTGGCAAAATACCTGAAGGAGAACCCCAGCGCACGTGTGCAGATTAACGGCTATGCCTCGCCTGAGGGCGGTGCAAAGCTGAACCAGCGCCTCTCCGAGGCTCGTGCAGCTGCCGTGAAAGATCAGCTCGTGAAGCAGTATGGCATCAGCGCCGACCGTCTCGATGTGAAGGGCTGTGGTCCTACCGACAAGGTGTTCGACAAGGTTGAGTTCAACCGCGTGGCTGTATTCGAAACAAAGTAAAAAGTCCTCTACGTTTTTTACTTGTGTGCCGCAGTTCGTCCTGAACTGCGGCACTTTTATGTTCGCCCGCCATGGGCATATTAATTGAGAATTTAGAATTGAAAATTGGGCGTATAGCTCATTTTGCAGGATATTTTCAAGTGGTAGGGGTTCTATGGCTCAAATTGCAGGATGAGTTTTTCCTGCTTTTTCATTGCCAGGCAAACAGACTTTGTACCTTTCCTCTATAAACTTGAAAACAAATTGCCCCGCCAAGCTAGCATCTATGCAATTCAGCCTGTATTAGGTCGCAATTCAGCCTGTATTAGGTCGCAATTCAGCCTGTTTTGCATGCTAATTCAGCCTGTTTTGCATTCCAATCCAGCCTGTTTTGCATGCCTTTCTTTCCAAGAGGAATGAATGTGTAATGTGGATAGTTGTTTCGCGAATATGAATGATGATTATTGTTGTCTGTGAGAAGAATGATTCACATTCGTTTCATTCTGGAGTGTAGGTAATATAAAATGTCTTGCTGAATCGAAAAAGCCTTTAATGAAATTAGGATTTTTGGAAAAAAAGTAATAATTTTGCACGTGATAAAGAAAAAGAGACATATGAGAAAAACATTTTTAGTATGTGCAGCCTTTTTTTTCATGGCTGCAACACAAACGATGGCAGGACAAAACTTGGTGTTAAAAGATATTACGGCAGGCACCTTCCGTGGCGAAAGCATTCCCGCCGCCAAGCCTTTGGCCGACGGTGAGACGTATGCCCAGATTTCGGCCGATGGCAAGCAGGTGACGAAGAGCGCGTTTAAGACCGGCAAGCAGCTCGGCGTGATCTTCGACGTGGCAACGGCCCGAGGCGCAACCATCAGCAAGGTGGATGGCTACATCATGAGTCCCGACGGCAAGAACATGCTGATACAGACCGACACGAAGCCCATCTACCGACGTTCGTTCACCGCCAATTACTACATATATAATCTGGCGAACAACAAGCTGACACCCCTGAGCAGCGGCGGGCCGCAGCAGACACCCATCTGGAGTCCCGACGGCAACCAGGTGGCCTTTGTGCGCGACAACAACATCTGGCTGGTGAAGCTGCTCTACAACAATGCAGAGAGCCAGGTGACGAAAGACGGCAGGAAGAACGAGGTGATCAATGGCGTGCCCGACTGGGTGAACGAAGAAGAGTTCTCGTTCAACTCGGCCATGGTGTTCACCGCCGACTCGCGGCAGATTGTGTGGGTGCGCTACGACGAATCGCAGGTGAAGGAGTACTCCATGCAGCTGTTCAAAGGCTCCAGCCCCGTCCGCGAGGAATATGCCGCCTATCCCGGCTTCTATGCCTACAAATACCCCAAGGCCGGCGACGATAACGCCCGGCTGAGTCTGCTGAGCTATGACATCAAGAGCCATCAGACGCGCACCCTCAACCTGCCCTTAGAGGCTGACGGATACATACCCCGCATCGTCGCCACCAGCGACTCATCGAAGGTAGCCGTGTTTACTCTGAACCGCCACCAAGACTGCCTGCGCGTCTATATGGCCAACCCGCTGTCCACTGTCTGCCAGCAGGTCATCGAAGACAAGGTAGACAAGTATATCAACGAGAATGTGTTTGCCAACCTCTGCCTGACCGACCAGCACATAGCCCTGCTGAGCGAGCGCAGCGGCTACAACAGCATCTACCTGTACACCCTGAACGGCCAGCTGCAGCGCACGGTGCAGATGGGTGTGGTGACCACGGTGTATGGCTACGACGAGAAGACCGGCGAACTCTATTTTGCCGCCACCCCCCATGCCGACGCGCCCACCGTGCGCCAGATCTATGTGAGCCGCGCCAACGGCAAGACCCAGGCCCTGGCCACGAACGGCGGCGTGAACAGTGCCGTGTTCAGTAAAGGTTTCAAGTATTTCATCAATACCTGGAGCAACCTGCAGACACCCTCGAAGTGTGACATACTCACAACGGGTGGCCGATTCTGCGCCACGCTCTACGACAATGCCGCCCTGAAGCAGAAGCTCTCGCAGTATGACCTGGGCACGAAAGAGCTGTTCTGCTTTACCACGTCGGAGCAGGTGCAGCTGAATGGCTGGATGGTGAAGCCCCACGACTTCGACCCCTCGAGGCGCTACCCTGTGATCATGTACCAGTATGGCGGCCCCGGCTCGCAGCAGGTGCTCGACCAATGGGGCATAGGCATGAACGGACAGGGCGCCATACTCGAGCAATACCTGGCCCAGCAGGGCTATATCGTGGTGTGTGTCGACAACCGTGGCACCGGCGGCCGTGGCGCCGGCTTCGAGAAGTGCACCTATCTCAGGCTGGGCGAACTCGAGGCTCGCGACCAGGTGGAGACCGCCCTTTGGCTGGGACAGCAGTCCTACGTCGACAAGAGCCGCATAGGCATCTGGGGATGGAGCTACGGCGGCTGGAACACGCTGATGTCGATGAGCGAGGGTAGGGCAGTGTTTGCCGCCGGCGTAGCCATCGCGCCGCCCACCTGCTGGCGATACTACGACACCGTCTACACCGAGCGGTTCATGCGTACGCCCAAGGAAAACGGTCAGGGCTACGACAACGTCTGCCCCATAGCACGGGCCGACAAGCTGAGCGGCGCCCTGCTGCTGGTGCACGGGCTGGCCGACGATAACGTGCACTACCAGAACACGGCTGAATATGTGGAGGCACTGGTGCAGGCCGACAAGGACTTCCGGCAGCTGGTGTATACTAACAGAAACCACAGCATCTATGGCGGCAACACCCGCAACCACCTCTTCCGGCAGTGCATCAACTTCTTCAACGAAAACCTAAAGACTAACAACAAATAATATGAAACGAACCGCATTACTACTTGTCGCACTGCTTGCCTGCGCGCTCACCGTCTCGGCCAAAGCACGCAAGAAGCGACCGGAGCCCACACGGCCCGCAACCATCGAGATCATTACCAAAGTGAACGACTACTGGCAGCAGCACCATTCGCCGCTGGTGCGCTCCTTCTGGGACGAGGCCGCCTACCACACCGGCAACATGGAGGCTTACCGCCTGCTGGGCATTGCCCGGTGGAAGGACTACAGCGAGACCTGGGCCCGGCACAACAAATGGATGGGCGCACAGGAGAAGGACCCTGCCAAGTGGAAATATAAGAAATATGGCGAAGGCCACGACTTCGTGCTCTTCGGCGACTGGCAGATATGCTTCCAGACCTATCTCGACCTCTACGAACTGAACCCCGACCCCTTCAAGATAGCGCGGGCCATCGAGGTGATGGACACTGAGGTGCGCTCGCCCGAGACCGATTTCTGGTGGTGGGCCGACGCACTGTATATGGTCATGCCCGTGATGACAAAGCTCTACAAGGCCACGGGCGACGTGAAATATCTTGACAAGCTCTACGCCAACTACAAATGGGCCGACGAACTGATGTACGACCCCGAGGCACACCTCTATTTCCGCGATGCCAAATACATCTACCCCAAGGCGAAGACCCGCAACGGCGGCAAGGACTTCTGGGCACGTGGCGACGGCTGGGTGCTGGCCGGACTGGCCAAGGTGCTCACCGACATGCCCCTCGACTACAAACACCGTTCCTTCTTCGAGCAGCGGTTCAAGGAGCTGGCACAGGCCGTGGCACAGTGCCAGCAGCCTGAGGGCTACTGGACACGCTCGATGCTCGACAAAGACCATGCCGAGGGACCCGAGACCAGCGGCACCGCCTTCTTCACCTACGGCCTGCTGTGGGGCATGAACCATGGCTTGCTCGACAAGGCACAGTACGAGCCGGTGATGCAGCGCGCCTGGGACTATCTCACCCTGCGTGCCCTGCAGCCCAGCGGTGCCGTGGGCTTCGTGCAGCCCATCGGCGAGCGGGCCATTCCCGGACAGCAGCTCAGCGAGAAAAACGAGGCCAACTTCGGCGTGGGAGCCTTCCTGCTTGCTGCATGTGAGCATCTGCGATATGAAGACGGCACTGGTGCCCCCGCAGGGCAGAACAGGGCCGGCTCGATGAAGATAACCATCAAGAACGATGCCGATGAGTTCCGGCAGCAGGTGGTGGAAATCGATGCGCAGCACATCAATGAGCGTCTGATGATTCATGGCGGCAGGCAGTTCGTCGTCTTCGACGAGGGAGGACTCGAGATTCCCTACCAGCTGAGCCATGACGGGAAAGTGCTCGTCGACGCTGGCGTGCGCCCTCATGGCACGCTCACGCTCACCGTGAAGCGCGGCATGCCAAAGAATTATCCTACAGTATGTTATGGACGCATATACCCTGAGCGCAAAGACGACTATGCGTGGGAGAACGACCGTGGCGCCTACCGCGTATACGGCCCTGCACTGCAAAAGACGGGCGAACGCTCCTTTGGCACCGACGTGTGGTCGAAGAACACGCCCGAGCTCGTCGTGGAGCAGCGCTACTGGATAGAAGACGTGGTGATGATGCCCCAGGTGGAGAAGCTGCGCAAGGAGAACCGGCAGCGCGGCGACTCGCTCTACCGCCTGAATTCCTACCACCACGACCACGGACGGGGCATGGATCTCTATAAGGTAGGGGCCACGCTGGGCTGCGGCACGCCGGCACTCATGGCCGACGGCCAGCTGAAGTATCCGTACTGCTTCGACCGCTACGAACTGCTCGACAACGGACCGCTGCGCACCACTGTGCATCTGGTCTACAAGCCAGTGGCCATCGGCAGCGACACCGCTGTGGTGGAACACCGCATCGTGCAGCTCGACAAGGGGTCGAACTTCAATAAGGTCACGGTCTATTATGAGGGTCTCACCAAGCCGCTCTCCCTCGCTACGGGCGTCGTCGTGCATAGTGAAGACAAGGAGAGCATCGTCACCGGCAGCGACTATCTGCTTTACGCCGACCCCACCGACAATCCCCGCGTGAACAACTGTCAGCTCTTCGTAGGCGTGCTCTATCCGCAAGGCATCGGCGAGATCAAGAAACAGTGGCTCGACCAGCCGTCGAACGGCAACGAGGGGCACCTCATAGGCGTGCAGAGCGACTACCGGGGCGACCGCTTCACCTACTTCTTCGGCTCGGCATGGTCGAAATACGACATTCGCACCATGGCGGAGTGGCAGGAGCGGGCAGCCTGGACCATGCGCGCGCTGCGACAGCCGCTCACGCCCACGATAGCACAGTAGCTCCATGAGCAGTCGGCTTCTTCTCCTTATCGTGCTCCTTGCCCTCTGGGGCAGTGCGGCAGCACGCGACGTCATCAGTCTCGCCGGGCGGTGGGACGTTGCCATGGCTGCCGAGCCGCACTACGACGACCACGTGACCCTGCCCGGCTCCATGCTCACCAACGGCAAGGGGATGCCTCTTACCCTGAAGACCCGGTGGACGGCCACCATCTACGACTCCACCTTCTTCAAGAGTCCCCTCATGGAACCCTATCGACAGGAGGGCAACATCATGTTGCCCTTCTTCCTCACCCCCAATTGCCGCTATGTGGGCACCGTCTGGTATCGGCGGCGGGTGAGCGTGCCGCGCAAGTGGCAGGGGCGCCAGCTGACGCTCTACTTAGAACGGCCACACATAGAGACCACCCTCTTCGTCAACGGGCAGGAGGTGGGCCACCAGCTATCCCTGTCGGTGCCCCACCGCTACGATGTGACCCCCTATCTGCGACCCGGTGAGAAAAACGAGATTGCCATCCGCGTCTACAACGGAATCGGGAACGTGGGCGTGGGGCGCGACTCCCACTCCGTGAGCGACAATGCGCAGGGCAACTGGAACGGCATCACCGGACGCATGGAGCTACAGGCATCACCACTCGTCTGGCGAAAGCGGGTGGTGCCACACACGGACAGTCGCAGCGTCGACGTGCTCATCAACGACACCACGTTCCACATTGACCTCGGACCCGATGCCGATACCTGGGACGAGTATCACCCACAGCTCTACACGCGCACCGTCAGCTATCGGGGCACCCCCGTCGCCGTCACCTTCGGCCTGCGGGAGATAGCCGTGCAGGGGCGGCAGCTGCTCATCAACGGGCGGCCCCTCTTCCTCCGGGGCACCACCGACAACTGCTGCTTCCCCCTCACCGGCTACCCGCCCACCGACATCGAGGAGTGGCTCCGCATCTTTGGCAAATGCCGCGAATATGGGCTCAACCACGTGCGATTCCACAGCTATTGCCCGCCGGAGGCCGCCTTCGCCGCGGCCGACCAGCTGGGCATCTACCTACAGGTGGAAGGCCCGTCGTGGCCCAACCACGACGTAAGGCTCTCCTACGGGCGCAACGTAGACCGCTATCTCGTAGAAGAGACACGACGCATCGTCGATGAGTATGGCCACCACCCGTCGTTCGTGCTGATGACCATCGGCAACGAACCCAACGGCGGCTGGGTGGACTATTGCGACCGCTGGGTGCGCAGCATGACCGACTACGACCCCACACGCCTCTATGCTGCCGCCTCGCTCGGAGGCGGCTGGCTGTGGGATGCCAGCTCACAGTTCCATGTCAAGGGCAGCGCCCGCGGGCTGTGGGAGTGGGCACGCCAGGCGCCCTCGTCCGACGACGACTATGCCGAGGGCATCAGCTTCCCCCGCAACTACAAAGACAGCGTGCCATGCCAGTCGCCCATCATCACCCATGAGAAAGGGCAGTGGTGCGCCTTTCCCGACCTGGGCGAGACCCCGCAGTACACGGGCGTCTACAAGGCACGCAACCTCGAGCTCTTCGCCGACCTGCTGCGGCGGGGCGGCATGGAGCCCATGGCACATAAGTTTCTCATGGCCAGCGGGCACCTGCAGGCCCTTTGCTACAAATACGAGATAGAACGCCATCTGCGCACCGACGGCTATGCCGGCTTCCAGCTGCTCGGCCTGAGCGACTACAGCGGGCAGGGCACGTCGCCCGTAGGTGTGCTCAACGTGTTCTGGCGAGAGAAGGGCTACTGCACCGCACGCGAGTGGACACAGTTCTGCAGCGACCTGGTGCCCCTGGCACGCTTCCCGCGCTTCGTCTTCACCACCGCCGACACCCTCCGCGTGCCCATCGACGTCTACAACGCCACGGCAGCTCCCCTGCACACACCGGCAGCCTCCTACGCCATAAGCTGTGGGGAACGGACGCTCTGCCGGGGCGACCTCCGTGTGGCACAGGCCGCCGTGGGGCGCACCCCTTCCGTGGCCACCGTGGCACTGCCCCTGGCATCAGTAGAAGCCCCGGCCAAGCTCACCCTCCACGTCCGGCTGGCAGGACACGACAACAAGTGGGACTTCTGGGTATACCCCGAGCCGCCGGCCGCACCACAGCCGGAAGCCAACGGCATACATGTTGCCAACGTGCTCGACGGCAAGGCACGCGACGTGCTTCGCAAGGGAGGCTCCGTGCTGCTTGCGGCAGCAGGAAGGGTGAAGCTGGGAAGCAACGTGAAGCAGGCCTTCCTGCCCGTGTTCTGGAACCTCTCATGGATGAGCAGCCAGATATCGCATACCACCGGGGCCTACATCGACAATGAACACCCCCTCTTCCGCCACGGCTTCCCCACCGACTCATGGGGCAACCTCAACTGGTGGGAGCTGCTCAACAGCGCACAGGTGATGGACATCGCCGAGCTGCCCGCCCACTACCAGCCGCCCGTACAGCCCATACACTCCTGGCACTTCTCGCGAAAGCTCGCCATGATCATTGAGGCAAGGGTAGGGCAGGGGCGACTGCTCATGACCACCATCGACATCGACAGCCGCCTGAACGAACGGCATGTGGCACGGCAGATGCGCGCGGCCATTCTTTCCTATATGCAGAGCAGCGATTTCAATCCCACCATCGAACTGAGCGAAGAGACCGTCGGCCATTTCTTCACGCAGAAGTAGCAGTAGCCTGTATTATTCACTGATACAAATAATATTTATGCCTATTTCTGGATAAGTAACCGTAAAAAATAACTTGGTACGATTTGATATATTTTTCTTTATTTTTTATTACCTCATCTGATACCCTCCCACGAGATACTCAATCTCGCGGGTCCCTCCCTTGTCTCTTTTCGTGTTGTTCATCGGTCACATAGCCCGCTATGCTCCCTCTTCACAACACGAAAATAGACCAAAAAATCTGAGGTAAAATCATACTAACTTATTTTTTTACGGTTACTTAGTAAGAAGGCAAAACGGAATGGCGAAATCGGGTTATGGGTCGAATTTCTTCACGAATCGCATTTCCTTCAGTATGCGCTGTTGGCGCTTCTTTACGTAGGGCGAAGGATTGCTCGAACTTAATTTCCTGGGGTTGGGTAGGGTGGCCGCCACCAAGGCGCACTGCTTACTGCTAAGCTGTTCGGCACTGCAGCCGAAATGCTCTTGTGCCACCGCCTCGATGCCGTAGATGCCCTCGCCCATCTCGATGGAGTTCAGGTAAACCTCCATGATGCGCTGTTTCGACCAGAACAATTCTATGAGAGCCGTGAAGTACACTTCAAGCCCCTTTCGCAGCCAGGTGCGGCTGGGCCAAAGAAACACGTTCTTGGCCGTCTGCTGCGAAATGGTCGACGCTCCCAACTTGCGCTTTTCGGGATGCTCCATGTTGCGCTTGGCGGCACTCTGAATGGCTTTGAAGTCGAAGCCGTGATGGTCGAGGAACCGGCCATCTTCGCTGGCTATCACCGCCACTGGCATGGAGGGTGATATATGGTTCAACGACACCCATTGGTGGCTGAGCTTTAGGTCGCGGCCTTCCGACACCTGTTGTGCGCACCTGATGAACATGAGCGGCGTGAAGAACACGGGAACAAACCGAAGCGCAATCACAGAAAGAATCGTGGAAGCGAAAAACGCCACCACGATTCCCCTTAAAAAATTCTTAATGATTCTCAATTGTCGATTCTCAATTGTCGGTAATTACTGCAGCTTTCCTGCCTCGGCGTTATTAATCATAGCCTGCGATGCATACATGTAGACCTCTACGCGGCGGTTCTGCTTGCGGCCCTCGGCCGTAGAGTTGTCGGCAACAGGATTGGTAGACCCCTGTCCGTCGACGGTCTTAATCTGTGCGGCGTTCACGCCCTGGCCCAGCAGATAGCTCTGCACGGCCTGCGCACGCTTCACCGAGAGAGGATTGTTGATGGCATCGTTGCCCGTATTGTCGGTGTGGCCATAGATGGCAACGTCGCAGTCATTGTTCTGCTTCAGCACGCCGGCAAACTGCGTGAGCGAATTCTTCGAGGTAGCGTTCAAGGTCGACGAGTTGGTGGCAAAGAGAATGCCGGAGTCGAATGTGACCTTGACACCCTGTAGGCCATTGGCATCGGTGATCTCCTCTACCTGGGCATTCTTCACGGCCTCGGCCTGCTTCTTCACTTTGTCCATGTGCTTGCCAATGAGGGCACCCGTACCGGCACCCACAGCAGTGCCGATGGCTGCACCCACGACGGTGTTGCCGGCTATCTTACCAACAATGGCACCAAGGGCTGCGCCGCCGGCAGCACCAATGGCCGTACCCTTACCAAGGTTGTTACAACCCACCATGACGATTGCAGCGCAAAGCGTCAGAATCATTACTCTAAGTTTCTTCATAATTTTTTGAGAATAAAGTTTATTTTTTGTTTAACGTCTTTATACGCGCTGCAAAGTTAGGCAAAAGTTGGGAGTTTGTGGTTACGAGTAATCAGTATTTTATCATGGTTTAACATTATTTACCCAATGCAAGGCTGCTAAAACTAACGTCACCTAACTTTTAACTCCTAACTTTTTTGTACCTTTGCACCCAAAACGAAACAACATATCAACAAATTATGGCAAAAGAATTAAAAGATTTGACAAAACGGGCCGATAACTACTCGCAGTGGTACAACGACCTGGTAGTGAAGGCCGACCTTGCCGAGCAGTCGGCCGTGCGTGGCTGTATGGTCATCAAACCCTATGGTTACGCCATTTGGGAGAAAATGCAGCATGAGCTCGACCGCATGTTCAAAGAGACGGGTGCGCAGAACGCCTACTTCCCCCTGCTCATACCTAAGTCGTTTCTCAGTCGCGAGGCAGAGCATGTGGAGGGCTTCGCCAAGGAGTGTGCCGTGGTGACGCACTACAGGCTGAAGGCCGCCGATGGCGGCGTGGTCGTGGATCCTGCCGCCAAGCTGGAGGAAGAGCTGATCATTCGTCCTACGTCGGAAACCATCATCTGGAACACTTATAAGAACTGGATACATTCCTGGCGCGACCTGCCACTGATGTGCAACCAGTGGTGCAACGTGATGCGCTGGGAAATGCGCACCCGCCCCTTCCTGCGCACCAGCGAGTTCCTTTGGCAAGAGGGTCACACCGCCCATGCCACCCGCGAGGAAGCCGAACAGGAGGCACAGAAGATGCTGAAGGTATATGCCGAGTTTGCCGAAAAATGGATGGCCGTGCCCGTGCTGCAGGGCGTGAAAAGCGAGACCGAGCGTTTTGCCGGAGCACTCGACACCTACACCATCGAGGCCATGATGCAGGACGGAAAGGCACTGCAGAGCGGTACGAGCCACTTCCTGGGGCAGAACTTTGCCAAGGCTTTCGACGTGACCTATCTAAATAAAGAGAACAAGCCGGAATATGTGTGGGCTACCTCATGGGGCGTCTCCACCCGGTTGATAGGCGCGCTGATCATGACCCACAGCGACGACAACGGCCTGGTGTTGCCTCCGCGTCTGGCTCCTATCCAGGTAGTCATTATCCCCATTGCCACCAAGCCGGAGCAGATGGAGATTGTGAACAAAGAGGTGGCGCCCATCATGGAACAGCTGCGCAAGAAGGGCATCAGCGTGAAGTTCGACGATGCCGACAACAAGCGGCCGGGCTTCAAGTTTGCCGACTATGAACTGAAGGGCGTTCCTGTGCGCTTGGTGCTCGGCGCGCGCGACCTAGAGAACGGCACCATCGAGCTGATGCGCCGCGACACCCTCGAGAAGGAGACGCTGCCGCTCGAGGGCATTGCCGATCATGTGGAAAAGCTGCTCGACGACATACAGCAGAACATCTTCGAGAAGGCCCGCAAGTATCGCGACGAGCACGTCTACGAGTGCGACAATTACGAGGAGTTCAAGGAGCGTATCAAGGATGGCGGCTTCTTCCTTTGCCACTGGGACGGCACCGCCGAGACCGAGGCAAAGATCAAAGAAGAGACGCAGGCCACTATTCGCTGCGTGCCTTTCGCCTATGAGCAGACTCCCGGTGTGGACATGGTAAGCGGAAAGCCTGCCAAGCACCGCGTCATCATCGCGCGCAGTTATTAATAGAACTTTCCAATCCATAGGTTCTATCTTGGATTGGTCATTCCGCTTCGCGGTCTTACAAAGACCGCGAAGCGGTTTTTTTACTACTCTCTCCTTACAGTGGAAGGAGAGGGCCTGTTGTCATGACGGTTTGTTCAGTGTGAACCGGACCTTGTTCCATCGGTGCAGTAGGAATATAAGTACGGCCTCGACCAGATAGGCTGTCAGATAGCTGTACCACAAGAGCGAGGGAACGGCCTGAGAGATGAGCCACATTACGGGAATGACCGTCAGCGACAAGGCAAAAGATATGAAGAGCGCCATGCGGTGATAGCCATACAGTTTATAGACAATCATGAGCACATAGATGTAGCAGAACGGAATGAAGCTAAGGGCGAAAATGCGCAGGGCATGTTCCGTCTCTGCCACGTAGTCGGGATGATTCGCACCAAAAAGGGCTGCTATGGCCTGAGGGTCTACCCATACGAAAAGGCAGGTGGCTGCCATGGCCACGGTGATGAACCGGAACGATTTGCGCAAGACCAGTCTTAGGCCCTCGGCATCATGCTTTCCTACCTGTAGGGCACCCAGCGACTGCAAGGTCTGACATGTGCCCGAAAGGAACAGATTGTAGACCTGCAGGAGATTCATGCAGACGGCAAAGGCAAAGATGCCTGACTGGCCCAGCGTTGTCAGCACAATCCGGTTGGCCGAGAACAAGAGTAGCGTCAGGCTGATTGAGGCTACGGCAAGGGGTGCTCCCTGGGATCCGATTTTCTTCAGTGATGAAGCTATTGGCTCCTTCAGAATGGCAAGAGAAATGCCCAGCCGGCTATTCTCGGGTTTTCGCCAATGGGTAAGCAGAATGGCAATGCCTATCAGATGGCCTACGACCGTAGCCGCCGACGAACCGGTGATGCCCCAGCCGAGCCACTGGATGAATACGATGTCGAGGCAGAGATTGACCACATTGTCAATGATGACGGCCATCGACACCAGTTTAGGCTGCCCGTCGACGCCTACCATGGTGGAAAGCCCCCACATGAGGATAAATGCGGGATTGCCCAGCAGCAAGACCTGGACATAGTCGCGCGCAAGCGGCATGATCTGCTCGTTGTTGCACAGCAGACGGGTGGTCTCGTCGATGAAAAACACGCCACAGAACAAAGCAAGCAGGAGGCCGAGGGCAGTGCTGAACGACAGCGACAGCGAGAAGAAGCGACGGGCGTCGGGAAGGTTCTTCTGGCCTAAGGCATAGCCCACCAGCATCCCTGCACCGGCATTGATAAACAGGTGCAGGGTGTAGATGAACTGATTGACGGGCTTCGACAGGTTGATGGCACTCACGCCGTCGGCACTAATTAGATTACCCACGATGATGCCATCGACAACGTTGCCCAGACAGCCTGAAAGCGCCACTAAGACGTAGGCCCATAAGTAGTTGTAAAACTGCTGGTTTATGTTGCCGCCGGCAGAAGGCACTGGGCCCGTTTGGCCCGTGCCTACGTGATCAAGAGTCTTTTTCATCATTCTTCTTGTTCATCGTTTTTCTGCCTCTTGCTTAAAGACTGGAGTCAAAGAATCCGAAACCGCCCAATGCCTCTAACATGCGTTCCACATAGTCCCACGAGGTGGGGCTCCAGCTGAAGCCGAGGCGATAGAGCACCTGCGTGGTGTAGTCGTTGTCGCGTGCGACGTCGGTCGTCTTCTGCCCGTGCGCCATGTCCTGATAAGCCAGCAGCGATGCCATCTGGCGTGCTTTCTGCGCATCGTTCTTCGCCTGCTCCATGGCCTCGGCAAAGTCCTCCTGCTCCACGAAGCGGATGCCGTCGCCGACAGCCGTCAGCCCCATGAGCACATCGCCAAGGAACTGCGTGTGGATGTTGTAAGGATGGAAGACAGTGCACTCCTTCGGCGTGGTGGCCAGCAGCACGATGGCCCGGCTTACCTCGTTGATGGGCGAGAACTCCACCCGCTTGTTGCGCATGGCGTAGGGGCAGCAGCCCAGCATGTTGTAGACCTTGATGCGGCCCATGAAGGAGTTGGTGGAGAAGTTGGCCTGGAACTCGCCGTCGGTAGAGCGCGCCGCCAGATTGCCCACGCGCATGATCTTCGCGCTCAGCCCGTGCAAGGCGATGGCGTCGAGGATGAGGCGCTCGGCCATGAACTTCGAGTAGATGTACTTGTTGCCCAGATACTGGCCCATATAGAAGCGCTGTTCGGTATAGACATCGTCCTTGATTTCACCTGCCCACAATCCACGGGTGCTGGCGGTAGAGATATGCACCAGTTTGGCACCTGTCTTGATACAGAAGTCCACGCAGCGCTGGGCTCCGCCGATGTTTACGTCCTCAATCTCCGTGCCCTCACTGAAGTGCTTCACGACGGCAGCACAGTTGAAGATGGTGGAGATGGTTGTGGCGATACCATCGCCACACACCTGGCAAAGGTCTTCGGTGACGTCGCCAAGCACCACGTGAATCCTGCTGCCGAAGAGCGCCTTGTAGGAGTCGGAGAAATAATAATAGAGCAGAGTGCGCAGGCGGCTTTCGGCCTTCTCGACCGTCTTGCCACGCACCAGACAGTAGATGTTCTCGACATCACTGATTCCCGATTTGCCGTCGCCCATTCCCGCTGACGCGCTTGCCCGTAGCCTTTCAATCAGTTCGTGAAGGATGTGAATACCCAGATAGCCAGTGGCACCGGTTATGAGCACATTGCCCAGCCGCTGGCGCTCGCCGCTACGGAAGAACCCGAGGTTGTTGCGCTGCAACAGGTTGTTGATGGCAGTGTAGTCGAAATTGGCAACGGGATCGTTGGCATCGGCATTGTCGTCGGTTGACTCGCCAGTGACAAGACGGGCCAGCTTGCGCGGCGTCGGGTTGGCAAAGACCTCACCATACGACACGTGGAGTCCGGCTTTGTCGGCTTCGATGATGACACGCGTGACAACCAGCGAGGTACCGCCGAGTTCGAAGAAGTTGTCGGTGGCACCCACACGGTCCATCTGCAGAATGCCGGCAAAGATGTCGCAGAAGCTACGCTCGGTATCGTTGGCAGGTGCCTCGTATGCGCTGCTGACGGCTAACTGGGGCTCCGGCAGTGCCTTCACGTCGGTCTTGCCGTTGGGCGTCATCGGCATCTCCTTCAGCTGCAGGTATGCCGTGGGCACCATATACTGTGTCAGACTCTTGCTGATCTCGTCTTTCATTGCGGCGATGTCTATCGGGCAGTCGGCAGTGAAGTAGGCACAGAGATGCTCCTTGCCACCTAACTGGCGAATCATGATAACCACATTCTTCACACCTTCCACACGGGCAATCACATTCTCCACCTCTCCCAGTTCGATGCGCAGTCCGCGCAGCTTGATCTGGTGGTCCTTACGTCCCAGAATGAACACGTCGCCATCGGGAGCCCACTTGGCATAGTCGCCAGATTTATAGATACGTGTGCCGTGATAATCGATGAAGCGCTCGCGCGTCATCTCGTCGAGGTTGTTATAGCCACGAGCCACACCACGCCCGCCGATATAGAGCTCACCTACGACACCAACAGGCAACTCATTGCCGTCGCTATCAACAACGAACTCCCTGACGTTGAGCTGCGGACGACCTACGGTGACGCGCTCGGCATGTGTCAGCTCCTGGATGTTCGACGACACGGTGGTCTCTGTGGGGCCATAGGTGTTCAGAATACGCGAGGGTGTGAGCCTCTGCATCTGATGGAGCAGGCTCTCGGGCAGCTTTTCGCCTCCGAAGCGGATGATGGGTACGTTGCGGATAGCCTCCACAAATTCATCGCTATAAATCCATGTCTGCCATTGTGAGGGCGTTGCCGACACATAGCCTACATGGTGCTCGTTGATGAGCGAAGCCATATCAAGCGGATTCTTGGTCTGTTCCTCGTTGGCAAGCACCAGCGTAAGTCCGTTGAACAGCGAGATGGCTATCTCGTGGAGCGAGGCATCGAAAGATATCGTGGTTACAGCCAAGATGCTCTCGGCGGCGTTGGCCACGGCATAGGCCTCCACGTTGGCGGGCAGAGGCGTAGCGTAGTTGCACATTCCTTCGTGTCGCAGCATGACACCCTTCGGACGGCCTGTAGAACCACTTGTATAAATCAGGTATGCCAAGTCGTCGGGGGTCAGTCTGGTCTGAGGTGGTGTCGTATCTTCCTCTTTGAGCAGCTCCTCGGCCACGTCGGGTGTGATAATCAGTTTGGCACCGCTGTCCTCCAGAATCAGTTTCACGCGGTCTGCAGGATATTCTGGGTCGCAGGGGATGTAGGCAGCCCCTGCTTTCTGAATACCAATCATAGAGAGTATGAGGCGGCTGGTTCGAGGTAGCAGCATGGCCACACGGTCACCCTCGCGCACTCCGCGCTGTCGCAATGCATTGGCGATACGGTTGGTGGCATGGTCAAACTCGCGATAAGTGAATCGTGCATCGCAGGCTATGAGAGCCATGCGGTCGGGCTGTTCCTGAGCGTGATGAACAATGCTTTCGAAGAAGAGCTTGAAAGGAGCCTCGCCCGTATCTGTCATACGTATCTTTTCTAACTGTTTCTCCTGGCTCTGGCTGACAATAGACAACTGTCTGACCTTGCCATCGGGACAAGCCATGATATGCTCCACTGTAGCGGCAATACTCTCAGCCAACCCCTGCGCCGTGGCCTCAGTATACAAGGCATCGTCATACTGCACCAATATGCCCCGCGACTCTATCTTTATATTTATCTTAAACTTGGGCACATTCAATTCGAGCAGTTCCTGACCTATAGCCTTGCCGCCTACGCTATATTCCGACAGCACCCCCACCTGATAGGCGAACGAGATAGCTGGCTTGAAGCCATAGTCGGCAGCAATACGCGCAAAGGGATAGTCCTCATGGCGTAGTGTCTCGTCGAAGGTGTCGCTCACCTGATGGAGGTATTCACTCACCGTCACATCGTCAATCTTCAGTCCGAGGGCGAGGGTGTTGACGAACATGCCCACGGTGTCGGCAATCTTCAGGTTCGAGCGTCCGCTGCTCACGGTGCTGAGATAGACCTCGCGGTTGTTGGTATAGCGTGACACGACATAGGCCGTGGCAGCGAGGAAGAGATGTGCGGGCGTTATCTCGTGCTGGCGGCAGAAGGCGGCAGCTTTTCCCAGGTCGGTGGGGCAGACCGCCTCGCCGATAAAGCCCGTCTCTTCTGGTGACCCTCCCTGCCTGTTGTCGGCCGGTATCTCGCTGGCTCCCTCGCAGGTGGCCAGCTTCTCGGCGAAGAACTGCTGTGAGGCGCGGAAGGCGTCGCCCTCCTCGGCCTTCTGCTGGTCGGCCACGAAGTCGAGGTAGGTATAGCGCTCCTTCTCTGCGGGTGCACCGTCGAGCACGCTGCATAGCTGGCGGATGAACAGGTCGGCCGAGCCACCATCAAACAGCAAGTGATGGACGTCCATCAGCAGTGCCACGGCGGCGCCGGCCTTCACCACCTCGAAGCGGTAGAGGGGTGCCTTCTGCAGGTTGAACGGACGGACAAACTCGTTTTTATAGTCCGACAGCTGCTCGGCGCTCATCTCGGTGATGGGCACCTCCACGGGCACGCTGTCCTCCGTGGTCTGCAGGATGGCATCGCCGCTGGTAGTGAAGTGCACACTCAGCTCCGGATGGCTCTCCACCACCTGCTTCACGGCCTCTGCCAGCCGCGCGGCATCCGTCCCAGCGGGGAAGGTGAGCATATACGGTATATTGTAGATTGTAGAGGTGGGATTCTTCAGACACTCGAAATACACACCTGTCTGGGCGTAGCTGAGTTGGCAATTTGTGGTTGATGGCTCTGTGGCCTTGCCTTCTGCCTGTTTATCGCCGTTTGCTTGCTCATTGCCTCCATTCAATTGCCTGCTGAGCATGGCATCAAGAATTTCGTTTTCTATACTCTGTATCGTGCCTTCTTTCACCAAGTTTCTCGAATCAAGAGCCACGCCATACCGCTTATTGACCAAAACCGCCAGCTTGATAGCCGAGATTGACGTCAAGCCCACATAGCCCAGAATGGTGGTGATGCCAAAATCTTCCGTCTTCACAACATCGGCCACAAGCTGATGGAGCTGTTTCTCCAGTACGTTCAGTGGTGCCTGTTCTCCTGACTTCTGCAATGCAGCTGCCGTCTTCTTGGGCTTCGGCAAGGCACGTTTGTTCACCTTCTGGTTTTGGTTCAGCGGAATGCTCTCAATCTGCATGGTCACAGCCGGCACCATATAAGGCGGCTTTTGGTCGAGGATGAAATTGTTCAGTGCCTCGATGTCTATTTGTTGGTCGCTCACGATGTAGGCGGCAATGAATTTTCCGTTTCCTCCCTCCTCGTCGAAGGCTTGTACCGTAGCGTCTTTTATGCCAGGGAAGTCGCGTATCACGGCTTCTACCTCTTTCAGCTCAATGCGGAATCCGCGAATCTTCACTTGTCCGTCGCGGCGGCCCACAAACTGTATGTTTCCGTCGGGCAGGAAACGCACGATGTCGCCGGTACGATAGATGCGCGAGTAGCGTGGATTGTCGGTGAAAGGATTCTCAATATATACCTCGACCGTCTTTTCCGGGCGGTTCAGATAGCCGCGGCTTACCTGTGGGCCGCTTACCCAAAGCTCGCCTGCCGCGCCTATGGGCAATCGCTTGCCTTGCGGGTCTACGATATAGAGGCGCATGTTCTCGAGCGGTTTGCCAATGGGAATGTCCTTCATCTTCTTGTCCACCATGTAGATGGTAGTAAGAATGGTACATTCTGTAGGTCCATATACATTGTAGAAATTGTAGCCCTTTGGCGGGTTTATACTGGCCAGTTTCTCTCCACCCGTCGACAGATACTTCAGCGAGTGGTTTTCTACGTTGCTGGCAAACTGGAATCCCACCTGCGTGGTCATGAACGAGTGTGTGATGTGGTTGCTCTCAAAATAGTCGTTGAGGGCAATCAGGTCGAGTCGTAATTCTTCTGGCACTATGTAGACGGTAGCACCGCAAGTGAGTGCCGGATACATGTCCATCATGCAGGCATCGAAGCCATAGCTTGCATAGGCCGCCACGTTGTGCTCTGGCTGCAAGCCGTAGAAACGCTGATACCAATGGCAGAAAGCCACCAAGTTTCCATGCGTCAGTTGGCAACCCTTTGGCACTCCGGTCGAGCCAGACGTATAGAGGAGAATGAAAAGGCTGTCGGGCGATGGCCCCGCCGGCCGTTGTGTCGCGCCTACACAGCTGGTGAGTGCCGAGGTGAAGAGCACCTCGCCCTTATATTCGTCGACGAGGTCGCGCAGTTGCTCGTCGGCTATAAGCAACTTGGCATCGGCATCTTGCATCATGAAGTTCAGGCGCTCCTGGGGATAGCTGGGGTCGAGCGGCTGATATGCACAGCCAGCCTTCAGTATGCCCAGCGATGCTATTGCCATCCACTCACAACGGGGTATCAGGACCGAGACGACGTCTTCTGTGCCCAGTCCCATCGATGCGATGTGAGCTGCTATGCGGTCGCTTATCTCATTGACCTCTGCGTATGTGTATTTCTTTTCTTTGTAAACCACGGCGACGTTGTCTGGCGTGGCCTTGGCCTGGCGGCAGAATAGCGAGACGATAGTTTGCGAGTCGTCGTAGTCGGCATCGGTAAGATTGAATCCATCGAGAACCTCTATCTGTGATTTCGTGGCTATGCTGATGTCGCGAAGATAGTTGTGCGCCATAAACCCTTCTACCACAGCCTCATAGCTCTCTAAGTATTGGCTGATGAGCTGCTTGCTATATTCGCTCGCGTTGAACTCTGCCTCGATGCAGTAGCGACCGTCGCGCATATAGGCTTTCAGATAGATGGGCACTTCGCGGGTGTTGTTGTTCAGCCTGATGGCCGTCATTGGCTTGCCGCACAGCTCTAAGCTGTCGAACAGTGTTCCATGCCAGGCAAAGAGGGTTGCTGCCTGTATGTTCAGGTCCTTCACCACGTCGGTATAAGCGTAGGCATCATGCTTTCTGCAACCGGTCATTTGCTCTTGCCCTTCCTTCAGGAAATCTACCACGGTGGTGTCGTCGGTAAACTTTGCATATACCGGCACCGTCTTCACCAGCATGGCCACGGAGTGAGCCAGCCGCTTGTCGGCGCGCCCGTTGTGTATGGTGTTGAACAGTGCCTCTTTCTCATTGTTGAATTTAGCCAGCAGGAAGCCGTAAGCCTCGGTAAAGAAGGTGCTTTTGAAGATGTTGTTCTTTTTGCAGAAAGCCTCCACGCTTGCCGCGTCTACGTTCATGACCCTTGTCAGCAAACCCTCCTTCTGTTCTGTCTCTTCAAGATCTGGCAACAGCGGCGAATAGCAGTCGCCGCAGTCGAAGTTGTGGGCATACCACTGTTTGGCCTCTTCGAAGGCCGGCGTGTGCCGTGCCTCATTTTCAGCTGTTGCCACCTCGTGCAAGGTGAGTGCTTCCGGCTCCAACGATTGCATGCCATTTCCAGACTGCGTCTTTGCTGTGTTATATGCTTTCTCAATGTCGGCCAGCAACACCTTTCGGGTGGTGCCGTCGCTGATGATGTGATGAATGTCTTGCAGCAGGTAATAGTGGTTTGAGTCTTTCAGAAGACGTATACGGAAGAGCCGGTCGTTGTACAGGTCGAAGGGCTGCACGAACGAGAGAAAATCGAAGTCGGCAGACTGTAGCTTTTCTGCCAGCGGGCAGTTGCCTGCTTTTATGGTCACATCTTCTATTTTCTCAATTGTCAGTGAGAAGGGTTCTCCGTCGTCGACACATTGCATGGGTTCGCCATCGTTGTCGAGCACAATTCGCGTAAACAGGGTGGGGTGGGTCTTCACAGTGGCTTCGATGGCCTTGCAAAGACTGTCGCCGTCGAGCGATCCGTCTAATATATATAAATAAGGTATATTATAGCGTGGTTCGCCGGCATGGCTTACGCATTCGGCATAGATGCCATATTGTGATTTTGTCAAACAAGTTGTAGTTGTCATGGTTTTTGCTTTTTTGGGGGTAATATTTAAATTGTTTGATTTGCTTACCATTTGGCCGAGAACAGCCGTGGCATGACGTTCAGCGAGAGCCATGCCCATCGCAGGTTTCCGTCGCCGGTGGCCCTCTTCAGCTTCTCCATCGTCTCGGTGCCTGTCATGTAAGAATATCCGGCTGCGATCCTGATGTCCCTGGCCGGCATGTAGGCCGCCTCTACCTCTATTTCATGTCCAAGCGTACTGTTCAGTCCATTCAGCTTCGTGCCTGTTGCCAGATAATGGTAGTTGACCTTCAGACTCAGCTGTTTTATCGGCTCATAGAAAGCACCGATATAGGCATTCTGCAGTCCCGGGGTGAAACCGTTGACGTAGGTGCTGAGGTAGAAGAAATCCATGGCTCCGTAGAACTTATGATGCGAGCCATACACGGGGTTGAAGCCTTTGCACACCTCGTGTAGTGGCATGCCAAGTCCTCCTGGTTTTACCACGGCCACGTAGTCGTCGCCACTCAGGTGGTCGTAGCCAGCCTTGATGGCCCATGTCTTGTTGGGAATATATACCACTTTGGCCGAAGCCATCCATGCATCCAGCTTGGCCGTTCTCTCATCACGGCCAGTCTGCCGGTAATAGGACCCTTCTATTGAGAAGTAGCGAGGGGTGCACTTCACGTAGCCGCCTAATACCGTCTGCCATTCGGTATGAGGTGCATTTTCGTAGGTGCCACCCGGCACTCCTGCCTGCATGCCGATATTCATCATCAGCAGCGAGATGCCTAAAGGCACCTTAGGTACGTCGTAGTGATACCACAGCGTCTGCATGGTTTTGTAGGGCCGGCTTCCGTCGGCGTAATACGAGCCTGGAGAGCTGGTGGCACGCATGTTCTGGTTGTAGCATAATATGCCGTGCACCTTGTGGCCATATCCCTCGTAGCCTAACCTCAGGGCATCGTGGGTCATCGACGCCATCACCCAGTCATCGGAGCCTATGATGCGTTCGTCGTCGTAGCGCAGCGCCAGTCGCCCTATCTGTGCAAACAGGCCGAAAGAAGCCTTTACCTTTCCCCATGCCTCGTAGACATTCACGTTCGAGGAGCCTTCGTGCCCCCATGTGCCTACGTGCTGTACGGCGGCTTTCGCCTCGAGCCAGTTGCGCTGATAGCCGAGCGAGAGGCGGACGCGGTCGAGGATGAAGGCCGACTTAGAGTCCTGCTGCTCATCCGTGTTTTTATAGGTCATGCCGCCATTGCGTATCTCTCCACGTGTCATCAGATGCAAATCGGCGGTGAACAGGGTGTCTTGCGCCCAAGCGTTTGCATGCATCAGCAACAGTATCGGTAGTATAGCCTTCATTGTGCATTAGCTTTTCGTTATGCCAAGTCGAAAAGATTGATGAATCCCGTTAGCTTGAGCACATCCTTGATGTCGTCGTTCACGTTTTTCAGCACCACCTTGCTGCCTCCTGCCTTGGCCCCCTTCAGTATGCTGATGAGTATGCGCAGACCGCTTGAGGCGATGTATTCCAGCCCGGTACAGTCGATTACCACATCTTTTCCATTGGCAGTGTAGAGTGACTGTAGCTTCTCGCCCACCTCGGTGGCCGCAGTTGTGTCGAGTTCTCCTTCAAAGGTTACAAGATACTTGTCTTCTAATTGTTCAATTGTCGTGTTCATAATGTATTACAGTTTTTAATGATTAATATTCTTGATAAGTGTAAGCACATTCTTGGCTTTTTCTCCAGTGCTTTCTTTTCCCGATATGCGTTCATAGTTGATGGAATCCATCAGTTCGCGTATGAGCATGATGCCCAGGCCACCTATGGGCCTCTCTTCTGCCGACAGCGTAGTGTCGGCGGTCGATGCCTCGGTGGGGTTGAAGGGGAAACCATGGTCTGAGATGACAAAGCGCAGCTTCTTCCCGTCGAAGGTCACGCGCAGGTTTACTTCGCCTCTGCTGTCGGCAGGATAGGCATATTCCATCGAGTTCACCACGGCCTCTTCCACTGCCAGGCGCAGTTTAGAGGCCAGCGGCTTGGCAATGTCCAGTCGTGCCAGCACATCTTTTATGAAGGTACTTAGCTTGGCCACCTCTTTCACGTCGTTGCCGAGCTTCAGCTCCTCGTCGAGCAGATGTTGCTCTTCTTGCGGCGTATAGCGGATGGCCAGCAGCGTGAGGTCGTCGCTTTGCTCGGTGTTTGCAGCATAGCGTTCCACATGGGCCACTACGGCCTCGATTATCTGCTTGGGCATCATGTCACGGCAGTCGGCCACAAGCTGCATCGCATGTTTTTTGCCCAGCAGTTCCTGTCGTTCGTTTCTTGCTTCGGTCAGCCCATCGGTGTATAGGAACAGCGTTTCTCCCGGGGCAATTATCGTTTCTTGCTTTTCGTAAGCGAAATCGCTGAACAGCCCTATCGGCAGGTTGGCCTTCACGTCAAGATGCTGAATGTAGCCCATCGAATCATCAACGTGCTTTTTCGTCACGTCGACCTTTGTGGTTGCTGCACCGATGACGAACGGAATCTCATGTCCGGCGTTGCAATAGCGCAGGAGACCCGTAGGCAGGTCGAGCACGCCGACGAAGAGCGTGGCAAACATGTTCGACTCGTTGTTTCGGCAGGCCGAGGCGTTTATCCTGTCCATGATGTGGGCAGGATTGCTGCTGTGCAAGGCCATGTTGTGGAACAAAGTCTGTGTCATGGCCATGATGAAGGCGGCTGGCACTCCCTTGCCGCTCACGTCGCCAATGCAGAAGAAGAGCTTCTCGTCGCGGATAAAGAAATCATAGAGGTCGCCGCCCACCTCGCGCGCCGGTTTCAGGATGCCGTGCAGGCTGATGTCGCTTCGCACCATCTTGTTCTCGAGAGGCTGCATCTGTGCTTGCAATCGCCGGGCTATCTGCAGTTCGCCTTCTATGCGTTCCTGCTTCATCAGACTTTTTTGCAGCTTTCGGCCGTTGTGTGCAAACCGATGTATGATGAGACCCAGCACCAGCAAGCCTATGAGCGAAAGCCCCAGCGTGATTTTGTGCATGTCCGTCAGTTCGCCAAAGATCTCGTCGTCATAGCACACCTTCACCATCAGCCAGTGCGGCTCGTATTTCTTCCTTACATAGTAGACGTGGCCCGCACGGCCTTTCTCTTCGTCGTAGAATTCGAAGCAGGTCACATGGCCGTTCACTCGTTTTTCTTTCTCCACTGTGCTGTCGTTGATCATGGCGGCAATCTTCTCTGCTAGTTTTGTGTCGCACAGCTCGGCCTCAGGAAGGGCAATAGGCTGCCCCTGCGTGGAAAGTATCAGAGTGAAGCTTGACGGGTGGAGGTGGATGCTGTTCACCATTTCGCTAATCCATTCAGTTGTCATGTCTACGATAAGTGTAGCCACCGGCTCGCCCTGCTCATCGCGGATTGGCACGCCGAAGGTCGTTACTATATTCTGGGCCCCGTCGGCATCGAAGTAGGGCGTGTTCCACTTCACTGTGTCGCCTTTGATGCAAATCTTATAGAATTCTTTCTTCGTATAGTCGTGTTGGGCCGAGCCTATTTGATTGATTGTGATAGAGTCGTCATTCTGGAGCGCGTATGGTTCATACCAATAGCCTTTGTCGGCATAATAGTTGGGCTTAAAACAAATGGCACCGCCCACAATTTTGTCGCCCTCGTTTTTCACCAGATTGTATACCAGCGTCTCCATATACTCCGGCTCGTCCAGGTGTTGCTGTGCATGCCATACCTGACTGAGCACGATGGTCTCGGCACCTCTCATGATGCCATCCATGCGTTGTGCCGATAAGCTCAGCAGCATCAGCACGTGCCGCTCAAGGTTTCGCTCCACGATGCCTCGGGTGTAATAATACTGAAAAGCGGAGATTATTTCCAAGAGGATAGCGGCCAGGATAATGAACACAAGCCCGGTATGTCCATCCAGTTTGCTGTAGATTCGTTTGAAGTCCATGTCTTGCAGTTTAAATAGGTTGTGTTGCTTCTTGGGGGCGATGAAAGCGCTTTACGACTGCAAAGTTAATTATTTTCTGCAAAAAACAATGCTTTCCGTTCGGAAAATATGCTTAATTCCGTTGTATATTTTGTCATTTAAAAATATTTTACTACTTTTGCATTCAAATGAACGTAGACTAACAGACACGTGTTATGAATCAATTGTGGTGGGTCTTTCAGATCATGGACTGGCTGCTGTTTGCAGCGGTGGCCTTTACTTCTCTTTATTTGCTGCTGTTTTCAGCGGCTTCGCTCTTCGGCAGGCCCGCTCCCGTGGCAAGGGCAAAGCGCATGAACCGGTTTATTGTGCTTATACCTGCTTATAAGCAGGATAAGGCCATTATGCAGTCGGTGAGCTCGGTGCTCAGCCAGACCTATCCGCAGCGAATGTTCGATGTCGTGGTCATTTCCGACCATGAGCAGGAAATGACCAACATGCGGCTTGCCCAGCACCCTATCACCCTGCTTACCCCCAACTTCGAGAAAAGCTCGAAGGCTAAATCGCTGCAGTTTGCCGTGCTGAACCTTCCGCAGTACAAAATCTACGACGTGGTGCTGGTGCTTGATGCGGGAAACATCATAGAGCCTGAGTTTCTCGAGCAGATGAACGATGCCTTCGAGGCAGCGGGGACAAAGGTTGTCCAGGCCCACCGCATGTCGAAGAACCGCGACACCAGCGCCGCCCGGCTCGATGCCATCTTCGAGGAGATAAACAATTCTATTTTCCGCAGGGGCCATATCGTGCTGGGGCTTTCGGCAGCCATCAACGGCTCGGGCATGTGCTACGACTTTGAATGGTTCAAGAGACACATCATGAAAGTGCATACCGCCGGCGAGGATAAAGAACTGGAGGCCATGCTGATGAGGGAACACGTCTTCGTGGACTACTTCGACTACATACACGTCTACGACGAGAAAACCCGCAAGACAAACGACTTCAACCGTCAGCGCACGCGCTGGGCCTCTACACAGCTACATTCGCTCGTCAACAACATCAGGTTTCTGCCCACAGCCATTCTCAACCGTCGCTACGACCAAATCGACAAGATTGTGCAGTGGCTGCTCGTGCCCCGTACCATCATGATGGGCATCATCGTGGTCATGAGCGTCGTGTTGCCTTTCATCTATTTCTCGATGGCCATCAAGTGGTGGGCCACAGGAGCCATGGTGATGTTTGCCTTCTCGCTGGCCACGCCCGACTATCTGGTAGACAAGAACTGGGACAAAGATTTCCTCTATGCACCCCTTGTAATCTTTGGCGGGCTGCTGAGCATCGGCCTCGTAGGCAAGAGCGAAGCCGGCTCTCGGCTGAAGGGTATTGCCGACCATCTGCCAAAGATGCCTGTACCCAAAACGTTTGCAAAAAAGAAAAAAATAACATGATGTGGCATGTCATACACTTAGCCGACCTCTTGCTGTGGCTTTTCATGGCAGCATCGGTGGCATATGTGCTGCTGTTTGCGGTGGCTTCGCTCTTCACGCCCAAAAAGTGGAAACGTGCGGTGCAGGCGGGCGCGGTATCCACTCACACGTTTCTCGTGCTGATACCGGCCTATAAGGAAGACAAGGTGATAAGGGCCACGGTAAGCAATTTCCTCGCTCAGGACTATCCTCAGGACAACTATCGGCTTGTGGTGATATCCGATCGCATGCAAGCCGACACGAACCAGTGGCTTGCGGCCCAGCCCGTCGAGTTGCTCACGCCCACCTTCGACAAGAGCTCGAAGGCGAAGGCCCTGCAGTATGCCATGAGCCAGATGGGCGGCGCGTTCGACTATGTGGTGATTCTTGATGCCGACAACCATGTGGACCGCGACTTCCTGAGCAATCTGAGTAGCGCTTGCAGCGAAGGCCACGACACCATACAGTGCCACCGTGTGGCGAAGAACGACGACAATGAGGTGGCCTTGCTCGACGGAGTGAGTGAGGAGATAAACAATACGCTCTTCAGGAAAGCCCACAACAATGTGGGACTCTCGGCAGCGCTCATCGGGTCGGGCATGTGCTTTGGCTGGCAGTGGTTCCGCGACAATGTCTGCAAGCTCGACTCGGCGGTGGAAGACCGCGAACTCGAGGCTTTGCTCCTGCTGCAGGGCCGCTTCGTGAAGTACGAGGAAGGCATATTGGTGAAAGACGAGAAGGTGAGCAGCGGCCACACCTTCCAGCGGCAGCGCCTGAGGTGGATGACGGGACAGATGCAATCGTTCCGCCGCATGTTGCCCAACATTCCAAGGGCATTGCTTACCGGAAATATTGACTACATCGACAAAACCATACAGCAGATGCTCATTCCTCGTAGCATCCTTCTGACTGTCGTGCCGCTGATGGCAGTGATTCTTACGTGCCTCAATCCTTTATGGAGCCTGAAGTGGTGGGGGCTGCTGGCGGCACTTTGCGCAGCAGTATACGTGGCCATACCTGCCCCCCTGCGCACCTGCAGGCTTTTCAGCAAAGTCGGTGCCCTGCCGCGCCTGACAGGATATATGCTGAAAAACCTGTTGCAGATAGACATGGGCAACAAGGATTTCATTCATACCACCCACGACAAATAGCCGAGGTTTTCCCCTCTCTGCAATTCAGTGTAGGCGGGTGTCAAATCAGAACACACATTTGCCATCAGTTCTATGTGCATATTCGTACCCAAGTTATATTTATGCATCGCCATGGTGCATAAATATGCGGCGAAACCCGCTGAGATTTAAAAATTCAGAAGCACTCCGTTCCTCTGCCCGAAATTTTGAAATTTTGGTTGTTTTGTAAATATCTGACAATCAAAATGTTACAAAAACGCTAAAAGACCTTGTCGCAATTTAGGCTGTTTTGGGTAGCAATATAGGCTGTTTTGCACTTCAATTCAGCCTGGTTTGCAGTGCGGTTAAGGCTGGATTGCACCCTAAGGAAGGCTGAACAAGCAGGCCAACTAGCATGAGCGGCAGCACCAGGGAGCCACCACGATGGTGCAACGGAGGCTGAATGGCATTGCCGACGCCGTTCAGCGGCATTGCGAGGAAGGGCGTTGTTGCCTTTCACCGTTCTAGATTGCAATTTTTGTTTGTCTTGAAAATCGAAAAGACGGCATGCATATTCATGCAACTTGGCTGTGTGGAATGAAACTGACTTCAGCATATAATCAGTATAGAAGATGTTTCATAGAAGATGTTTCATGCACCAAAAGATGGTTGATTTTCTTGTCGAGTTCGATTTTTTGCATTATCTTTGCAAGGTGTTTTTTTATAAAACAGGATGTTATGCATACAGAGAAACAACAAGCAGCTGCCGCAAGCGGTTCGCAGAGAAGTGGCAGGGCAAAGGATATGAGAATGGCAGTGAATGTGAACTCCTCTTTAAAATGTCAGGGAAATGTTGTCAGGTAGAATGAATATATGGGGCTTGTTGCGCAACATGATCCCATACGTGTTGCCTTATAGGTGGCTCATCGTAATAACATTAGTGCTTACACTTGTTGGATCTATGATGGCTCAGGTTAACGCAGTGGTGCTCGACCGTGCCGTTGATGCCATCAATGCTCTTATCCAGCAGTCAGGAGGCTTCAGCTGGGGCAGTGCTATGCGCATATTGGTGGTTATCACCGTGATACTCTTGGGCAAGGAGGTGGTAGGGGCTGTGGTGACATTCTTTCAGCGTTATTACGGTGAGCGCATGCGAATCCTCGTGAGCCGTGATTTGTCGCTGAAAGTGGTTGAGCGGATGCTGTCGTTCCGTATGGCCTTTTTCAGTAGCGAGGGCAATGAGACGGGCAAGCTTCAGTCTCGTATAGATCGTGGAATAATGAGTTTGTCGAATACTGTCAACAATTTCTTCATCGAGATATTGCCGCTCTTCACGAGTGCCTTGCTGGCGCTGATACTTATGTTTGCAGCCAATGTGTTTGTAGGACTGGTGGCTCTGCTGATAGTCCCGCTGTATTTCTGGGTTACGTATATACAGGCATCGAAGATGAAGGGAGGACGCAAGGGTATCTTCAGCTCGCATCAGGCAGTGAGTCAGGGCATCCTGAACATTATAGAGAGTATCACGGTGATAAAGTCGTTCAATCGTGAGCAGATAGAGGCCGAGCGTCAGGCAGGCATCCAGCGCAGCATGACCGACCTGCAACTCAATACCCGCAAGAAAGCATATATGTTCAATGGCCTGAAAAGCTTCCTTGAGCAGATTGGCACCGTGCTGATTATCATATTGACTGCCTATCTCGTGCTTATTGACTATCCTGGAATGTCGATAGGCAAGATTATGTATCATGTGATGCTCTTCGCCAATGTCAGTGCTCCCATCCGTCAGTTACACCGTATCTATGACGATATGAACGATGCGCTGATATATGCTGAGGGCTTCTTTGGTATCCTGCATGCCGACGACGAGGTGGAACAGACGGGAAAGCACAAGCCTCAGGAGGTGAGAGGCGACTTTGAACTGCAGAATGTAGATTTCACCTATCCCAACGGGACGAAGGCGCTACGCAATGTTTCTTTGCGCATAGCGAAAGGAAAGATAACTGCCCTTGTCGGACTGAGTGGGGCCGGCAAAAGTACGATCGTTAACCTGCTGGATAAATTCTTTCAGCCCCAGCAGGGCAGCATCCGGCTGGATGGCGTGGAACTCAGTGAATGGGATACCGCGTGGCTGCGTGAGAATATCGGGCTGGTATTGCAGAAGAACCATATCTTCGACGGAACAATCGAGGAGAATATCCGCTATGGCAATCCTCTGGCTACTCACGACGATGTGATAAAGGCTGCCCGGCAGGCTTATATCTACGATCAGATTATGCAATTGCCTCATGGCTTTGAGACCGATGCCCTTCAACTCAGCGGGGGGCAGCAGCAGCGTATTGCTATTGCCCGTATGTTTATCAAAAATCCTCCGATAATATTCCTTGACGAGCCAACGGCCAGTCTTGATGCCATTGCTACAGAGCAGATCAAGGCTTCTATCGATGCAATCAAACAGGGGCGCACAGTGGTCATCATCTCGCATAACATCGGACAGATAATCGATGCCGACCAGATTTATGTCCTCCAGCAGGGAAGGGTAGTACAACATGGAAATCCGGTTGAAGTCTATCAGCAGGGCGGTATCTATAAGGATATCTTCGATGCCAGTGCCCGCAGTATGAATGTCGATAAGATTGCCAGCACTATTGCTTCAGCAACCTCACCCCTCAGCCAAGTGAAAGATGAAAGGTGAAAGATGAGAAGTGAAAGGTGTGATTAGACATATCTTTCACTTCTCATCTCTCATCATTTAGAACAGCTTGTTAGGATAGACCCCTTCGTCGACGAGTTTCTGTATGCGGTCGACGGTAGCCTGACGGTCGGCAGCATAAGTGACGCCGAACCATTTAGAAGTGGTGTCGAGCACCTCGCAGGTGGCCGTTCCTTCGGTAATGAGCTTGTTGACCATCAGCGGAATAAAGAATTCGGCCTTTAGGTTCTCCATGTTCTTCGGGTTGCTGAGGAACTCGCGGAAGTAAGCCTCGCTATGCTCAAAATAGTCGGGGGTGAATCCCCACATGTTCATTGATACGGGGACGTTCTCTTCGAGTGGCTGCCACAGCCCCTGCTCGTCTTTGAAGCAGATGGCGTTGCCCTGGTCGGCTATGCGCATGATCTCGGTGCGCTCCACCACGTCGGTGAGGTGGCGCTTCTCGTTGTAGGCACAAACGCCACGGGCCACTGAGCCATTCTCGCTGAGCGTGTTGCAGCAGCGGAAGCCCACCATGGCGTAGATGTTCTTGCTGCCCTCGGGCAGGTTGCTGAGGAATTTGCCAATCTGCATGAAGGCATCGCGGCCATAGAAATCGTCGCAGTTGATGACGCAGAAAGGCTCGCGTATCACGTCCTTTCCCATGAGCACGGCGTGGTTGGTGCCCCATGGCTTCACGCGTCCTTCGGGCACACTAAAGCCTTCGGGCAGGGCATCGAGGGCCTGGAAGCAAAGCTCGCAGGGCACCTGACCTTCGTATTTAGAAAGAATCTGCGTGCGGAACTGCTCTTCGAAGTCTTTGCGGATAACCCATACGATTTTGCCAAAGCCTGCCTGAATGGCATCGTAGATGCTATAGTCCATGATGGTTTCGCCATTGGGACCCAGACCGTCGAGCTGCTTCAGACCGCCATAACGGCTGCCCATGCCGGCTGCAAGAAGAAATAATGTTGGTTTCATTGCTTGTAAATAGTTTTAAAGGTTAAAAATCAATAGATTCTGCTTGCAAAATTACTAAATATATTGAGAAAAAAGGAAGGGGGAAAAACGAGAAATGCTGTGATTAATAATATTTAACCCTTGCGGCACTGTTTTTTCTTGCCGACAGCGCGTTTTTTTGCTATCTTTGCAAATAAGAATAAACACTTTCTTAAGGTGGGTTCTGTTAATTCGCTTTGGCAGATTTCTGAGCTATTTTGGCTTTTATTTTGTAAGTTGAAGAAGGAGTGTAGCGGGCTACACGAAAGGCTACGGGCAGGCGAGCGCAGCTCGGGATTCTGATGAAACTTATGAAATAAAGATAAAAGAGCCAGAAAGATGACAAAAGGTTAACCCCCCACCAATGTAAAACAAAACCGTGGGAATTAAAAGAACCCACCTTAAAACATAAAAAGGTGATGACCCTCTCTGTGATTATACCCGTCTACAACGTTGAGCCATACGTTCAGCGTTGCTTAGAGTCGGTAATGGCTCAGGAAGTCTCGGCCGCGATGATTGAGTGTATCGTGGTTGACGACTGTGGCCGCGATGCGAGCATGGGCATCGTGAGAAGACTGATAGACGGTTATGATGGGCCTGAGCGCTGGAAGGTAGTGGCCCATGCCGAGAATCGGGGGCTTTCTGCTGCCCGGAACACAGGCGTGGCACATGCCACTGGCGACTATGTGCTTTTTATAGATTCCGACGACTATCTGCTGCCGGGCAGCATGGATCTGTTTGCAAGGCAGCTGAAGGCCAACCCTGGCGTGGATATGGTGGTGGGCAACGTTAAGAATTGCAAGAACAACAGCTTGCTGTTGCACTGGCTGCAAAGCCCGATGCTTATCAGAAGCCGGGATGAACTGCTTGTGCGGATGCTGCGCCATTCAATCTATCTGTATGCATGGAACAAAATGATAAAGCGAAGCCTTCTGACGGAGAACGGCATCGCTTTCATCGAGGGAATCGTCTATGAAGATCAGTCGTGGTCTTATCTGTTGTCTGCATGCTTGTCGTCGGTGCTGTTGTTGACTGAAGTCACCTATGTCTACGAATATAATGAGAAGTCGATAGTGAATGGGAAACTGACGCGCGAAAGACTTGACCATATTCTGCACAGCTATGCCGTGAGCACGTCGACGATGCTTGACAATCCACCTGCGGCCGACAGGTATGAAAGGAATATGACGGTAGACTATTTGCTGTTTATGTCGAATTATATGATGAATGGCTTCGACATGTTGTCTAAGCTGCATGCTTCGCCGTCGGTGGAGAGCGAATTCCGTTTGGTAAGAAAACGGCTTCTGCTCCTGGCTTTGCGTTATGGGCGGGTGCTCGTTGCAGCTTTCTTCTTATTGATGTATGCCCCGTTTCGGTGGCTGCAGAAAATTGCGGTCTTCAGGCATCATTATTTTGCGATGGAGTCGGTGGCGGCATGCTTGTTCCACAGGTTTGATTTTCTTCATAATAAGTACAGATTATGAGACTATTGTATTTTACGCGCTTAATGTCGACGGTCGGCGGTTTGGAGCGAATGCTTACCGACAAGGCAAATTATCTTGCAGGGAAGGGGCATGAAGTGATGATTGTCACGTTTGAGCAAGGCAATGGCCCCATGGCCTACGAGATGAGTCGGCAAGTGCGTCATACAGACGTGGCCTGCCACTTCTTCTCTATCTACAAGCAGCCCGTATGGCGCAGAATGAGCGAGGCTTTCCGGGTGAAAAGACTATTCTGCGAAAGGATGGGCGAAGTGTTGAATACCTTCTGCCCCGACGTGATTGTGGTGACCGTGCCGCTGACAGAGATGTTCGTGAACGACTTGATGGCCATAGCCGGGAAGACACCCGTCGTGGTGGAGTCGCATCTGGCCTTTGGCCGCAAGGTGCTCAAGCGCGGGTTGACCGAGAGGCTGCTACTCCTTTGGCAGAACCCCATCTCTGCACTTAGGCAATGCAGCATGCTCATCGCGCTGACAGAAGGTGATGCTGCATGCTGGAAAGAAAAAGGTTTTCGTAACGTGAAGGTGCTGCCGAATTCGATACCTTTTTATCCTGAACAGAATTTGATGCCGCAGCACAACGAGAAACGCGTGATTTGCGTGGGACGCCTTACCCGACAAAAACGATTCGACAGACTGATAGATGCCTTCGCATTGATAGAAAAAACACATCCCGACTGGGTGGTCGACATCTTTGGTGATGGCGAGGAAAAGGAAAACCTAAAACGGCAGATAGAAGGCTTGGGCTTGCAGCAAAAGGTGCTGTTGCACGATCCGGTGGCTGATATCGTTGCCGCTTATATGCATAGCGAGCTGTTTGTGCTCAGTTCCGATTTCGAAGGGTTTGGGCTGGTGATAGTAGAGGCCATGGCCTGCGGATTGCCCGTCGTGACTACCGACTGCCCATACGGGCCGTCGGAGATTGTCGCAGATGGCGAAACCGGGCTGTTGGCTAAAATGGACGTGAAGGACCTGGCAGTGAAGATGAAGTGGATGATGGCTCACGAGACTGAGCGGAAAGCCATGGGGCTGAAGGCCTATAAGGCTGCGGCACGCTATAAGAAAGAGCTGGTGATGGCCGAATGGGAACAGGCTTATTTGAGTGTAATCTCATAAGGATATACGGACTGTAGGAAGTTGAATAATATAATAATGTGGAAATAGTATGGCTTGGTACGACAAATACATGACAATCTATGGGAAGCCCTTCAGCGAGGTGCCGGCCAGCGTAGTGAACGAAACGCGCGAACGACTGGCCCAGCTGCAGAGCGACGAGCCGTTGGCCTCGATCGTGGTGATTGCCTATAACGAAGAGAAACACCTGCAGGCATGCCTGTGGGCTTTGAGCGAGATAAAATGTAGATATCCCGTGGAGATTATCGGCGTAGACAATGACTCGAAAGACCGCACAGCCGAGATCTATGAGAAATCGGGTATACCGTTTTATACTGAGTATCAGCACTCGTGTGGATATGCCCGCCGCTGCGGACTGGAGCATGCCAAAGGCAGGTTCTATTTTGATGTAGACAGCGACACGCTCTATCCGCCACTCTATTATGAAGTGATGATAGAGCAGCTGCTAAAGGAAGGCGTGGCCTGTGTGTCGGCCACGTGGAGTTACTTTCCCGACCAAGAACATTCGAAGCTGGCGCTGAGACTGTTTGAAATGGCACGCGACCTATTCCTGTGGATTCAGCATTTCAAGCGTCCGGAACTGTCGGTGCGCGGTCTGGTGTTTGCCTATAATGCCGACTATGGTCGCAAAGAACCTTACCGGGTAGATATCATACGAGGCGAAGACGGTTCGATGGCACTGGCACTAAAGAAATATGGTCGCATCGTGTTTGTGCGCGACAGACGGTGCAAAGCCGTGACCGGTTATGGAACGATAGGCAACCACTCATTGTGGCAAAGCTTTGTGGAGCATGCCAGAATACAGTTGAAGGGTATTGGGCGCATTTTCCATAAGACCGACCATTATGAGGATTCCGAGGATAATTTGGTGAAGCGTTGAGCGTTAAGCGAAAATTGAAAATGACCCGCGCTTCACAGCGTGAGTCATTTGTCTTAATAGGTATTAGTCTTTTAAGGTAAAAAGATTGTATTCAGGATAACGCTGCAAAGGTAGTTGATTTATGTCAACCTTACAAATATTCTTATATGTTTTATAGCATGTTTTGTGTTTTTGTATGAATTTTTTTATTATTTGAGCTTTTTTAGTTCACTGTACACGACAATATAGGCTCTCTGCCAGTCGGTGTCGAGTGAGAACCGCGTAGGGCTGTCAGCATTCGCGAAGTAGCTCAAAGTGAGTTCTCTGTCGTTGTCGTGGAAAAGGGGATTGGAGATGGAAGCATCGATGAACAGCTTGATGAGTTTAACCTGATAGGTGGCTGGATCGGTGCGATGGTCGAACAGGGCTTGCATGTAGAGGCTGGTGAACTGGTTGAGTGCCAGTGCCTGCTTGTCGAGGAAGGTGGCAGTAGAGTCGGGCATCTTCTCTTTCATTTTCATAGCCATATAATCGAGGGCATCGACTTTGAACTGACAGTATTGCCTGACCGTGGCATTGCTGCTGGCATCGCTGACGACGGCAAGCGCCTTCTGGCGTATTTGCGTGTAAACGTTTTGCGCATGAAGCTCCATGCTGCAAAGAAGCAGTAGAAGCAGGCCAAATGTGTATTTTTTCATTGCTTTGTAAGGAATAAATGTTTATTTATGCATGGGGGCAGCTCATCGGCATAGTGGGTGACCATGATGAGCGTCTTGTTGGGGCGCTGGCAGAAAGTGTCGATGACGTGGCGCACAAGCATGCGATTATAGTCATCGAGACCATGCAGTGGTTCGTCGAGAATGAGTAGCTCGGGGTCTTTCACGAAGGCACGACAAACGAGCACCATGCGCTGTTGGCCGCTGCTGAGGTGGAGGAAGGAGCGAGTGGCAAGGTCGTCGATGCCAAAGAGGCGCATCCACCAGCGGCATTGCTCTTTTTCTTCTTCGCTGGGTCTTACGTAGAGTCCTACGGTGTCTTTCAGTCCGCTGGCCACCACATTTACGGCAGGCAGGTCGCGCAGGTAGGAGCGGTGCATTTCTGGCGAAACGTAGCCTATATGTCGTTTCAGCTGCCAGATGCTCTCGCCCGACCCGCGTTGGTGGCCAAAGAGCGTGATGTCGCAGGCGTAGCCCTGGGGATTGTCGGCACAGACGAGCGAGAGCAGGGTGCTCTTGCCACTGCCATTGGGGCCTTGCAGTGCCCATCGTTCGCCGTTTCTCACCTCCCAGTTAAGGTCTTTCAGAATGGTGCGTTGCCCATAGCGTATGCTCACGTTGCGCATGCTGATGACCATGGGTTGCTGGTAGTCGGTGGACGATGATGGCAGAGAAGCCAGTTGCTGTAGTGCGGGTGAGGGATGGAAGGGTGGGGTGGTGCCCATGTCGATCACCTCGTCGGCAAAGGAGGGCACATCGCCCGACCTGGCAAGGATGAGGTAGATATGGATGTGCTGCTCACGAGAGAGGCGGTAGAGCAGGTCGCTCACCTGCTGGCGGGTATTGGCATCAAGCCCTATAAAGGGGTTGTCGAGAATGAGCGTCTGCGGGTTGGCCATCAGCGTCTTGATGAGCTGAAACTTTCGCAGCTCGCCGCTTGAGAGCAAGATGATGTATTTGTCGAGCAGCGACTCGAAGCCAAACAAGGCATAGAGACGGTCGCGAATGGCTTGGCGCTCGGGGGTGTCGGCACCGCTCAGCAGGTAGCTTCGTTGCAGCAGTTGGCCTACCAGTGGCGTTTCCTGGTCTATGTCGTGCTGGTTCCAGCGCAGTTGCAGGTAGTAGGCCTTGTCGGTGGCAGGGCCATAGGCATCGCTGAATGCTACATAGCGCACACGGTCGCTGGCGAGTTGTCGTCTCATCTGTTCGGCCCACAGCGTCTTACCGCAGCCATTGGGACCGAAGACCACGGTTATTTTGGCGTCTTGTTCTTCCATACTTTCTCTTGATTCTTGTTTACGTAGTCTTTCCATCCCTTATAGTGGGGCGCATCGCTGTCGGGGCGTCCCATCTGCAGGTAATGACAATAGGCGGCTGCCAGGGCATCGGTGGCGTCCATGAATTTGCCCATGTCTTCCTGCCTTATTTTCAACAGGCGTTGCAACATGCCTGCTACTTGTTCTTTCGATGCAGAACCGTTGCCAGTGAGAGCCATTTTTATTTTCATGGGCGCATATTCATGAATAGGTACGCTGTGGCGTATGGCGGCTGCTATGGCTACTCCCTGTGCACGCCCCAGCTTCAACATAGACTGAACGTTTTTACCAAAGAAGGGGGCTTCGATGGCCAACTCGTCGGGTAGAAACGAATCGATGATGCCCGTGACGCGCTCGAAGATATGGCCCAGCTTCAGATAGCCATCGGTGAACTTGCGAAGATCTATTACTCCCATGGTTATCATTTGCGCCTTGCCGCTGGTCACGCTCAGCACGCCGTAACCCATGATATTGGTGCCCGGGTCGATGCCCAAAATGATTTTGTCGCTTTTCATTCTTCACTCTTCATTTTTTAAAGAAACGGGCGCAGCAAATGGCCAAACCAACCGCGGAACTTCTGCCATGGGGTGCGGAAGGCATCCCATTCCTGCTCGGTAAGAAAAACGCTTTTCTGCTTGTCGCGGTCGAACATGTCGTCGAGTTGCTTGGTGGTTGGGCGGTCTATGATTACGGCATTCTCTTCATAGTCGAAGCGCATGCCACGTGCGTCAAGATTTGCGGACCCCACGGTACAGAACCTCCCGTCGACCATCATAATCTTGGAATGGTGGAACCCTGGTTGGTAGAGCCATATACGGGCACCACGCTTCATGAGCTTATGTACATTGTAGAACACGCAGTCGGGCGTAAGTGGCACATCGCTCTTGGCCGACACCATGATGTCGACCTTGACGCCCCGGTCGATGGCCTGCTTGATGGCCTTGTGCACCGAAGGTACCAGCGTGAAATAGGGGTTGATGATGCGTATGGAATCGTGGGCTGCATTGATGGCCGAGATATACAGGTATCGCATCACGTCGTTTGTGGTGTGGGGCTCGCGGTTGGCAATGCCCACCAATTTATGGCCGGCGGTACTGGTGGTGTCGGGGCGCAGGCCATGAAAGGGGTAGGGGTCGAAGGCTCTGAAATATTCCGGTCGCCAGATGTCTTCGCCAGTGACCTTTTGCCAGATGCGGGCAAAGATGAGTTGCAGCTCATTGACGGCACCACCCTCGATACGGCAGTGCATGTCGCGCCATTCTCCTACCTGTTCGGTGCCATTAATATAATAGTCGGCCACGTTCATGCCTCCAGTATAAGCAATGGAACCGTCGATTACCACAATCTTGCGGTGATCGCGTGGCCATATATGGTTTACCCAGGGGAAACGTATGGGGTCGAATTCCCAGATGTCGATACTGTCGTTGCGCAGTGACTGGAGGTGGTGCTTCTTCAGCGGTTGGTTGTTGGAGTCGTTGCCAAAGCCATCGAAGAGTGCTCGTACCTCTACGCCTTCCTTTCGCTTCTGGCGCAGAAGGTCGAAGAGCAGCGTGGCAATAGAATCGTTGCGAAAGTTGAAGTATTCAAGATGTATGCTGTGGCGTGCCTGACGTATGGCGGCAAACATGTCGTCGAACTTCTGCTGTCCGCTCATGAGCAGGGTGACATGGTTGTTGTGAGTGAAGTTGATTCCGTAGTCTTTCAGTTGATGAAAAATGATGGAATCGGAGGTGAGGGCGTCTTGTGCTTCTGCGCCCAGCGTGAGGCATAGAGAAGTGAGGACGCAGCTTGTCGTCCTCACTATTTTTGAATGGATAAATGTCATTTGCGATATTTAAGTCTGTATTCTGAAGGAGAGATGCCGAACTTCTCTTTGAAAATGTTGATGAAATGCTGGCCGGTGGTAAAACCAACGTTGTTTGCCAGTTCGCTCATGTTGATGTTTGTGCGTTTGAGTAAGAGGCATGCGTGCTTGAGACGCATGTCGCGCACTACTTCGGCAGGTGTCTTTCCTGTGATGTCGCGCACTTTCTGGAAGAAAGGCCGCATGCCCATGCCCATGGCCTGTGCCATTTCTTCGAGGCTTATCTGTCCACGGCTCATGTTCTGCTGCACGTACTGCTCAATGCTCTTGATGAGCTGGCGGTCCATGGCATCGTTCATGGAGTACTCGCTGAATTCGGTTTCTTCCTCACTCACGGGCTGGTCGTTCTGTGCTGAGGTCATGGAAGTGTCTTTTCTGATGAACTGCACCTCGACAGCCTTCATCTCTTCATCGGGTTCGGCGTTGTCGGCCACGGGGTTGAAGCTGCCGTAGTCGATGCTTTCTGTGGCGGTGGTCATGCTTGAGTTGTGGCCTTCGAGCAGGCGAGTCTCGGCACCCTCGATAAGGTCGCTGGTCATCTCGTAGGCTCCAAGGCCCATCAACTTGTTGAAGCGCATGGCGGCTTCTTGAAGGTTGAAGGGCTTGGCCAGATAGTCGTCGGCAGCCATAGTGATATGCTGATTCTGCAGTTCCTGTCCGCTCAACTTGCCTTCGGTCATGAGTACAAATTTTATTTTCTGCAATTGCGGATGCGTTTTTATGTGGTTGCAGAAGTCGCTGCCTGTCATGGGGCTCATGTCTTGCTTGCAGATGATGAGGTCGGGCATGGTGGTTTCGGCATCGCTCATGGCATTGATGATGTCGATGTAGCTGTGGAAGTCGTAGACGTAGCGCAGCCGCGCGTCGACGAACTTCACGAAGTCTTCGCTGTCGTCGACAAACATGACGCGGAATTTCGACGTGGGAGAGTCGCGGTATTGCTGTCGAATCTCTGAAGTAAGCTCGTCGCTCACCGTGTCGGGCAGGTTCATCTCGCCATGGCTGTCGAGCTCGAAGTTCTTGTTCACCATTTGCTTGGCTTTCTCTTCGGGGTGCTCGAGGGCCGACTGCATGTCGCTCACGCGGGTGATGATCTGCAGCATCTGCGAATGCAGCGTATTCAGTTGTTCACGCTCTTCGAGCGAAGTATCGCGTTCGGCAAGGTTCATGATAATCGAAGTCATGCGAGCCATAGGCTGACGCAGTTCGTCGCCAGTGGCTTTTATCTCTTCGCGCTGCTGCTCCAGTTGTTTGAGCAGTTCTTTCTTTTTCTTCCATAAGTTGCGTATCTGGTCGATGCCGATCTTCCAGAGATAGAGGGCAATGATGATGATGGTAGCATAGAAAAGCAGCATCCACCATTGCAGATACCAAGGCTGGGCTATTCTTATTTCGATGATGCGCTCTTGGTCGCTCACGGTTCCTTCTGCGTTGATGGCCTTGACGTGCAGTCTGTACACGCCGCTCTTGTACCATCCGCTTTTTAGGTTTGTAAACGTCACGCCGTGTTTCATCGCGTCACCGTGGTGCCAGTCTTCTTCAAGGTTCTCCATCCAGTAGTTAAACTGCAGGCGCTCGCTTTGGTTGTAGTTGCCTGCCGCAAACTTTATGGTGAATGTGTTTTGGTCGTTGTTCAGCTTGATGCTGTTGCTCTCGTTGAGTGCTTGCGGCAGGGGCACATGCCCATTATACTCATGTCCTGTAAGTATCTCTTCCTCGCCAATGTATAGTTCGGTAAGCATTACTCGTGGCATCGAATTTGCCTCGTCGGCCGTCTTTGGGCGCACCCAGTTCACACCGTAAAGTCCACCCATGAGCACTTGGCCGTCTTGCTTCGTGAAAATGGAACCCAGGTTGAACTCGTTGCTCAGCAAGCCATCGGTTTGTGAGTAGTTGTACATGCCGTAGCCGTAGCTTCCGTCTTCGTGGTTGCGCTGTAGCACCACGCGGCTCACTCCATTGCTCGTCGTAATCCATATATTGTGGCTTGGGTCTTCGGCTATGCCGCATACGTTATTGTTGCATAAGCCTCCCTGTTTCTCAGTGAGATAATCGAGCGCGTCGGTTTCGGGATTCAGAATGTTTACACCTTCGCGAGTGCCTACCCAGATGAGGCCCCGAGAGTCTTCAAACACCTGGGTCACATAGTTGTTGGTGAAGCGCTTCATGTTGGTGCTGTTGCCAGTGAGATGTTTCGACTCGCTGTTTGATATGGTCATGATTGTCAGACCTTCAGAGGTACCAATAAGCATCTTGTGGTTTTGGGCATAGAAAAGTGAAGTGACGGTGTTCACCTTCAGCTTACCGCTCTCCTTGGTGTAGTTCGAGAACGTTCCCATTTTCAGATTATATACCTGAACGCCACCATCGGTAGCTATCCACAGGTTGCCTGTCTTGTCTTGTGCCAATGCGTTCACATGGTCGTCAATCAGTGTCTTCTTGTTGTTGTCTCCGGTGGAATAGATTTGGACGTGGCCGTTTTTTATGCGCGTCAGGCCGTTTTGCTTAGAGCCGACCCACAGGCTGCTGTCGTTCGTATAGATCATGGCTGTGACTTTCATACTAGCCAACTGGCCATTGTAGTCTATAATGCCATCGTCGCTTGTTCCGTACCACATACGGCCCTCGGCATCTTGCGCCATGGCGGTGATGTCACCATTGTTGGTGGCAGCAAACTTGTAAATGTTTTCACCCCAGAAGGCCACGCCCGACTTGGCTGTTCCCACCCAGAGCAAATCGGTGTCGTCTACGTAGACGCTCAGTATGGCGGCGGTGTTTTGCAGGCGGTTGTTGTTGCTCAGAGTAGAGAGTTGTACCTGCTCCATGCTGTGCGTGTTCACATTGATGCGCTGCAAGCCATGCCTGCTGGTAGCCACCCAGATATTGCCGCTCCGGTCGCCAGCCATTCCGTTCACGCCAAAATCGGCACTCTCGGCAGTGAGCCCCAGCTCGTTGCCAATGGTAGTGTTCCAGGTTTTCGACTTCTTGTCGTAAAGGAATAGCGTGCCCTGTCCATAAAGCCAGATGTTGTCTATCTGGTCGGCAAAAATGCGCAGCGTATTGCTTCGGCGCAGTTGCCGTAGGGCTATTTCTTCGTTCGACCATACCACATTTTGGTGATGCATGACATCGCAGCACACGATACGGCCGTCGTCGTATACGATGACGGCACCGTCCTTGCATTCGCCTATGGAGCAAATCGTACCTTGCGGTATGCCGTTGGCTTCTTTCGTATATCCGAATTCATATAGGCTTTGCTGCTGCATATTATAGCACAACACGCCACGGTTGGGAATATAGCCCCATACATTATGGTGGCGGTCGATGTAGATGACTTCTGCGGCATCTTGGAAGTTCAGCTTACTGAATTCCTGTTTCATTTCGCGTTCGAAGGTCTCTGTTTGTGGGTGGTAAAGGCAATATCCCGCTGGCGTCCCTATCCACAGGCTGCCGTCGATGGTCTCCTGTATGCTTTTAATATAGCTGTCGGGAAGCGACGAACCGTCCTGTGAGTCGCTCTGGAAATGCTTGAATGTATACCCGTCGTAGCGATAGAGGCCGGCTGGCGTTCCAAACCACATGAAACCGCGAGAGTCTTTGTGTATGCAGTTTATCTGGCTCGACGTCAGTCCGTCTCGGGCCTCAAGGGTCTTGAATAAATAGGCTGTGGCCGTGATGGGCAGCAGCAATATGAGGGCGAGGATTATTCTTTTCAGCCTTTTCATGTTTTTTTCTTTGTAGCTAAAGTTTTTGTATTAAATCATACACGAGTAGCTGTCTACCACTCCCAGCAGGCGTTTGTCGGCATCGACAACGAGTACGGAGTGAATCTTATAGGTGTGCATGATGTTTTGTATCTCGCTTATCTTTATTTCAGGCCCAACGGTCTTGGGCTGTTGTGTCATGATGTCGCTCACGGTGCGGTCGAAGAACTGGGCCTGCCATTTCTCCATGGCTCTGCGTATGTCGCCATCGGTGATGATGCCTACTATCTTCCCGTCTTTTTCGGCCACGCCCAATCCCAGCTTGCCCTTGCTTACCAGGATGATGGCTTCTCCCAGGTGCATGTCGGGCGGCAGAATGGGCAGATTGTCTTGGCGCATCACGTCTTGGGCAGTGGTTAGCAGGCGTTTGCCCAGTTCGCCACCTGGGTGGGAGTGCGCGAAGTCTTGTGGCCGGAAGTGGCGTTTCTCCATCAGTGCCACGGCCAGCGCGTCGCCCATGGCCAGCGTGGCGGTGGTAGAGCAGGTGGGGGCCAGGTTCAGCGGGCATGCTTCATGGCTCACGCTTACGTTTAGGTGAGTTGTAGAATATTTTGCCAGCAGCGACTTTGGGTTGCCTGTAATGCCGATAATGGGAATATGCATGTGGAGCAGGATGGGGATGAAACGCAGCAACTCATCGGTAGTGCCCGAATTTGAAATGGCTATCACCACATCGTCGTGGGTCATTACACCCAGGTCGCCGTGATAGACGTCGAGGGGGTTGATGAAAAACGAGGGCGTGCCCGTGGAAGCCAGCGTGGCTGCAATCTTGGCTCCGATGTGTCCGCTTTTGCCAACGCCAGTCACGATAACCTTGCCCTTGCAGTCGAACATCAGGTCGACTGCTTTATCGAAATTCTCATCGATTTTAGGCAGAAGGTCCAGTAGCGCCTGGGCTTCGTCTTTTATGCATTGTAAACCGTATTCTCGTGTCGTCATTTCTCAAAGAAGCTGTATGGATTGTATTCCATCGGTGCGACGAGTGCCTTCACCAGTGGTTTTAGGTTGTCGAGTTGTAGCATGTTGGCTGCATCGCTCAGTCCTTGGTCAGGGGTGGGGTGAACTTCAAAAAAATAGCCAGTTGCACCGAATGCCTTTGCTGCCAATGCCATGGCAGGCACATACCGGCGGTCGCCCCCTGTTTTACCGCCAGAGGCATCTGGTCGCTGTACGCTGTGGGTGCAGTCCATGATTACCGTAGGTACAATCTTACGCATGTCGGCAATGTTTCTGAAGTCGACGACCAGCGTGCCATACCCCATCATATTGCCCCTTTCGGTGAGCCACACTTCTTTGGCGCCGGCCTCTAAAGCCTTTTCCACGGGGTACTGCATATCTTTTCCGCTCAGGAATTGTGCCTTTTTTATATTCAGCGTCTTGCCTGTGCTTGCGGCTGCTGCCACTAAGTCGGTCTGTCGGCATAGAAACGCGGGTATCTGTATCACGTCGGCTACCTCGCTCACGGGGGTGGCCTGCCACGACTCGTGTATGTCGGTCAGTATCTGTAGGCCATATTTCTGCTTCACGTCGTTCAGCATTTGCAGCCCTTTTTCCAGGCCTGGGCCACGAAAGGAGTGCAAGCTGGTGCGGTTGGCTTTGTCGAATGAGGCTTTGAATATGATGTTGGTGCCCAGCTCTCGGTTTATTTCTACCAGTTCCTGTGCAACCACGTCGAGTAGTTCTGCCGATTCAATGACACATGGCCCCGCAATAAGTTTTATGTTGTCCATATCTTTATTAGTTAGGCATGCAAAGATATGAAATTCCCCCCAAATATGCAAATAATAATCATTAATTTGCGCTAAAAGGGAGAAAAAGGCTATGATTAGGTTCTGTTTAGAGTGCTATTTTCATGAACACGGGGTTGTGGTCGGAATAGCTCATGTCTTCTTTGTAGTATTTCTCGCCTTGCATCGACTCGTCGTGAAAGATGTAGTCGATGCGCACGGGTTTCTTTTTAGAACGGTAGGTGGTCATCAGTCCGCTGCCACACTCCTTGAAACCGTCGACAAGGTCTCCCTTCATGGTATTGTAGACGTAGGAGTAGGGCACGTCGTTGAAGTCGCCGCACACGATGACGGGATAGGGGCTGTTGCGTATCTCCAGTGCCACTTTATGTGCTTGTCCCGCTCTGACGATCATGCCGAGCGTGTAGTTGTTGTAGATGGCTCTCACGATGGCGTTTTCTTCTATATGTGAACCTTGGATCTCCATTTTTGCTACTTTGCGCAATGTGCGGTTGAAGCCTGTGGTCTCTAGGTGCACGTTGAAGACACGAAGCATGTGGCCGTTTATGTCGATGTCGGCCCACATGCCACTATTGTTGGTAGGGCCAAAATCTATGATTGCGCTCCCTTTTATCGGGAACCGGCTGAAGATGATCATGTCGTCGCGTCCTTTGGCGCTGAAGTTGTAATATTCGCTATAACTCTGGGTGTTGCTGTGGTCGCCGCTATATTCCATGTACTCTTGCAGGCAGAGCAAGTCTACCTTATGGCGCTTCATGGCCGAAAGAATGTCTTCCGCTTTGAATCCAGACACTTCGCGCCCGAAGTTTGCGACGTTGTAAGTGGCGACTTTTATGCCCGAATTGCCCTCGTCACTGCTACTGAACAACCCTGTTTTATAGAAAGTGCCGATATAGGGAATGCAGCACAGGATTGTTATGGCAGGTATGGCTGCCCAATGCCAGCGCCGCCTGATGAGCCAGAACAGCAGCACAACGAAGTCGCCAAAGATAAACACTGGCAATATATATACCAGCATGGCCATGACTGTGCTGTTCACTGGGTTAGAGTTGCCACCAAAAAGTCCGAAGATGGTGAACAATGCCAGCAAAAGCGTGATGACAAGCACCATGAACGAGAAATATTTGTATACAGCCAGTTTTCCCATTTTTTTGTTTTATTCGCCGATATATTTTTTTACTATTTCTATGAGGTCTTCCACACGGAAGGGCTTAGCCATGAAGTCGTCGCATCCGGCAGCCTTGGCCTGCCTTATGTTTTCTTCGAATGCGTATGCGCTCAGTGCTATGACTGGTGTGTCGTGGTTCACCTCTTTTATTATACGCGTGGCATCGAGTCCGTCCATCTCGGGCATGCGAATGTCCATCAGTATCAGGTCTGGCTTCTCGTCTTCGTTCATGGTCACCGCTTCTATGCCGTTGTGAGCTCGAAGCAGACGGTATCGTTTTTGCAGCACGATGCGCACCAGTTCATAGTTGCTTTCCTCGTCTTCGGCCACCATCACGGTTTTCATTTTTGCCTCGTCGCCCCGAGTGCTTACGCGGAGTGTGCGCACGTTGGGCTGGGTGCGGTTGCTTGTGGCCATTCCTCCGATGGTGCCGTGGAAAGGCATCTCGAAGGTGAAGGTTGAACCCTTGCCCACTTCTGACTGTACGGAAATGGTGCCACCCATCTTCTCTACGATAATCTTGCACAAGGCCAAACCCAGGCCGAAGCCTTTTTGTTGCTCAGCGTCCTTCGAAGCGTATGTGTCGAAAATGTGCTCAATGAAGTCGGGAGCGATGCCGGAACCTGTATCTGAAACATAGAACTGTATTACCTGACCGTCTTCTTTCATGTTGTAGCCATAAGTGATGCTACCCCGAGGCGTATGTTTCAGTGCGTTTGATATGAGGTTCGAGAATACTTGTGTGAGGCGGTTCTCGTCAGTGTTCATCATGATAGGCACGTTAGGCTTTGTCCAGGAAAGGTTCACTGTCTCAGAGCAGCGGAACTTGAACAGTTGCTTGATGCTCTCCATCATGTTATTTAGGTCTGTGGGGGCTTTCTTAATTACTATTTCGCCTGCCTCTACGCGACTCAGTTCCAAAATTTCGTTAATCAGACTCAAAAGGCGTCGGTTGTTGCTCTCGATAATTTCCATGTAGTTCATGCGCTCTTCTGGCGAGTCGGTCTCGGCCATAATCCGCGAGAATCCTTCGATGGCATTGAGAGGAGTGCGTATTTCGTGCGACATGTTTGCAAGAAAAAGGCTTTTCATGCGGCTCTCTTTCATAGCCTTTGCTGCCTTTTCCTCGTATTCTTTCAATTTCTTCTGAGCTTGCTCCAATTGCTCATTTATCATCAGCGTCTTCCGATTGGCTTCTGCATACTTTTGGAGCAATACTTCTTTCTCGTCTTGATTCATCTCTGTCTTGTTGCGTTATGACGATGCAAAAGTATAATATTTTTTTTATAAATAGGTCGAATTATCGGGAAAAAACGTCAAATTATCGATAATTATTGATTTATTTTTACCCTCGGCGCGCTTTTTCCCATGTTCCGCTCGTTTTGTGTGTCCTCAAATAGCCTATTCCCCTGAATACATTCATGTTCATGAAGAGGAAGTAGTATGGCACGTAGAGCAATTTGCTCTTTTTCCCTTTCATGGCGAGTATATATCCGGCAGCAGCCGCCAGATAGAACAGGATTTGCAGACACCAAATTATGTCGTATATCACACCGGCCTTTAGCCATACCAAGGTTACGTTCAGCGGAATGAGGGCTACGAGAGCAAAGGGTGTGATGCTCCATCGCAGCACTCGATGCGAGACGAACTGAAAACATATCTTCGGGTGGCGGAAAGGGTTCATGAGGCTTTTCATCCACCAGATGCTTTGCAGGCCACCGGCAGCAATACGGCGCTTCCGCTTGGCTTCCTCGGCCATGTTGGCAGAGCCGTATTCCTGCGCGTAAGCTTCTTTGGTATAGGCTATTCTGTGTCCATCGCTCAAGATAAGCATCGACATCATGAAGTCGTCAAGCAAGGCATTGCTGGGAGCCTCCCGGTAGTGGCTCATGCGCACGGCGAAGAGTTCTCCGGCAGCACCCATGGCAGAATAGAGTTCGCTGTCCCAGTGCTTCAGCGTGCTTTCGTATCGCCAATAAAGGCCCTCGCCCTCGGCGGCTGTCTGCCCCTCGTGGCGAGCGGCCACACGTTTTTCGCCACTCACGCAACTCACATTTGGCTTCTTGAACTGGCGCACAATCTCTTTGATAGCCTCTGGGTTCAGCATGGTGTTGGCATCGGTAAACACCACATATTCTGCCTTGTTTTCGCGTAGTCCGTGCTGCATGGCTGCAGCCTTGCCTTTTCTTTCGGGCGAGAACACCAGTTTCACCTCGTCGTATTTGCGTAGCAGCTCGTTGGAGCGGTCGTTACTGCCGTCGGTCACCCACATCACGCACAGTTTTTCCCGGGGGTAGTCCAACTGGCGTATGTTCTGCATTTTCTCTTCAATAACCTCTTCTTCGTTGTAGGCGCAAATCATGAGCGTCACGCAGGGCAACTGGTCACTGGCGGGGAGGGTAGGCTCCTCGGGCTTACCCCATAGCAGTCGTTTTACTCTTAAAATGAGATAAAGCACGATGCCATATCCTATATAAGTATAGAATACCAGTGCCAGACAGCACCAAAAGGCTATTTTCAGTATCAGCATGGTGGGTTGCTATGTTCAGTGTTGAAAGATTAGCTCATCTTTGTCTTGAGCCTTTTCTATGAGTATGCTGGTTCCCAGGGGAATATCGTTGTTTACTATAAGCTCTGCCAGACCGTCTTCAATGTAGTTCTGAATGGCACGTTTCAGTGGTCGTGCACCAAACTGCACGTCGTAGCCACGTTCTGCCACGAAGAGCTTTGCTTCTTCGCTCAGCTCTATATGGTAACCCATTTCGTCGATGCGCTTCCACAGGCCCTTCAGTTCTATGTCGACAATCTTCTTGATGGCTTCGAGATCCAACTGGTCGAAGGTGATAATCTCGTCAAGACGGTTCAGAAATTCGGGTGAGAATTGTTTCGACAGCGCTTTTTGCACGATAGAGCGTGCATGTTCGCGGTCCTTGTCGTTCATGTTCAGCCCTATGGTCGAGGCATTGAAGCCTACGCCACGCCCGAAGTCTTTCAGTTGTCGTGTGCCGGCGTTCGAGGTCATGATGATTACCGTGTTGCGGAAATCTACGAATCGCCCGTTACCGTCGGTCAGCCGTCCCTCGTCGAGCACCTGCAGTAGCAGGTTGAACACGTTGCCGTGGGCTTTCTCTATTTCGTCGAGCAACACGATAGAGTAGGGGTGGCGTCTCACGCGCTCAGTAAGCTGTCCGCCTTCCTCGTAGCCTACGTAGCCTGGAGGCGCGCCTATCAGTCGGCTCACGTTGAACGACTCAGTATATTCGCTCATGTCGATGCGTATCAGGGCGTCGCTGCTGCCAAACATAAATTCGGCCAGTTTTTTTGCTAAGTAAGTCTTTCCCACTCCTGTCGGTCCCAAGAACATGAAAACGCCAATGGGGTGGTTGGGATCTTTCAGTCCCACGCGGTTGCGCTGAATGGCGCGCACCATCTTGTCGATGGCGGCATCCTGGGCTATGACGGCTTTCTTCAGTTCCTGTGCCATGCCCTTTAGCCTGATGCCCTCCTGCTCTGCCATGCGTTGCACAGGCACGCCCGTCATCATCGACACCACTTGTGCTATCACTTCCTCGTCCACCGCCTGACGGTCGTCGGCGTTGCCGTTGGTCCATTCGTTCTGGAGCACGGCCAGGTCGGCCTCCAGCTCCGTCTGTCGGTCGCGGTAGCTGGCCGCCAGTTCGAAGTTCTGGTTCTTCACGGCCATCTTCTTTTTCTCGAGCACCATGGCCAGCTGTTTTTCCTTCTCCACGATCTCGGGCGGCATTTGTGCGTTCGAAAGGTGCACGCGGGAGCCTGCTTCGTCCATGGCATCTATGGCCTTGTCGGGGAAAGCTCGGTCGTTGATGTAGCGCTCTGTCAGTTTGACACATGCAGTGATGGCCTCTTCGGTGTAATTCACGTGGTGATGCTGCTCGTAGCGGTCTTTTATGTTGTGCAGTATGGTGAGCGTTTCTTCCTGTGTGGTAGGCTCAACGAGCACTTTCTGGAAGCGGCGCTCCAGCGCACCGTCTTTTTCTATGCTGTTACGGTATTCATCGAGCGTGGTGGCTCCGATGCACTGTATGGTGCCTCTGGCCAATGCAGGCTTCATGATGTTGGCGGCATCCATGGTGCCTGCGGCCGAACCAGCCCCTATCAGGGTGTGAATTTCGTCGATGAAGACGATGATGTTGGGGTCTTTTTCTATCTCGGTGAGCAAGGCGCGGATACGCTCTTCAAACTGTCCGCGGTACTTCGTGCCTGCCACAATGGCAGTCATGTCGAGCGCCACGAGTCGCTTGTTGAAGAGCATGGGCGACGTCTTGTGCTGGGCAATCAGTTGTGCCAGACCTTCCACGATGGCGCTTTTTCCCACTCCGGGGTCGCCAATGAGTATGGGATTGTTCTTCTTGCGTCTTCCCAGAATTTCAATCACGCGCTGCATCTCCTTCTCTCGTCCCACCACCGGGTCGAGCTTGCCTTCGAGCGCTGCCGCGGTAAGGTCGGTCGAGAAATTGTCGAGCACGGGTGTCTTCGATTCCTTCTTTGCCTGTTGTGTGGTGGACTGGCTGTTGCCTTTTCCACCTCTGCTGCCTGTACTTTCGTATTCTTCCTCTTCTTCGTCGGGCAGGTTGATGCCGTTTCGTGGCGAGGCCGATGCGTTCTGACTGTTGTTTGTTAAGTTTTGTGGGTTAGAGCGCATAAGGCTCAGTACGTCTTCGTAGTTCATGTTGTTGAATTCCAGGATTTGTTTGGCGCCGTTGGCCGTCTGGTCGTGCAGAATGGCCAGTAGCAAGTGTTGTTCGTCGACCTTGGTTGTGCGCTGTATGCGCGCCTCGAGCACGGCCAGCTTCAAGATGTTGGCAGCCCTCTCGTTCAGTACCAGCTCGGCGGTACTGATGGGCTGTCCTATCTCGTCTTCGCGCACCTTTTGCTCCAGTTCGGTCTTCACTGTCTGCATGTTCAGCCGCAAGCGTCGGAACACGTCTACCACAGGGCCGTCCTTCATTCGGAGCAGTCCCAGCAGCAGATGTTCTGGCCCCACCGACGAGCTGGCCAGCCTGGCGGCCTCCTCGCGGCTGAAAGCGAGAATCTCTGATACCTTGGGTGAAAACTGACTTGTCATTATTCCTTCTTACCTTGTTATGTTAAAAATACATGGTAGAATTAGCAAATGGTGTGCCAAAAAATCCTGTTTCCTTTCTTTGTGCGTGCCCTGTGTGGCACTACACCAGTTCCACCCGGCTTATGTCCTGCTCTTTTTCGCAATAGTGGCAGGTCAGTATGTTGCCGTTTACGTGGAAGTGGGTCTGCATGGGTTCGTTGTTGGTGATGCACTTGGGATTGTTGCATTTCACAATGCCGCGTATCTCTGCCGGTGTTTCCACGGGTTTCTTCTCCACCACCTCGTAGTCGCGTATGATGTTGAGTATCACCTTAGGTGCCACCACCGAGAGCCGGGAGATTTCATCGTCGGAGAAAAACTTGTTGCTAACTTTTATAATTCCCTTATTCCCAACTTTTTGCGATGGATAATTGAAACCGATGGTTACGGGCGTGCTGAGGTCGAAGAGCCCGAGTAGCGAAGCTACTTGATAGGTTTTCTCAGCGGGGATATGATCTATGACGGTGCCATGCTCAATGGCGGCTACCAGACGTTCTTTCTTGTTCATAGGATGATGGTTTTGTCGTTTCTTACTTCGTCGATGCCGATGCCCAGTACGTCGCAGAAGATGGCCTCACGGGCGAAGAGCCCGTTGCCGGCCTGCTGAATATAGTAGGCATGCGGGTTGTCGTCTACCTCGTAGGCTATTTCGTTCACGCGTGGCAGCGGGTGCAGTATCTTCATGTTTGGTTTTGCCAGTCGCAGCGTGTCGTTGTTCAGAATATACACATTCTTCACCCGTTCGTACTCCATGAGGTCGCTGAAGCGTTCCTTTTGCACGCGCGTCATATATAAGATGTCGGCATCGGCAATCACTTTCTCGTTGAAGGCCGTGTGCTCTTGGTATCTTATGCCGTGCTCCTCGCAATAGAGTTTGTATTCCTTAGGCATGGCCAGCTCTTTTGGGGCCACGAAGTGGAAGGTGGGGTTGAAGTGCCGCATAGCCATGAGCAGCGAGTGTACGGTGCGGCCATATTTTAGGTCGCCCACCATGTAGATGTTCAGATTTTCGAGCGTGCCCTGCGTCTTGTAGATGCTATACAGGTCGAGCATGCACTGCGAGGGGTGCTGGTGTGCGCCATCGCCTGCGTTCACGATGGGCACGGGGCTAACTTCCGAGGCATACTGTGCTGCTCCCTCGATATAGTGTCGCATCACGATCACATCGGCATAGTTGGCCACCATCAGAATGGTGTCCTTCAGTGTTTCTCCCTTCGTCCCGCTGGTCACCTTGGGGTCGGCGAAGCCTATCACGCGGGCACCCAGCCGGTTGGCGGCGGTTTCAAAGCTCAGGCGGGTGCGGGTGGAGGGCTCGAAAAACAGCGTAGCCACCACCTTGCCCTTCAGTATCTCGCGGTTGGGGTGTCGCTCAAACTCTTGTGCCATCTCAATCATGTAGAGTATTTTCTCCCGGGTAAGATTGGCGATAGTTACAAAATTGTGTTTATCCATTTAGTAGTAAGTTTGCATTTTGTTGCAAAGTTACGAAATTCTGCTGAAGTGGCAAAACGTTTTTTCAGAATTCTTTGTTTTTTTGTGGCTAAGATATGCTAAGATGATGAAAGGCTCCGTGGTTTCGAATGATGTAGAAACCTCGGGGCCTTTCGTCGTTATCCGTTGCAGGAGACCTTATTCGGGATGCTTTGAGTGGTAGAACTCCAGCGGTTCGCCGTCGATGGCGTCTTGTGTGTGGTTCATCCAAACCTGTCGCACGGTGGGCAGCTCGAGCAGGCCTTTCTCTATCATGGTCTCGTTGGTGCAGTCGTAGCCCATGCGCTGGAAGTACATCTTCCATGAAGTGTCCTCAACTTCGCCTTCGCTGTTGGTCTCGAAGCCATTGTCCCATGCGTCATCGTCGCCAGCCATGTCGTTGTGGCCATGGTCGCCGTCGATAGACATCAGTGGGTGGCAGTACACCTTGCCGTTGTTGATGCCGGCAGCTTTCATGCGGGCCAGCACGTGGGTCTTGAAGTTATTCTTCATGTCTACCGTACCCACGAAGTAGTTCTTGCTGTACTTCTGCAGGGCCTGCTCCAGTTCGGTGTAGCGCACGTTGGCCTTGTAGGTGTCGTAGTCGTCGGGATTGCCGTGGCCCATGAAGGCCACCACGCCCTCGGCGGCCTTGCCGGCATAGAGTTTGTCCAGTTCTTCGGCCACTTTGTTTACGTCGGTCTCGGCATCCTGCAGCAGGGGCACGCCCAGCTTCAGCTCTACCCGCGAGAGATATTTATCGTCTAGGTCGCCGTTGGAGTTGTTGCCGAAGTCCTTCATGTAGTTGATGACGCGGGTGTACTCCTCGCCTGGGATTACCTGCAGCGACTGCACCACAATCTCCTTGTACTGCACAGCCTCGTTGGCAAAGGCGTTCAGCCAGAAGTTGGGGGCGTAGTAGTGGCGCTCTACCCCGTTCTCGGCGGCAGCGGCACGGTTGATGCAGATGGCCGACGAATAGGAGAGAAACACGTCGTAGGCGGGGAACGCCTTTTTGTAGGCATCGATGGTGGTGTCGAAGGTGCTGAAGGCCTGCTCCCAGGTGGAGCCGAAGGCCACGAGCAGAATGGCCTTGTCGTGCTGCTTCTGAGTTTTCACCTCGTTGGTCACGGTCGTTTGGTAGCGTGTCCAGTTGTTGGCGTTGTCATCGTCGTCATCGCTGCTGCACGCTGTAAACGACAGCGTGGCAAATGCTGCCAGGAAGGCCAGCATCAGAAATTTAATCTTGTTCATTGTCTTGATGTTTTGATGTTTTGTTGTTTATATTGTTGAACTTAAGCTTTTTTCCCTTGTTGAAACGCACGGTGAGCGTGGCATAGACGGTTCGCCCCGGTGTTGTGGTGCCCAGGTGCAGACCGTGGGGTGTGCGGTCGCAGTAGTCGAAGATGTTGTCGATGCCCGCCTCGATGATGAAGAGGGTTGATGCGAGCGGCTGAAGGTGAGCAGATTGTTTCTTCGGCAGGCCGAAGGAGTAGGTTCCTGTGATTCGCCATATTTGATAGCCCTTTCCGTCACCGTTTATCTGATAGTATCGTTTCGACGACATGCGGCCATAGAGGCCCAGACCCAGTGTGGGTACTATTCTCTCTTCTCTTGTCTCTTGCGTCCCGCCTCTCTTCAGCTCGTGCTTCCAGGTTGCGAACCAACTGCCCTTATGGTGGGCAGTGCCGTCGATGACGATTTTTTGCAAGCGTTCGTGGTCGGCATCGTAGTGTTCGGCATCGGTGTCGAGATAGCTGTAGCTGAGGCCGGCCGACCACTCACGGTTGATGCGATAGCGCACCGAGAGGTCTACGCCCCGTGTCTTGGCCGATTCCAGATTTTGATACTGTCTTGTCTTGGTGGGATCGTAAGTGGCTATGTAGTAGCCGGGTGCCTGCGAGTTAGGTATGGTCACCAGCGCTATCATTCGGTCTACGTTGTTCATGTATCCGGTCAGGGCGACGTTTATTCCCTTCCAGTTCCATTCGCCTCCCAGCGACAGGTAGTTCGAGGTCTGTGGCTTCAGTTCGTCGTTGCCCAGATAGAGGTATGTGCCGTTCATGTAGCGTATGTAGCGGTAGTACAGTTCCTTTGGCGTGGGTGTCTTGAATCCCTGGCTCCATGTGGCCCTGATGCGCCATGCGTCGCCAATTGCCATCATGGCCGAGAGCTTTGGGGTGAGCCGCCGTCCGGCATGCCCGTTGTTGGTCAGCCGCAGCCCCCCTGTGAGGTGGGTGGTTATGGCGTGTCCGCAATCCACGTGCCACTCGTCTTGCACGTAGAGTGCCTCGGTGTGGTCGCTGGCCTCGCCATCGGCAACACGCATGGGGGCTTTCAGCAGGTCGTGCCGCCACTCCAGCCCAGCGCTCAGCTGGTTGTTGGCTGGCAGCGCGAACACCCCTTTCAGCTGTGCCATGGTGCGCCGCTGGTCGCTCTGCACTTCTTTGTCGCCGGAGAAATAGGGAAAGTAGGGCGTGAAGTTGCCCAGCGGGTCGATGCCGTCGGTCAGCGTGGTGGCTGTGAAGTCATAATAGTAGGCATGGCGGTCCCAGTTCACGTCGAGCGTCAGCATGTTCTTTTCCTTCATCTTCCATTTTGCCCCGGCAGCGAGGCTCTGGTTGCGGTAGCTCATGTCGTATGTCTTCACGTCGATGGCCGCATATTTGCCGCTGGGGCGGTAGATGCGCTTCCAGTAGGTGCTGCCTTCGGCATAGATCTCGCTGTTGGCTGAAGGTTTATAGCACAGTCGCTCGGATATCTGCCAGTTGGTATGCCGGTTCACGGTCTTGTTGCGCGAGTCGCTCACGAGAAATTCCGTCTGTCGTGGGTCTTCGGTAGCCGTGTTCTGCCATCCATCGCTATGCTGCAGGTTGAAATTCGTCTGACTGGTAAGCTTGCCTACGGTGAAGGCAAGCGCATTGTGCTGCCGCAGGTCGGCATAGCTGCCCACCCTCGAAATATTCTCGGCGAGCAACCCCCCTTCGTGTCTGCGGGTGATGATGTTCACCACACCGGCAATGGCATCGCTGCCGTAGAGTGCGCTCGACGCTCCCTTTACTATTTCTATTTTCTCTATGTTGTGCGGGTCTATGAGGCTCAGGTCGTTCTCGCCTCCATTGTCGCCGTGCATTCGCTTTCCGTCTACGAGAATGAGAATGTAGCCGTTGCCGAGGCCGTTCATCTGCATTTGCGCGCCCATGTCGCTCTCGTTGAAGGCAAACGACGAGGTAAGCCCGCTCAGAATGTCTTGCAGCGAGCTGCCGCCATACTGTCGTAGCATCTGCCGGGTGATGACCTCGGTCTGCACGGGGGCATCCTTCAGCAAATGCTGCGTGCCCGTGCCCGTCACCACCACTTCTTGCAAGCTGTCGGTGCGCCACACGTTGTGCTGGGCGCTCACCGATGACGCTGCCCACAAGGGCAGCAGTCCTACTATAAGTAGTTTCTTCATCATGCTATAGTTGCTTTTCCGCCACGCATCTTCCTGTACGTGCGAACCTTTATTATTTTCAGCAAAGGCAGGTCTTCTGACTTTCCTCAGCCTGCCCTGCCTTCCCGGCTCTGAAGCCAGTGGCGTTATACGGGCAAGCCGCTTAAATGAGGATAACAGCAGCAGGCACTGTCCAGGATTTCCACCTGATTCCCTTTTTCGCCGAAGCCCTTCGTTTTGGGGCCCGGCTGCCTATTGCGGGCGCAAAGGTAGTAATAAAAAATGAAAAAAGTATCGGAAAGGCAAAAAAAGTATTTTTTTTTCGATTTTCAAGACAAATGAAAATCGCGAAATAGAACGTGAAACATTTGTTTCGAGATGTTTCACGGCGTTCTTCGGCCTTCTTTTGATAGGATGCCGAGCATCTTTTGCCATTGTTCAGCCTGTTTTAGGTAGTAATCTGCAGTTAATTGTGACTCAATTCAGACTGAATTAGACTTCAATTCAGTCTGAATTGCAAGCTAAAACAGCCTTTAATGCAAAAGCATCATAACGGTCTTGTTTTTAAATCGTTGGTTTATAGGTTGTTAGCAAACTGTCTTGAAATTGAAAAATTCGGAGCAAAATATTTCCTGATTGAAAATTTTTAAGTATGGCGAGAGTTGTTGCCTGGATGTGAGAGTGAATATGATGGAAAAAGTAATAATTTTTTGCTGTTTTTTGATGTGCTATTCACTTTTTTTTCGTACCTTTGCAGCGACTAAAGGGAGTGCCTGCACTGCCTGTAAAAAAATATTAACTAAATTATAGCATTATGGACGATTACCCGGCGGAAACGTATAAACGTTAGGCTGGGGGAGCAGCAGGCAAGGCCGCTAATCCCCTTGCCGCTCTGCAGTTTTTTATGTCGATAGTTGATTGTTGATAGTTATGCCTGCGCATACACTATTTATCATCTTACTATTCGTTCTTCACTAAAAAATAGGATTAGCAACAATGAAGACATTCTGGAACACAACCGGTGGGCTCAGCCAGCTTGGCGAGTGGCAGCCCAATTGCTGGATTCAAGTGACGTGCCCAACCGAAGACGACCAGCGCCAGCTGGAAAAGCAGTTTGGCATACCCGACTATTTCATTACCGACATCAGCGATACCGACGAGCGTGCCCGCTACGAGTACGACGACGGCTGGATGCTGATTATCCTTCGCATACCCTACGTGAAGGAGGTGCGCTCCCGCACCCCCTATACCACCGTGCCGCTCGGCATCATTCACAAGCGCGACGTTACCATCACCGTGTGTTATTACGAAACCAACATGATGATCGACTTCGTGTCTTATCAGCAGAAGCGAGGCGTGGGCTTCACCGACTATGTCGACATGATTTTCCGGCTGTTCTACTCTTCGGCAGTGTGGTATCTGAAGCGCCTGAAGCAGATAAATTCGCTCATAGAGAAAGCCAAACGTAACCTCGACCGCAACGTGAACAACGAGAGCCTCATCGGATTGAGCCGCCTGCAAGACTCGCTCACCTATTTTAATACGTCGATTCGCGGTAACGAAACGCTGCTCTCGAAACTGAAGTTCAAATTGCAGATCGATGAGCTCGATGCCGACCTCATAGAAGACGTAAGTATCGAGATGACACAGGCCCGCGAGACGACCAGCATCTATAGCGACATTCTCGAGTCGACCATGGACACCTATTCTTCTATTATTAATAATAATATGAATACGGTGATGAAAACTCTTACATCGGTATCGATTCTCATGATGTTCCCAACGCTCATCGCCTCGCTTTTCGGTATGAACCTCGTCAATGGCATGGAGAACCATCCGCTGGGCTTCCCATTGGCGCTGGCCATATCGGTGGGAGTGTCGGCACTGGCATGGTGGACGTTGCACCGAAAAGCTCTGGTTTGAGCAGGAGAGTCTGCGGGCTGACAGGAAAGAGTAGGGTAAAAACGGTTAGTTTAGTTAAAAAGTGCTAATAATGTGGAAATAACTGAACATTTCTGCCCCCTGCTTCCAACTTTTTCGTACCTTTGACCCCCAAAATGTGTGAACGAACCAAGTCAATAACTTAAAACAGTTAAATGATGGACTCTCAAGAAATTGTCCTCGAACAGGGGAAACAAGAAGAAGTAAAGGTAGTAGAAGAAACTCAGCAAGAACCCGCCGTTGAGACTTCTGTAGTGGAAGAATCTCAGCCGACAGCCGCCGTTGATGCTTCTGAAGTAGTAGGAATGGCTGAAGCTCAAACCGATGCTCCGGCAGCCACCGAGCGCAAGGTGTATCAGACGAAGCATGAGGTGCTGGAACGCGTGAAGGAAATAGCCCATGGCGAAGAGGCTCCGCAGAAAGACGAGGTGGAATACCTGAAGACCACCTTCTACAAGCTGCACATCGCTGAGCGCGAGGCACGCCAGAAAGAATATCTCGATGCTGGCGGCGATCCCGATGCCTACCAAGTGTTACCCGACGAAGACGAAGAGGCGTTCAAGGCCGAAATGGGCATTATCAAAGAGCGCCGCCAGCAGCTCTTCCGCGAGCAAGAACAGGAGAAGGAAGAGAACCTGAAGAAGAAACAGGAAATCATAGAAAAGATAAAAGCTATGGTCACCTCGCCCGAGGAGGCCAGCAAGACCTATCAGGAGTTCAAGGCCCTGCAGCAGGAGTGGCGAGAAATAAAGAACGTGCCCGCCGAGCATGCCAACGAACTGTGGCGCAACTATCAGCTGTATGTAGAGCAGTTCTACGACCTGCTGAAGCTGAACAGCGAAGCCCGCGAGCTGGATTTCAAGAAGAATCTCGAGGCCAAGACACGTCTGTGTGAGGCTGCCGAGAAACTGGCCGATGAGACCGACGTGATAAGCGCTTTCCACCAGCTGCAGAAGTTGCATCAGGAGTATCGGGAGATTGGCCCCGTGGCAAAGGATCTGCGTGAGCAAATGTGGCAGCGCTTCAAAGCCGCATCCACCGTTATCAACAAGCGTCATCAGCAGCATTTCGAAGATCTTAGGGCACGCGAAGAAGAGAACCTGGCCAAAAAGACGGCTCTCTGCGAGAAGGTTGAGGCCATTTGTGCCGAAGAGAACAAGACAAGTGCCGACTGGGAGCGTCATACGCAGCAAATCATCGAATTGCAGGCAGAGTGGAAGACGATTGGTTTTGCACCGCAAAAGATGAACGTGAAGATTTTTGAGCGTTTCCGTGCCGCGTGCGATGCGTTCTTTGCCCGTAAAGCAGAACACTTCCGCCAGCAGAAAGAAACCTATAAGGAAAATGCCGACAAGAAGCGTGCACTGATAGAGAAGGCCAAGGCACTGCAAGACAGCACGGAGTGGCGGTCGACGAGCGACAAGCTCATTGCCTTGCAGAAGGAATGGAAGACCATTGGCATGGTGCCCAAGAAACTGGGTGACCAGCTTTGGGAAGAGTTCCTTGGTGCCTGCAACAAATTCTTTGAGGCTCGCAATGCCCAGGGGGCCGGACAGCGCAACGAGGAGCGCGAGAACCTGGAGAAGAAACGCAACGTGATTGAGCAGTTGCGACAGGTGGCCGATGAGGCTGGCGACGATCTGCAGGCACGTGTGCAGAAACTGGTTGAGGAATACAACGGCATTGGCCACGTGCCCTTCCGTGAGAAAGACAAACTCTATGAGGAATATCATGCCGTGCTCGACAAACTGTATAAAGAGCTGAACGTGAGCGTGGCTCGTCGCAGGCTGAACAAATTCAAGGACAACCTGAAGCAGGTGGCTGAACGTGGCGAAGCCGCCCTCGACAGTGAGCGTGCAAGGCTGATGCGCCAGTACGACACCATCAAGCAGGAGGTGCAGACCTACGAGAATAACCTGGGATTCCTCAGCGTGAGTTCGAAGAAGGGCAGTTCGCTCATCGACGAGATGAAGCGTAAGGTGCAAAAGCTGAAGGACGACATGCAACTGGTGAAAGACAAGATCAAGGCTATAGATGAAGAGAACCGCGCCAAGGAAGAATAACCGGAAGCGTAAAGTGAATAGATAGAAGAATGGTCTTCGGCCGACTATATAAGATAGTAGGTCGAAGACCATTCTTTTTGTGACGTCAGTTCTTTTCCGTCATGTATTTCCAATAGCGGCGGGGCATGTCGCTGAGTTGCTTCTTGGGGTTTGTTCGCTCGCGAATGCAGATGGCCTTGAAGTAGGTGCGCCATAGCTGCTGAAATAGTTCATCGTCGCTGCTGAGAGTGTCGGCATTCAGCTTGCCGCTGTCCAGGTCGAAGGGTAGGGTAGTCTCGTCTTCAAAGGTGATGCGTACTATTGGCTCGTCGGGCGTGTGATAGTAGCCATAGTGGCGGTGGGCGTCGTAGATGAGCCAGGGCTGGTCGCCGAAGCGATCCTCAAAGTGGTCGATGATGAGTGGCAGCACGTTGTGGTCGGGCGATACAACGCCTAAGTAGGTGCCATCTTTGGCCTTCTGGAAACGTATGAACTGCTTCATGCGCTGTGCTTCGTGTAGCACCCGGCGGCAGGTGTTGCGCACGTGCAAAACATCTTCGTCGGAGGCATTCCGCTCTATGCTGGCTGCTCCCTCCGGCTGACGAAACACTTTGCAGATGTAGCTGAACAATGGCTGATAAAGTGTCTCTTCTTCCGAAAGCCAGCTTAGCGTGATGATTCGCAAGCCGCCCGCCGACAGGCGTTGCTCCAGCCCCTTCCATACGCGGCTGGCTTTCTCGCCGTTGGTCGTCACCGTGTGGGGCTCGCCGGCAAACAGCGGCAGTTGGCTGCCTCTCGTCAGTAGCGTGACAGGGTGCTGGCGCAGGGCAAAACAGTCGAACACTGCCGTCAGCAGACCGTCGAGCGTGCGGTCGAAGATGTAGTAGTTCATGGCAGGAATTCGAATGACAGCTGTCGTTCTTCAGCAGCCCGCTTCTGCTGTGTCTTCGACAGCAGAAGCGGGCGTAGCCGTTCGGGGTGCAGCTCGTTGATGCCCACGATGGGTTGCGAGAAGCTTGAGGTGAGTTCGCCACAGGTGATGAAATATTTTGCCTTTTTCATCACCACGCCCATTTTCTTCAGGTGGTAGGAGGTGACGCGGTTGAAGCGCCTCGAGTTGACGATGAGCATAGCCGATTTCACTCCGATGCCCGGAACACGCAGGATGCGCTCATAGTCGGCCGTGTTGATGTCGACGGGGAACGCCTCTGGGTGTCGCAGGGCCCAGGCCAGCTTAGGGTCTATTTCAAGGTCGAGATGCGAATGGGCATCGTCTACAATTTCGTCTACGCTAAAGTGATAGAAACGCATCAGCCAGTCGGCTTGATATAGCCGGTTCTCGCGCACCAGTGGCGGTTGCTTCAGCACGGGTAGCCGTGGGTCGTAGGTGTTCACGCTTATATAACCGCTGTAATAGACTCGCCGCATGCTGGGTTGCTGATACATTGTCGCCGACATGGTGAGTATGTCGCGGTCGGTTTCCTGTGTGGCACCGACAATCATCTGCGTAGACTGGCCCGCCGGAACGAAGCGCGGCGCATGCCGGAACTTCTTGCGGTCTTCCTTGTTTTCGAGCACGCCCTGCTGAATCTGCGACATGGGCAAGAAGACGCTTTGGTGGTCTTTCTCGGGAGCCAGTGCCTTCAGCGACTCTTCCTTGGGCGTCTCTATGTTCACGCTCATGCGGTCGGCATAACGTCCGGCCTCGATCAGCAGTTCCTTCGTGGCTCCCGGAATGGTCTTCAGGTGTATGTAGCCATTGAAGCGGTGAATGGTGCGCAGGTCTCTGACGATGGCCGTCAGCCGTTCCATGGTATAGTCGGGCGTGCGCACCACACCGCTTGAGAGGAACAGGCCCTCTATATAATTGCGACGATAGAACTCCATCACGATCTCTTCTATTTCCGACACGGACAGCGTAGCCCTGGGAATGTCGTTCGACCGTCGGTTGATGCAGTAGGCACAGTCGTACTTGCAATGGTTGGTGAGCATCACCTTCAGCAGCGAGATGCAACGCCCGTCGTCGGCAAACGAGTGGCAGATGCCTACGCCGCCGACGGTGTTGCCCACCATGCCTTTCTTGCCAGAGCGCACTGTGCCGCTCGACGAGCACGACACGTCGTACTTCGCCGATTCTGCGAGTATTCGCAGCCGCTCCATCGTCTTCTCAGTCAGCATCGTCTTGTTATTTTGCCAATTTCTTGCCGTCTACGATGTAAAGACCAGAAGGAAGATCGTTCACCGAGTCGACCTGCATGCGCATGCCGCTGAGATTGTAGATGTTCTTCGGCGTGTCTGCGCCTTTGTCGGTCTTGGCACCGTCGATGCCGGTGGCCACGCCGCCCAGGCCGCGCACGAAGCCGGCATATACATGCTTGCGGTAATAGTTGATGTCCCAGATGCCCACGGGCGTGTTGGCACGCCACCCGCTGTTCGTAGGCGAGTCGGTGGTGCACCACTGGCAGATGCCCCATTGCTGTTCGGCAGGTACCAGACGGAAGAACTCCTTGATGATCCATTCGTAGAAGTTGGCCATGTTCTTGTGCTGCGTCTCGGTCATGCTGCCAGTGGGGACATTGTTGCCGCTGGCATCTACATAGCCCATGTCGAGTTCGCTTACACGCACATACTTGCCTGTTGCCGCCATCAGCCGGAACATGTTGGTGATGGCATTCTTCTTGCTCGTCTGCGTGCCGCTGTTCTCGTAGTAGGAGATATGCATCTGCGTGCCTATACCGTCGATTTTGGTCACGCCGTCGGCTTCCCATTTCTTAATCCAATTGATGAGCGACTTCAGCTTCTTGTTCTGGTCCCAGTCCGATTCCAGATTGTAGTCATTGATGAAGAGCACCACATCCTCTGGGCCGTACTTCCGGGCCAGTCGGCAAGCCTGGCGCACATATTCCAGGTCGCCCATATAGTCTTGCCAGTAGAAGGCATCGCCGCCCACGTCCCATGTGCCACCGGGGTTATATCCCTCTGAGTGCTGCAGGGTGTAGTTGCCCTGGCCGTCGTTTCCGCCGCCCGAGATGGCCTCGTTCACCAGATCCCAGGCTTTCACCTTTCCGCCGCAAGCCGTCATCATGCCTTTTATCCATTTATCCATAGCAAAGACCAGCGTGTCGTGACGCTCTTGCTGCGTCAGCGGAATGGTTGTAGGAACATATACGTAAGACAGATGCTCGCAGATGGCCGGTGCAACAACGCCGCCGCCATACTCCTTCACCTTGAACGAACTCACGTCGGTGCCTTCCAGGTCGCCGTTCTTGATTTTCTCAACACCGTTGACCTTGAGGCTCACATTGTCGAAATAGTAGTTGTTCTCATCGGCCAGCTCGCTCAGGTTGAAGGCGATGCTCTGGCCGGCAGCGCTGAATTTACCGCTAACGGTCACTGTCTTCCACTCGGTCGTGAAGCTGATGTTGCCCAGGGCATTGCTGCTCACGTAGGAGCTGGGGGTGCTGTGGATCTGGGTAGAGGCATAGGCTGCCTTGTCGGCACGCACGTCGGCAGTGAACACATAGCTTGCGCCGGAAGCAAACGAGCCTGGCACCAGCCACAGCTGATTGTCCCATGCTTCGCCCTGTCTTGCCGTGGCATGAGCCTTCAGGCAGCGGCGGTCTTCTTCGATGGTCTTGCCTTTCTTTTGCTCTTCAAACTTGATGCTCTTCACATAGACCTCGCCTACGTAGTTGGGCACATGCAACAGCAGGAAGTTGCTCTCCTTGGTGGGCTTTATGTTTATCTCTACGTCTTTCCACTCGGTGGTGAAGGGTATGCTTACGCTGGGGCCGCCACCCCAGTCGCCCAGATGGCCATTCAGCTTGCCTGCCTTCGACCCTTTTACGGCCACCGTCATCTTGTAGGTCTTGCCTGTCTGTGTGAGAATGTCCGACATAGCTACAAACTGCACCTCCCAAGGATACTGTTTCGTGGTCTTTACGATGAGGCCATTGGTGGCGTCGAACTTGATGCTGAAGCCATAGTCCGATTCAGAGGCTTTCCAACCTACATTCTGCGACGAGCGGAAATCCTTGTTGGCTGTCTCTGTCCATACGTCTACGTCGCCGTCTTCAAGTTCTGGTGCAGGCTTGTCGGCCAGAAGCTTCAGCAGCCAGCCCTTGGGCTGCTGAGAGTGCCAGGCCAGGGTGTGGCCATAGACGTTGAGTCCCGCCTGCGTGGCTGCGTTTACATAGTTCTTTACCGTTGTGAAGTTCATGTTGCCATTACCGTCCACGCAACTTGCCATCTTCATGGCATTGCCTGCCACGGTCTCGGTGAAGTTCTTGTTGGTAAGATTCTTCACCAGCGAATTGTTCAGGTACTCGTTCACGGTGGTTCCTGCCCCAAGCTTGAAGTTGGGATACTTCGAATAGTCGATATACTCTTTCAGTGCCCGATACTCGTCAAGATATCGGTACTGGCTGTTGTTTGGTTTGCCCAACTCGAATTTTTCTTGTGCCAAAGCCGGTGCAGACAGACTGGCTGCGAGCACAAACAAGTAGATTTTTCTCATAATGTCTATTTTTTGTGATTTCAGTGCAAATATACGGAATATATTTCATAATCCACATGTTTTTTAAACAATGTTATGACTTTATTAGTTAAAAGGCAGCAACGCAGGTTGTGAAGAAAAATGTTGATTATGTTTAGTCTGAATGAAACGAATCGGTTCATGGTCTACGGCAATTCGGTAGACCTGCGCAAGGGAGTCGAGCCTCTTTGC